>JBOGXY010000142.1:0-12994 GCA_050696495.1 Solirubrobacteraceae bacterium
CTCTCGGGCCGCAGCTCGGCATACAGACCGAACGGCATCAGCTCGGGCAGCAACACCGTCGCCGCCAGCTGGCCGCCGCGATCGAGCGCGACGGCGGGGCGGCCGCCCGCGGTGAGCCGCCACCGCCGCTGAGCGCGGAGGGCGTCGTCGGCGGCGTGTTCTCGCTCATACACGCGCGTCTGCTCGACCCCGACCCCGCGCCGCTGAGCGACATGCTCGGCTCGCTGGTGGCGATGGTGGTGCTCCCCTACCTCGGCCCGTCGGCCGCCCGCCGCGAGCTGGAGCGTCCCGCTCCGCCGATTGACAGGCCCCGCGCCCCGCGCTCGGCCGACCCGCTGCGAGACCTGCACATGCGCCTGACCTACCGCACGCTGCGCGTGTTGCTGGCGGTCGGCGAGCTGTGCGAGCCCGCGGACACGAACGGCTCGTCGCGCCCGCAACCCTCAAACCGCGAGGTGGGCGAGGCCGCCGGCATCCGCGACCAGGGCCAGATCTCCAAGCTGCTCGCGCGCCTTGAGCAACTCGGCTTGGTGCGCAACACAGTCGACCGGCGCGTCAAGGGCGAAGCGAACGCGTGGACGCTGACCGAGCGTGGGGATGCGGTACGGGCGGTGATGGCGGGGACAGCCATCGCTCCAGTGCGCGCCTGAAATGATAGAGTCATGAAGCATGAATCAAGCATCGAGCATCGCTGTGCGCCGGACGACAGTTGCCGCGAAGCGTGCCTCCCTTGAGACGCTGGAGGCCGAGGCTCGTAGACGCGGCGTCTCGCTTTCGTCGGTAATGGCCGAAGCCATCGATGAGAAGGCCAAGGCGCTGCACTCCTCTCGCCGCCCTCGTCTGGGCATCGCGAGGTCGAGCGACGGCCGCTCCGCCGCCGAGCTGACCGGCGAGCCGATCGCGCATCGACCGTCGTAAGTGGCGCTCGTCCTGGATACCGGTCCCCTGCTGGCGGCGCTCGATGCGGCCGATCCCGATCACGACCGCTGTGCGGCGCTGCTGAGCGAGGCCGAAGAGGATCTCGTGGTGCCGATATTGGTGCTGGCCGAGCTTGACTACTGGTGTCACGAGCGGCTGGGCGCCGCGGCCTGGATCTCTTTCCTTGAGGATCTGCTCGCCGGCGCCTACCGGCTTGAGACGTGTGCGGCCGATCTCGCGCGTTGCCGCGAGATTCAGGCGCAATATGACGACCAGCCGGTCGGCGTGGTCGACGCCAGCGTGCTCGCTCTGGTCGAGCGGCTCGGCGAGGACAAGCTCGCGACGCTCGACCGTCGTCACTTCGCCGTGATGCGCCCGACCCACGTGGAGGCGTTGAGCCTGGTGCCCTGAAAGTCGGGGGGAGGGGCGGGTAGTCCGCTGTCGCCCGGCTGAAGTCATTCTCCCGGTAATGACCGCTGACTCCCGCGGGTTTAGCTTGCGCGGGCGATGAACAGCGTCAGGTTTGCCCAGTCCGCCTGCGCGGGGCGTGCTGACAGCTCGCGCGCCAGGACATCGAGTACCGCGCCGACATCGCCGTGGTCAACAAGCCCGACGACTATGCCAATGCCTGCATGTGTCCGGCCGGCCTCGGCCCAGCGCCTGGCGATCACCGTGAAGTCCTTGACGTCGAATGTGATCAGCGCCCGCGTCTCGCTTGCGGCCAGCTCGAGCAGTTGCTCGTCCCCGAGGCCATCGAGCTCGCGCTCCTCGGCGACGACGCGCACGTCATGAGCTTGCTCGCGCAGCGGCGCCGCGATGCGCCGCGAGGAGATATGAGCGTCCAGGAAAAGCCGCACGCTTCGAAGTGGATTGGCGGCTGAGCCGCTCAGACCTCGACGCGGCTGACGGCGATGAACGGGAACTCCCGTTCGAGCTGCTCCAGAGGCTGCCTGTTCTCGGCTATCGCTTCGTCGATCTCATCCGGGAACTGCTCGTAGTAAGCAAGCGCGAGCCTGATCTGATGCTCCCCGAGCGTCCCGTCCTCGGCCATTCGCCCCACCGAGCCCACGTCCCGGTGGGCCTCGACGATTTGCCACACGTCAAACGCGGTCCCGATCACCCACGCGCGCCGCTCCCAGTCGGCTCCGCGAAACGCGACCCCGGGGAACAGGCGCATGCGCAGCGCCTCGTCGGCAAGGGCCTCCACGATCGCTCCCTTGCTGCGCCCGGTGCGCCGCGCCTCGCGCTCGACAAGCTCCTCCATGCTTTTGGAGATGCGCATGCTGAAAGGGGCGGACTTGGTAGCCACAAGGTAAGCGTAGCACAAAGATTACATCGTACTTTTACGTCTCACTCCCTATCACCACACGACTCTCACGCCGTACGCCGTAAAGGCGGGATCGCAGGTGACGACCGCCGTTTCGTCACTCAGTGCTTGAGCGGCCAGCAAGCGGTCAAACGGATCGCGATGGTCGCGACCACCGATCTTCGGATAGGGGAGGTCTTGCAGGCGGCTCACGTGTGCCCAAGAGATCGCGAGTAGGCCGAAACCGTCCGCCCGCGCCTGCTCGGCCCAGTCCTCGCCTGTTTCGAGCTTGCCAAGTGAGCGCTTGATCGCGATCTCCACGAGTGTGCCCGCTCCGACGAGTGCGCTCTCGGAGGTTTCGATCGCCTTGCGCGCATTTGCGGAAAGTCGCCGATCCGCACCCAGCCACCAGATGAGCGCGTGCGCGTCGAGCAGCAGTCGCATCAATCGGCGATGCCGAGCGCCTGGGCGATGTCCGGCGGCCATTCGTCGAAGTCCTCGCGCATGCTGATGCGACCGCGCATGCGCCCCGGGACTCGCCGGACCTCTCCCTCGCCGTCAGTGATCGCGACTATGCGCGCCACCGGTGTCTGACCACGGCGCACGACGACCTCCTCACCCGCCTCTGCCTGGTGTACGAGCTTGGACAGCTGCGTCTTGGCCTCGCCGATCGTGTAGCTGGACATAAGCCAATTCTAGCCACACATGGCCAACTTGACCAAGTGGTGTCAAGCGTGTGTGGAGGCAGCCGCGCGCATGCGCTCGACGAGCAGCTTCGCGTCGTGCTCTGAGACGGTCCGCAGCTGTCCCTGGAACGCGAGCTTCCAGTGCTCGGCCGGCCACTTCTTGATGTGATCCAGCTTGGTCGCGAGCGTCTCGGCCGCTATCCACTCGTCCTGCTCGAGCACGATCTCCGCCTCGGTTGGGAAGCGCCACGGGTAGGCGTCGGCTTTGCCCGGCTTGCCCGGCCAGATCTTCGCCCGGTCCTCGTACATCTCGCCGGTGACGAGGATCGCGCCGGCGAACGACATCACCTTGGTCAGGTACAGCACGATCCGGTCGCCCGGCTCGATCTGCAGCGCCCGGGGCCGGTTGCGCTCCTTGATCCCGATCACCGAGAAGCCGTGCTCGCGCGTGGCTTCGTGGTTTTCAGGGGAGGCGGTGAGGATCCAGGTTTGCGACTTGGCGGCCGGCACGGCTCGATTGTATGAAGCGAAAGCGCATTCTCAGCCGCTGCCTTCCACACGACGCTCACGCATGGCATCAAGAAGCCGTTGGGAGGCGCGTCTGGCGCGCTTGCGGTCGGTCGCGTTGATGTTCTCGTGGCTATAGCCGGCGCGACTCTTCATGGTCAGCAGAGTGCGCAGCGAGTCCGCGAGATCGCCGCCGTCAGGGCGCACCTTCGCGAGATGCGCGACGGCTGCCTGGTGATCTTCGCCCTGCGCATAAGTCCCGAGCGCGATCGAGCAGATTACATCGGCCGCGGCGATTCCCGCGTGGATGCACAAAGTGACGTATGCGTCACCGATATCGTGCTCGTCGTCGGCAAGGTCGCGGATCGTCTCGGCCCCCCGCATGAACTGTTCGGCCTTCTTCCTGCGGCCCGCGATCGTTGCCGAGTCGGCCCTGCGCGTCTTGGCCGTCATCGCTCTCTTGTTTGCCGACAGGTGAGGAGCTCCTGCGCCGAGCCGAACAACTCGATTCCGGCTTCTAGAGCTTCGTGCAGAAGAGGATCGACATTCTTCTCATCGAGCTCTTCCTCCGCGAATTCGAGGACTTTTGTCTCATTTCCGCTCCACGCGGTCGAATCGGCTTGCAGCATGGTGATCTGACGCGTCCAGGGGAGTTTGTCCGGATCGACGTTGCGCGGTCGTACCACCAGCAGGTCGACATCGCTCGCAGATGTCGACCTGCCCGCGGCTACGGACCCGAACAGAACGGCGAACACCGGTGGTTGGTCCCATCCGCTGATCGCCGACCGTAGCCTGTCGATGAAAAGCCGAGGAAGCGACGCCAACGCTTCGATCGGCGACGCCGCCACATGCTCGCGATTTAGCCTGTACAGATATGCATTGCCCGCGGCGCGCCTGGATACGATCCCTTCGCGCACAAGCCGCTCCGCCGCGTTGCGAATGCCCTGCTGAGATCCGACGCCTGCGAGTCTGTGGATCTCGCGACCTGTCATCTCCACTTCCGCGCGCGCGAGCAGCGTAAGCACGTCGGCGTCGAGCGTGGCGCTGACCACCTTGATTGGGTGGCGAAAATCCATCCAAATATAATAGACGATTGACAACTAAAGTAGGCAAATGGCCACTTTGGTTGCCCGATTTCGACGGAAACCGACGCGCGCGCCGCAGAGCAGGGTAGACAGCTTCAAAGGTGCGAAAGCCGCTGCGCTAGCGGCGACGGTCCGGCCGTCGCGCCGCGAGCCACACTCGCACGCGCGCCCTTCCCCGCCTTGCTCACGACGATCGTGCCGGTGGCGCTCGCTTCGTTGCCGGCCAGGTCGCGCGCTTTGAGCGCCACTGTGTATGTCCCGGGCTTGGAGGGCGTGACCCACAACAGCCGCGGCTTGCCGCCTTCGACGGTCGCCGAGTTGCTCCAAACGGTGTGTCCCCCCAGCGAGATCGACATGCTCACGCTCGCGACCTTCGAGAGCTTCATCTGCACGCCGGCGCGCTGGCTTGTGCGCAGGTTCTGGGTCAGCAATGCGATCACGGGCGCAGTCTTTACGTATTCGCGGAAGTGCTTGGCTGTCGTGCAGTAGACCTCGTCCCCGGGGATCGGCGTGTGCACGCTCGCCAGCGGCTCACCCGTGTTCGTCCTCTCGCACAGGTGTTCGAGGAATTCGGCCAGCAGTTCGTGGTAGGAGAGATCCGATTCGGAGTGCTGGTCGTATAAGGACCAGGCGCCGGTGTCGTAGCGGGGCGTTTCCGCGCGAGCGTTGGAATCGCCGGCTTCGAACAGCGCTTGGCCTTCGGGGTCGCCGCTCAGCTTGGCGTATTCGTACAGGCCCACCAGGCTCTGGATGTAGCCGTTGAGGATCCGCTCGCCCGGCGCGTAGGTGTACTCCAGGTAGTGCGAGCCGGCGGGCCGGTGTTCGAGCACCCCCGAGGGCGGCCGTGTTCGGAACAGCCCGAGCGCCTCCTTGGCCGCGTCCAGGAACTGCGCTTCGTGCGTGCGCGAGTATGCGCGTGAGAGGGCCTGCAGCGCCGTGCCTTGCGAGAGCCCGCTCGACCAAGGCGGCACGCCGCCGTCGAATTCGAACAGGTACTCCCAGGCGATGCCGCCGGCGCGGTGGGTGGCCAGCGCGATCGCTTCGCCGAGGACTTCGCGCAGCGCGGTGGTCTGGTGGGAGAGGTAGTAGCCGTTGGCCTCGCCGAAGGTCCCCAGCCACTGGATCTCAACGCCTTGTCCCGCGTAGTACTCCCAAACCAGTCGGCTGCCGGCGAAGCTGATGCGCGTGCTTGAGCCCGGCAGGGCCTGTGTCGTCCAGAACTGCCTGTTGCGTTCGACGGTCGTAAAGACGACCGGCAGCCGCGAGACGATCAGCTGCCCCTTGTTCGCCATCCTTTCGACGTTGGCCAGCACGACGCCGAGTTCTTCGCGGCGCGTGCCGGACAGCCGCCCAAGCGAGCTCTTGGCAGTGGCAAAGGCGTGTTGGTATTGCAGGTAGGTGGCGTGTGCGATCGCGCCGGAGCGTTCCAGGCGCTGAAGCGCGGCCGTGACCGTCACCACGCGGCCGGCGTGGGCGTGGGTGCGGCCGGCCGCATGTGCGCTGGTTGCGCTCAGCAGCAGCGCGAACACGGCGAGCACGGGCAGCATCGCGCGTAGTCGCCTGGGACACATCGACCCGATGCTAGGTGCGTGCGCGCTCGGTCCTGCAGTTTGCGTTGCAGCGCGCCGATTGAGCTTGGGAGCTGAGGCCACCTCTCCAAGAACACCAGCCCCGGTGTCGCAGTTGCGCTGCTCAGGGGTCAAGCTCGTCCAGCGTGCGCTTCACCTCGGCCTCCACGTCCAGCGGCTCCTGCCCGCCGCGCACGCGCCGTTCGTTGCGGGCCGTGACCAGCTGGCGTACCTCGAGCACAAGCTCGTGGTCGTGTTTGCCCTCGCCGCCGGCGGGCGCTTCCAGCAGCGCGATCTCGGCGTCGATGTCCAGCGGCAGGCCGCCCCTGCGCACCTGGCGGTCGCTGCGGGCCTGCAGCATCTGGCGGATCTCCTCACCGCGCTGCTGACGATCCAGCGGCGAGCCCGGCGGCGGGCCGGTCGGTTCCGGCGGCGGCGCCAGACCGTCGGAGCCGATCCTCTCATGGGCGCCGTCGCTGATCGTGGCGATGATCCCGATCACCAGGAAGACGACGATCGCAAGCCAGGCAAGCGAAGACATTCAACGATTGTGGCCTACTCCGCTACGCTTTGGGAGCCCCTTGTTGACTGACTAGTCAATCTATAACCGCGCACGCCCGGGAGAGAACACAGACATGGTCGATTTCACGCTCACAGACGAGCAGAAGAACCTCCGCGAGATGGCCCACGACTTCGCCGAGAAAGAGATCCGGCCGGTCGCCTGGGAGTACGACAAGGACGGGACGTGGCCCGAAGACATCATCAAGAAGGCCTGGGACGTCGGCCTGATGAACACCCACATCGAGGAGCAGTACGGCGGTCCCGGCGCAGGCTATCTCGACGGCTGCCTGATCGAGGAGGAGCTCTCCTGGGGCTGCTCGGGCATCCAGACCTCGCTTGGCTGCAACGGCCTTGCCACCGCCCCGATCGCCCTCGGCGGCTCTGAGGAGGTAAAGAAGAAGTACCTGGGGATGCTGACCGAAGCCCCCAAGCTAGCGTCCTTCTGCTTGACAGAGCCCGATGCGGGCTCGGACGTCTCGGGCATGCGCACCACCGCTGTGAAGAAAGGCGACAAGTACGTCATCAACGGCTCCAAGTGCTTCATCACCAACGGCGGCTACGCCGACTACTACACCGTCTACGCCAAGACCGACAAGGAGGCCGGCCACCGCGGCATCTCCGCCTTCGTGGTCGAGCGCGACTGGGGTGTCGTGGTCGACAAGAAGGAGGACAAGCTCGGCCAGCGGGCCTCGAACACCGCCACGATCTCCTTCAACGATGTGGAGGTACCCGAGGAGAACCTGCTCGGTGAGGAGAACGCCGGCTTCAAGCTCGCGATGATGACCTTGGACCGCACCCGTCCCGGTGTGGCGGCGATGGCCACCGGCATCGCCCGCGCCGCGTTCGAGTTCGCCACCGACTACTCGCGCGAACGCGTCCAGTTCGGCGTCCCGATCGCGATGCACCAGGCGATCCAGTTCATCATCGCCGACATGGCCACCGAGATCGAAGCCGCGCGCCTGCTCACGTGGAAGTCCGCGACGATGCTCGACAGCGGCGAACGCAACACCCTGGTCTCCTCGCACGCCAAGCGCTTCGCGGCCGACACGGCGATGAAGACCGCCACCGAAGCCGTCCAGGTCTACGGCGGCTACGGCTTCATCAAGGAGTACCCCGTCGAGAAGCTGTTCCGCGACGCCAAGATCATGCAGCTGTATGAGGGCACCTCGCAGATCCAGCGCCTCGTCATCGCACGCGAAACCCTGTTGCCGCGCCGCGTCGAGGAGCCGGCCGCCGTCTGAGAACGGCCTCCTTCACTGGGCCAGTGAACGAGTGGCCGCGGGCCCCAAGGCTGTTGTTCAACGGCCCCTCCGGCTAGGAATGTTGCGCCGCCCGCCAATCCGTGGCGAACGGCGCACTTGCCCGCCCGGCCGTGACCCCGGGCGGACGCTCCCTACCGGAGGAAGAGTGGAGCGCTGTAGGTGGAGCTGAGCGGGCCGCCCGGCAGGTGCACGAGGATGCGGTAGATGTTGCCGGGCTTGGCTTTGGCCAGCAGGCTGAAACGCGAGCTCTTGGTGGAGGCGTGGCGCAGGCGGGTGCCGGCGACGAACACCTGGCGCCCGTGAACCGTGCGCATCACGGCGATTTCGGTGCCGTTGGCGGCCGGTGAGACGGTGCCGTGGAATAGCGCCTTGCCGCGTGGCCCGACGCGCCCCGCGGCCGCTTTGATGCGCAGGTCGACCGACTCGAACACCACGGGGCTGATGACGGCCGGGTTGGTGGTCGTGACCACGCGGAACTCTGTGCCCTGGATTAGGCCAAGCACGGGGAAGGAGAAGCTGCCGCTCGTGCCCGTCAGTTGGGGGTTGCCGAGGTTGGCGAAGCCGGCGGTGTAAGGGAATGGGTTGGCCTGCAATACGACGGGCCGGTTCGCGTTGTCGGTGCCTGCGAGCGCTCCTTGGACGATCACGGCGTCGCCGTAGAGCACCGGGTTCGGCGATGCGTCGGTCACTGGGAATGACAGCGGCACCTTTGTCGTGCGGAACGCTTTGTCGCCGCCGAAGCCGAAGCCGCCGCTGTTGATCGCGACCAGCCGGTAGTGGTACTGGGTGAGCGGCTGCAGCCCGGCAAGGGCGATCGCCACATGCACGGCTTTCGTGCCCGCGCCCGCGTCGAGAATGCCGGTCTGTAGCCCGTAGGCCTTGGTCGGCCCGTATTGGAAGTAGTAGGAGCTGTCGCTGCCGCGCGGGTTGACGGCCCCGTCAAGCGTCGCCGAGCCGAAGCTGACGCTGCTCGCGCCGCCGGTGCTGACGGCCGGCGCTGTGGCCGCCGCGGCCGTACCCGCAAGAGCGCTCCAAAGCGCGAGCACCAAGACCGTCGCCGCTACGCGGGTAAGGCCATCGGGGCGCAAACGACGGCGCGCGCGAGAGCGCCTATATCCAAATCGATGTCCCATGGTTTTTTGCCTCCTCGCTCCCTCGAACACTCCGCCGTTGCACTCGATGCGCTACCCGCGCAGCGGCTCGGTTACTCTCCCGGGCGGCCGGGACCTCAAAAGCGAGAAGGAGCAGAGCATGTTCGTGTTCAAGGCAGCCGTAGTGGGAGCGGGAACGATGGGCGGTCAGATCGCCCAGACGATCGCGGCCGCCGGATTCCCGGTCGTGCTCAAGGACATCAACCAGGACCTGGTTCAAGCGGGCCTGGACGAGGCGCGCAAGGTCACCGAGGGCCAGGTCGCAAGGCTTGCCAAGAAGGGGAAGATCACCCCCGAGCAGGCCGTCGAGCAGACGGCCGACATCTTGGCGCTGATCAAGGGCACGACCTCCTATGAGGACTTCGGCGATGTGGACTTCGTGATCGAGGCCGTCCCCGAGCGGATGGAGATCAAGCAGGCGGTGTTCGCCGAGCTGGACGCCTGCACGCCCGGCCACGCGATCCTCGCATCGAACACGTCTTCGCTGTCGATCTCAGAGATCGGCGAAGCGACGCTGCGCCCCGACAAGGTCGTCGGCTTTCACTACTTCTACCCGGCCTCGGTGATGCCGCTGGTCGAGGTGATCGAGGGCGAGGAGACGAGCCCGGAAACGGTCACGGCCGCTTTGACGTTCGCCCAGGCGATCCGCAAGCAGCCGATCGCCTGTCTGGAGGTCCCCGGCTTTGTCGTCAACCGCATCCTGATGTCGGGGATGAGCGAGATCTGGCGCGAGCAGGAGGAGAAGAAACTATCGATCAAGGCGATGGACGAGGGCATCGGCGCGGCGGGCGTAGTGCCGATGGGCCCGTACTTCCTCGTCAACCTGCTCGGTCTGGACACGGTCCTGCACGTGGCCGAACACGTCGCCGACTCCTACGGCGAGGAGCGCTTCTATGTCCCCAAGGGCATGCAGAAGCTGGTGGCTGAAGGCAAGCTTGGCGCCAAGACAGGTGGGGACGGCGTCTACTCGCCCGAGGGCGAGGCCAATATGAAGGGCGATGAGCAGCCGAATGTGGAGGAAATCGTCGAGCTGCTCAGTCTGAAGACGCTGGTTGAGGCGTGCCTGGTGCTTGAGGAGGGCGTCGCCACTCACCGCGACATCGACTTCGGGATGATGGCCGGTGCCGGCCTGGATCCCAGGCGGGGCCTGATGCCGCCGTTCATGAAGGCGGACGTGGAGGGTCTTGACACGGTCTTGGCGCGTCTGGAGGCCGCGGCCGAGCGCCACGGCGAGCGCTTCGCGCCGCCCGCGATCGTGCGGCGGATGGTCGCCCAGGGCAGGCTTGGGCAGAAGACGGGCCAGGGTTTGTACGCCTACCCCCAGCCCGACGCCGAGCAGCCCGGAGAGGTCGTGAAGATCGAGACGCGCTCAGACGGCGTTGCGATCGCCTGGCTTGCCAACGGTCAGATGAACTCGATCGCCCCGAGCGTGATCGAGGACCTGGGCAAGGTGTGGGCGCGGGTCAAGAAGTCCGATCCGCCGGTGCGCGCGCTCGTGATCGCCTCGTCGAACCCGTTCCTGTTCAGCGCAGGCGCCGACATCAAGGCGTTCACCTCGATGGACGAGCAGGGCGGCGAGCAGCTGATACACGCCGCCCACGCGTTGTTGCGCGAGTTCGGCACTGAGGGCATCGCGACGATCGCGGCCGTCAACGGCCTAGCGTTCGGCGGCGGCTGCGAGCTTGCGATGGCCTGCGACGTGCGCATCGCCGCGCGCTCGGCGATCTTCGGCCAGCCCGAGATCAAGCTCGGGATCATCCCCGGCTTCGGGGGCACCCAGCGTCTGCCGCGCCTGGTGGGGGAGAACAAGGCCTTGGAGATGAACCTCGTCGGCGATCCGATCCTGGCCGAAGAGGCGTTCGAACTGGGCCTGGTCAACCGGATGGTGGCAGACCACGAGCTGCTCGACACGGCCCTCGCCTGGGCCAGGCGTTTGGCGTCTCAGGCGCCGATCGCGATGGAGCAGATCAAGCGAGTGTCAGGCGCCGGCGAGATCGACGAGGGCATCGAGGCGGAGAAGGGCGGTTTCGCCACGGCGTTCTCCAGCGCCGACGCCAAGGAGGGCATCGCGGCGTTCCTGGGCAAGCGCGCGCCGCGGTTTCAGGGGAAGTAGGTCTCACCGTCTCGGTAGGCGGGGCTACTTGTCCCGCTTACCGTCCACAGACGGATTAAGGGAGTATGACCTCCCAAAATGACGCGGTCCGAACACTCGTGGTGGCTGCAGTCAGCGTGCTCCCTGAACATCTGGACGTGTTCACCGGAGCAAACGGCGGCATCGCCATCGGCGGTGTATTGGGCGGAGTTGTTGCGGTTCTCCGGAAAAAGGACATCGCTCAAGGTGGGTTGGTTGGCGGATCAATTGGCCTTGTCCTTGGCGCGATAGTTGCCGGCGCGCAATCGAAGGTGCTAGCCTGACGTCATGCATATGTGGCGTTTTGTATTCTTCCTTCTCTTGGCGGTGCCGGTTGGCTTGGGCCTAGGAGAACTTGCCTCGCACGACCTGCTTGGGGCTCACGGCGCGGTGGTCGCTTTGATCATCGGCGCCGGCACGCTGGGCGGTTTGGGCGGTTGGCTTGTGCCGGCGGATAGGCGACAGGACCACGCGTCGCGGCATTCACACGCGTCGCGGCGCTGAGCGACATAGCTGATTGCTCGTTGTCGAGCTTGTTTGAGGATTTGCGTGCTCAGCCGACCTTGACCAGCTCGCGCTCGGGGGCGATCGACCAGCGGGAGGCCAGCTCGCGCAGGTCGTCGTCAAGCGGCCAGCGGTCGGCCTTTGGGTCGCCCTCGTGTTCGAGGCTTGCGCCCTTCAGCGCCATCGAGCCGCTGTTATCGCCGATTGCGCGTAGCTCGTCCACCTCGGCGGCGCTGAGCAGGCTCTCGGCCGGCAGCGCGGCCAGATCGGCGCGCTTGTCCTCGATCGGGCGGGGGTCTGAGCCCTGCTCCTGGATCAGGGTGGGCGCGACGCAGCGCACGGAGGGGTGGGCGAGGTTCCACTGGCAGGCGAGTTGCAGCGTGCTCAGGCCGTGACGCTCGGCGTAGGGACGCATCCGCTCGAGCTTCTCGACGCCTTGCTCGACCCAACCCTGCGGGCGGAACTTGCGATGGTCGTACTCGGCGAAGCTGTGCCCCGGCTTGACGTCGTCGTGAAAGACGCCGCCGTAGTCGACCACGCGGGTGATCAGCTTCACGTCGTGCTTGGCGGCGGCGTCCAGCACCATCTCGCCCGGCCACGGCTCCATCGGGCTGAGGATGATCATCGCCCAGTCGATCACTTCGCCGTGGCGCTCAAAGCAGTCGATCAGGTCGAGCGTGAAGCCGTTGGCGGGTCCGGGTGCGACGCCGAGTTGACGGGTCAGCCCGCGCTCGCGCAGCGCGGCCATGCCCTCCCACACGCTCTCAGCCGTGTAGCCGACGCGGTCGGGGTTGTGCAGCAGCAACAGGTCGAAGTGCTCGGCGCCGATGCGCGCGAGGCTCAGCTCGGTCGCCATCCGCAGGTATTCGGCGTGCTCGCTTGCGCTACGCAGGCGCGGGTCGGTGAAGCGCGGAAAGCCCTTTGCGCCCTCGCGCTCGCCGTCGTAGAAGTCGTGCCCGACGGCGCCGATTAGGCAGAAGTCCTCGCGGTCCACGCCTGAGATCGCGCGGCCGAGCAGCGAGTCGGCCTGGCCGGCGCCGTAGGCGTCGGCGCTCATGACAGTGTCGATTCCTTCGCCGGGCCGCAGCAGCGCCTGCAGGCGCTCGTCCTCAAGCGGCTCGCCGAAGTGCATGAAGAGCCCGCCGCTCCAGGTGCCCACGGCTGTGCGAGTTGGGTCCATCGCGCCTAACTCTAGATGAGTAGTGCCACGGTCGTTAGGCGGTGTAGCAGGCGAGGGATCGGCTGGGGCGGCCGAGGTGGTGGTTGAGCGCGATGCTGGCGGCGAGTGCTGCGAAGCGTGTGGCGAGGCGGACTC
>JBOGXY010000143.1:0-15162 GCA_050696495.1 Solirubrobacteraceae bacterium
ACGTCAGGAGGCACTACACCTGGACAGGACAGTGGGGAGTTCCGATGGCCACCCATGGGGAGAATTAGCGGCCACCAGTGGGGACTTCTAATGGCCGCCTACGGGGAGAATCTCATGGCCGCCGTCAGACTCGGGCGCAGAAGCTCGCCGGGGCTTTGAAGGTGTGTCGGGAGAAGAAGGGAAGGCACGTGCGGTCTGTTTGTGAGCGGTTGGCAAGGAAACGGTATGGGACCCGGCGATCTCGTGGGGCGAATGCGATCAAGAAGGGCAAGCGGTGATCGGGATGCGTTTGAACAAGAGCACGAGTCTCGGTGTGGTGCTTGCAGGGCTGTTTGCGATCGGGGTGGGAGCTGGTGCGGCTCCTTCGCGGGCGGAATCGCTGTCACCGTGGTGGGGTGTGACGATCGGTGCGCGTCCGTCGAACCTGCAGCCCGAGAAGGCTAAAGACGAGGTGCAGGAAGTCACGGTCAACGCGACCGGTGGCGAATTTATTCTCTCTGAACCGATTGCTACCGAAAGGGGAGAATTCGAAAACGCGAAAGGCGAACCGCAGTTCGTCATCTTGGGTGACTCGGCGAGCGCGGGTGAAGTCAGATCGGGGCTGGAAGGCTTCTACGGCGCCGGTAACGTCGAAGTGACGGGTGGAGCACAGGGCAGCGAAAGCAAATATGTCGTGACATTCACCGGCGCTCTTGCGTATAAGCAGTTGAAGCCGATAGGCACGCGCTACAGTGAAGAATTCGGATTCACTGCGCCAGGACAGTTGAGCGTGAGCGAGCAGTCCGCTGGCGCGTCTGCTGGGGTGATCGTTGTGACCGCAGAGAATCTCGGCGATGCAAACATAGACGGCGCTCACAGTCCTGTGTCGATCACCGATGAATTGCCGCCCGGTCTGAAGGCGGTGGCGATCGAAGGCGTCTCGGGTCTTAACCGAGACGACAACGACGGGCCGGTGGGCTGCAGTCTCGAATCGGCGAGGACGGTGAGCTGCAAATTCGAAGGAACGCTGCCTCCATTTGAAACTATTGAAGCGCGGGTCTCCGTCATAGGCCAGCCGGGCCTGAGGCCAGGCGAAGAAGACGAAGCCGGCGTGTCTGGTGGTGGCGCCGCAAACGCTAGCATCGTGAGACGGCCTGTCCGTGTCGGTGGCGAAACCCAGTTTGGAGTCGAAGAGTACGGTCTTGTGGCCGAAGAAGCCGGTGGTGGGCGCGACAGGCAAGCCGGTTCGCACCCTTTTCAGCTGACGACGACTTTGAATCTCAACCAGACTGGCGAAGAAGCTACGCCGGCGGGTGCGATGACGAAGGATCTGCGATTCGATCTACCCCCTGGATTGGTGGGCAACCCCACGCCGCTACCTCAATGCACCGACGCCCAGTTCGCAAGAAAGGTTCCGAACACGTCCAACGTGAATGAGTGCCCGTCGCGAACAGCTGTTGGTGTGGCCGTTATAACGATCAACGAACCGGACTTCATACACCTCGGAACTGTTCGAGTCCCCATATTCAATCTCGTGCCGCGCGCGGGCGAGCCGGCACGCTTTGGCTTTTTGGTGCAGTTCACTCCCGTGTTCCTCGACACGTCGGTACGCACAGGCGGCGATTACGGCGTGACGGTAAGTGTTAACAACATCACGCAGGTTGCTGGATTCCTTGGTAACAAGGTCACGTTCTGGGGCGTGCCGGGAGATCCGCGACACGATAATCAGCGAGGTTGGGGCTGCATAAACAATGTGGCACAAGAAGCTGGACTTCCATGCAAGCCCCTTGAAGCGCTCAACCCGCCGCCGTTCTTGTCGTTGCCGACGTCGTGCACGGGCCCGCTACAGACCAGCGTGCAAGCGGACTCCTGGCAGCAGCCGGGTGTGTTCGTGGGACCGGTCGATCCTAACGAGCCGATGGCTGGCCTGAATGCCTGCAACCATCTTCCCTTTGAACCGACGGTCAGCGTCAAGCCCGACGTTCCAGCCGGGAGCACCCCTACTGGGTTGACGGTGGGCGTGCATGTGCCCCAGGACGCGGCATTGAACGCGACGGGGATAGCGGAGTCCACGTTGAGGGATACGACGGTGACGTTGCCTGCGGGTGTGACGCTCAACCCGGGTGGCGCGGACGGCCTGGAAGCGTGCTCTAACAGTCAGGTTGGGTTCCTTCCCGGCGATAGTCATGGCGAAGAATTGCGTTTCACGCCCGATCAACCGTCGTGTCCTGACGGGTCGAAGGTTGGGACGGTGAAGATCAAGACGCCGTTGTTGCCCAACGCGCTTGAAGGCGAGGTGTATCTGGCTGAGCAGAACGCCAACCCGTTCGGGTCGCTGATCGCGATGTACATCGTCGCAACAGACCCCGTGTCGGGTGTGCTCGTGAAGCTGCCCGGAGAGGTTGTGCCCGACCCCGTCAGCGGCCAGTTGGTTTCGACGTTTACGAACACGCCGCAACTACCCTTTGAAGATCTCGAACTGCATTTCTTTGGTGGCGACAGAGCGCCTTTGTCGACGCCACCGTCGTGCGGGTCCTATGAAACGAAAGGATTGTTCGCGCCGTGGTCTGGCGAACCAGCGGTCGATACCTCCTCGAAGTTCGACATCACGTCCGGTCCCAACGGGAGCCCGTGTGCCAGCCCGTTGCCGTTCTCGCCATCGTTGACGACCGGTTCCACGAACATTCAAGCCGGCGCGTTCACGCCGTTTACGATGACGATGAGCCGCGAAGATGGACAGCAGAACCTGCAAGCGATCCAACTGCGTATGCCCCCGGGCCTGTTGGGGACACTGGCGAGCGTCGCTCTGTGCCCCGAACCACAAGCATCCCAAGGGACCTGCGGAGCGAACAGCCTGATCGGCGAAACGACAGTCAGCGTCGGTCTGGGAGGAAACCCATATGCCGTGAAGGGCGGCAGGGTCTACATCACCGGCCCGTACGAGGGAGCACCCTACGGACTGTCGATCGTGAACCCCGCGAAGGCAGGACCGTTTGATCTCGGTGAAGGACCCTGTGACTGTGTGCTGGTACGCGCGAAGATCGAAGTGAACCCGATCACAGCAGCACTCACGATCACCAGCGATAACACGGGCCCCTACAAGATCCCGCAGATCCTGCAAGGCATCCCATTGCAGATCAAGCACGTGAACGTCACGATCAACCGTCCCAACTTCACGTTCAACCCGACCAACTGCAGCCCGATGGCGATCACCGGCAACCTCTCAAGCACCGGGGGCGCAAGCCAAGCACTATCGGTCCCCTTCCAGATCACCAACTGTGCTGTGCTCGCATTCAAACCACACCTGACCGCCAAGACCAACGGCAAAACATCCAGGGCGAAGGGTGCGAGCCTATCGGTCAAACTCGCCTACCCCGCGGGACCCTATGACGCGAACATCGCCAAGGTCAAGGTGGACCTGCCAAAGCAACTACCGTCAAGGTTGACGACATTGCAACAGGCGTGTCCCGCTAGAATATTCGAAGCGAACCCCGCCAACTGCCCGGGAGCGTCGATCGTGGGGCACGCGACCGCGACTACCCCGGTGATGCCGGTCGCGTTGACAGGCCCCGCGTATTTCGTCAGCCACGGCGGCGAAGCGTTCCCCGACCTGATCATCGTCCTACAGGGCTACGGCGCGACCGTGCACCTCGTCGGCTCGACGTTCATCAGCAAAGCCGGTATCACCAGCAGCACGTTCAAGACGATCCCCGACGTCCCCGTGGGGACATTCGAACTGACGTTGCCGCAAGGCAAGTTCTCAGCCCTCGCAGCGAACGGGAACCTCTGCACCACCAAGAAACTCACGATGCCGACCCTATTCATCGCGCAGAACGGCGCCACGATCAAGACCACGACGCCGATCGTCCCCACCGGCTGCGCCAAGCATGCCAAGGCCAAGCACAAGCATAAGGCCAAGAGCAAGAAATAGGGGTGACTCCGTTGCTGTTGTCAATCCAAGACCTCAGGGGCCGGAGGAGCCGGAGGTGTAGGTGACAATGTTCCCTCCAAGCGAGCATGCCCGGCTCACGGCGGATGCGTCCGGGGCGCCCGGCGGCGAGGGAGCCGGCGAGGGGAGGGGGCGTCAGGGCGCCCAGGTGATCGAGATGCAGCGCCGGCGCCTGCTGCTTGCGCTCGGCGAAGTCGTCGCCGAGGGCGGGCTCGAGGCCGCCGTGGTCGGGCGCATATGCCAGCAGGCGGGCGTCTCGCGGCGTACTTTCTACGAGCTGTTCAGCGATCGCGAAGACTGCCTGCTGGCGGCGTTTGATCAGGCGATCGAACGGCTCGCACAGCAGCTCGCGCCCGTATACACGCGCACATCGGGCTGGCGCCAACGCATACGAGCCGCCCTCGCGCTGCTGCTGGAGCAGTTCGACGCCGACCCCGACCTCGCGCGCCTGTGCGTGGTCGAGGCCCCGCGCGCAGGCCCCGTGCTGCTGGAGCGCCGCCGGCGCGTGCTCGACGCGCTCGCGGCGGCGGTCGACGAGGGCCGCACCCTGAAGGGCACAGGCGCCGAAGCGCGTGCGAGCGTGGATCCCCCGCCGCTCACCGCGCAGGGAATCGTCGGAGGGGTGCTGTCGGTGATCCACACGCGCCTGCTTGCTCGCCCCGGGACGGAGGCTCCCCCGGTGGGCGAGCGCACGGATGACGCGCCGCCCGACGGCGACGCTCCGCCGCTCGTGGAGCTGGTGGGCCCGCTGATGGCGATGATCGTCCTCCCCTTCCTCGGCCCCGCCGCTGCGCGCAAGGAGCTTGAGCGCCCCGCGCCCCCAGCGCCGCGCGTGCTTCCGCGTAACGGCGTCGACCCGTTCAGGGGGCTGCCGATCCGCTTCACCTATCGCACCGCGCGCGTGCTGTCCACGATCGCTTCAGACCCCGGGGCGTCCAACCGCTTTATCGCCGATAGCTCCGGCATCGCCGACGAGGGCCAGATGTCGCGGCTGCTGCGCCGCCTGCACGGCTGCGGCCTGATCGAGAACGGCGGCGAGGGCCACACACGCGGCGAGCCCAACGCCTGGACGCTCACCGAGCGCGGAGCCGCCATCCACGCAACAATCGCGGTCAAAGGGACCAGCTGAGGCAGCTAGAAGCGCGCCGGGGCGTGCTCCACGGGCTCCTCGAACAGGCCCGGCTTGACCACTTCTAGCTTGCGCGCGAAGTAGTCGCGGAAGACCGGGCGGGCGGCGAGCATCAGGATCACGCCGATCGCAAGGCCGCCGACGCCCATCCAGATCGGCAGCGTGACGCCGAGGATCGGTTTTGATTCGACGTTGGCGGCGTGGCCGTAGAAAATCATCGCCTTGACGAACACGCCGAAGAGCATCAGGCCGCCGATCAGCGGCGCCAGGCCGAGCAGAATGAAGTCGCGAACGCTGTTGGTCAGCTCGTGGCGGTAGTAGACCGCGCAGGCGATACCGGTGAAGCCGTAGTAGAAGCAGATCGGGAAGCCGATCGCGGTGATCGAATCGCTCAGCGCGCTTTCTGAGAGGTTGAGGATCACGACCGTCCAGGCGATCGAGACGGCGCCCATCAGCAGCGTGGAGAAGGAGGGAGTCAGGTAGCGCGGGTGGATTTTCCCGAACGCCTTGGGAATCGACTTCCAATAGGCCATCGACAGCGTTGTGCGCGCGGTCGGCAGGATCGTCGTCTGCGTCGAGGCCGATGCCGAGGTGAGCACGGCGATGATCAAAAGCTTGTCCCAGGGCGAGCCGAACACGTTCGATCCGAGCACGCTGAGCACGTCTGACTGGTTGGCTTCGTTGGTCAAAAGCGCCGTGCCGCCGTAGGCCTGGCCGGCGGCCGAGACGATCACGTAGATCAGCACGAGCAGGATCGTCGACATCACAGCCGCGCGCCCGGGTCCCTCGTTGGCGTCCTCTGACTCCTCGTTGACCGCCACACCGGAGTCCCACCCCCAATAGATGAACAGCCCGAGCAGCACCCCGTCTACGAGCGCGCCGAAGTCCATCGCGAACGGGTTGAACCAGATAAGCGCCGGCTCGAACGCGCCGGCCGGGTGATTGGCGTAGACCTTGACGAAGGTGACGATCGCGAAAGCGCCGAGGATCGCGATCTCGGCGGAGAGCAGTATCTGCTGGATGCGGGCGGAGAGCTCGATGCCGCGGTAGCAGATCCAGGTCATCACGGCGATCCAGACGACCGCGGCGGCGATGATGGCGGCCGTCGATTCACTGAGTTCGGTGAACCCAAACAGCTTGAAGGTGTAGATGCCGGCGATCTGCGCGAGCGAGGCCATCACCAGCACGTCGGCGAGGAAGATCGCCCAGCCGTTTACCCACCCCGTCCCCGGTCCGAGCGCGCGCGTGACCCAGGCGAAGGTCGTGCCCGCGTCGGGGTCGGCACGGTTCAGCCCGCGGTAGGCGCCGGCGATCAGCAGCATCGGCACGAACGCGACCAGCAGGACGGCGGGCGCGTGCACTCCAACACCTTGGATGGCGACGATGAAGCCGAGCGTGGCGGCCAGCGAGTAGGCGGGCGCTGTCGAGGCGACGCCGATTACGAGGTTCGACAGGTAGCCGATCGCGTCTTTCTTCAGACCCTTGTCGACCACTTCCCCGTTAGCGGCGGTATCGATCGTCACAATCGAAGAGCGTAAGACCGGATCGGCGCAGTCGCAAGGTGCGCAAGCGCCAAGATGTCTCACGCTCGTTGTCCATTCAGTACAACGCGTGGACGGCTTGTTGAACGCGCGGCTCATTGTGTGAGCCAATCGGGAGCGCTACCGTTGTCCGTGATGTCTATGCCTGTCGATATCCAAGCAGGAGAGCGCGCGGTCACGGATGACCTGCAGGCACTGGCCAAGCGCCACCTGTGGATGCACTTCACGCGCATGGGTGCCTATGACCACGCGGAGGTGCCGATCATCGAGCGCGGCGAGGGCTGCTACGTCTATGACAGCCACGGCAAGCGCTACCTCGACGGGCTCTCAGCGCTGTACTGCGTCAACGTCGGTCACGGCCGCGCGGAGCTGGGAGAGGCGGCGGCCGAGCAGGCAAAGACGCTTGGCTTCTACACCAACTGGAGCTACGCGCACCCGCGCTCGATCGAGCTGGCCGCACGGCTGGCCGAGCTGGCGCCGGGTGACCTCAACCGCGTGTTCTTCGTCAGCGGCGGCTCGGAGGCGGTCGAGTCGGCCTGGAAGCTCGCCAAGGCCTACCACACGGCCTGCGGGGAGTCGCGCAAGCACAAGATCGTCTCCCGCTACCTGGCCTACCACGGCACCTCGATGGGCGCTCTGACCGCCACGGGTCTGCCGCCGCTGCGCGAGCCCTTCGAGCCGCTCACACCCGGCGGGCGCCACGTCGCCAACACCAACTCATACCGCTGGACCGAAGAACGAGACCCGCTGTGGGCGGCCGACGCGATCGAGGAGGCGATTCTCTTTGAGGGCCCGCACACGGTCGCCGCTGTGATCCTCGAGCCGGTGCAGAACGGCGGCGGCTGCTTCGTGCCCCAGGACGGTTATTTCCAGCGCGTGCGCGAGATCTGCGATCGCCACAACGTTCTGCTGATCTCCGACGAGGTGATCTGCGGCTTCGGGCGCCTGGGCCACTGGTTTGGCGCGCAGCGCTTCGACGCTGAGCCGGACATCATGACGCTCGCCAAGGGCATGACCTCCGCCTACGCACCGATGGGTGCGGTGATCGCCTCTGACAAGGTCGCAGAGCCGTTCCTGCACGCGCGCGCGATCTTCAACCACGGCTTCACCTTCGGTGGGCACCCGATGGCCTGCGCGGTGGCGATGGCCAACCTCGACGTGCTGGAGAATGAGCGGATAAACGAGCACGTGCTCGCCAAGGAGGGCGAGTTCAGGGCGATGCTCGAGGGGCTGCGCGATCTTGAGATCGTCGGCGACGTGCGCGGGGCCGGCTTCTTTCACGCGATCGAGCTGGTCAAGGATCGCGAGAGCAGGGAGACCTTCAACGCAGCGGAGTCAGAGCAGCTGTTGCGCGGCTATCTCTCGGGCGCTCTATACGAGCGTGGCTTGATCTGCCGTACGGATGACAGGGGGGATCCGGTCATCCAGCTCTCGCCGCCACTGATCGCCGATTCCGAGCAGTTCGAGGAGATAGAGGCGATCTTGCGGCCGGTGTTGAGCGAGGCGTGGGAGCGGATCGTCCGCCGTTAGGGCGATCCGAGGAAGAGGAGGACGAGCGCATGCTGAGTGTTGAAGGCCTGGTCGACGAGCTGGGCCTCACACTCGCAACCGGGCAGGAGAGCGCCGGGCGCAGCGTGCGCTGGGTGCACTCCACCGAGCTGATCGACCCCACCCCGTGGTTGCGCGGTGGCGAGCTGCTGCTCACGACCGGGCTGCAGCTCACCGGCGCAAAGCTCCAGCGCGAGTTCGTCGAGCTGCTGGCAGACCACGAGATCGCGGGCCTTGGGTTCGGCGCCGGGTTCGTGCACAAGAAGACCCCCGCGGCGATGCTCGGGGCGGCACGCAAGCGCGGCTTTCCCCTGTTCGAGGTTCCTTACGACCTGCCGTTCATCGCGGTCACCGAGCGCGTGTTCGCGCAGCTGCTCAACGAGCGCTACGAGCTGCTTCAGCGCAACATGGCCGGCGACGTGCTGGCCGAGGCGCTGACCGGGCGGTTGTACCCCGACGAGCTGCAGGCGCGCCTGCGCCCGTTCGGGATAGGAGAATCGGCGGCCGTGCTGGCCTTCGCGCTGCGCGAGCCGGGCGCGGCGGCCTCGACGCTGGAGTCGCTGCTCGAGCGCCTGGAGGCGCACGCGCTTGTCGCAACGCGCAACGGGCTGCTGTGCGCGGTGATCGATTGCGAGGCCGGCGCCGAGGACCGGCCGGTGGAGCTGGCCAGGCGGGTGCGCGATGAGCTGCGCAAGCGCTTTGGCGACGTGCGCGCGGCGGCCTCGCGACCGGCGCCGACGCACATGCTCAGGCGCAGCTTCCATGAGGCGCGTTGTGCGCTCGAAGCGGTGCGACTGGCAAACGGCAGCGCCCCCGACGTCGCTTCCTACCGCGACCTCGGCGCCTTCCAGCTGCTGCTCTCGCTGCAGGACGACGACGCGCTTGCCTCCTACACCCGCTCGGTGCTCGGGCCCGTCGAAGCGGACGAGGGCGAGTACGGGGACGAGCTGCTTCGCTCGCTGGACGTGTTCATCGAGAACAACGGGCACTGGGAGCGCGCGGCGCAGACGCTCTACTGCCATCGCCACACGCTGCGCTACCGGATCAAGCGTGTCGAGCAGCTGACCGGGCGCGACTTCTCCAATGCCCGCGACCGGATCGAGTTCTGGTTGGCGCTGCGCGCACGGGAGCTGGCTCGATGAGGATCGGCGTGCCGAGCGAGATAAAGCCCGACGAGTATCGGGTGGCGATCACGCCGGCCGGGGTGCGCGAGCTGTGCTCGCGCGGGCACGAGCTGCTCGTTCAGGCGGGCGCGGGCGAGGGCAGCGCGATCTCAGACGAGGAGTTTGCGGCCCAGGGTGCGGTGATGGTGGACGGCGCGCCCGCGGTGTTCGACGGCGCCGATCTGATCCTCAAGGTCAAGGAGCCACAGGCCGGTGAGGTCGCGCTTTTGCGCGATGAGCAGACCCTCTTCACCTACCTGCACCTGGCGGCGGAGCCGGAGCTGGCGGAGGCGCTACGCCGCTCGGGGGCGACGTGCATCGCTTATGAGACGGTCGAAGACTCAGATGGGCGCCTGCCGCTGCTCGCACCGATGAGCGAGGTGGCCGGCAAGATCGCCACGCAGGCAGGCGCGTTCATGCTCGAGAAGCCGCTGGGCGGTCGCGGCATCCTGCTCGGCGG
Organism: Solirubrobacteraceae bacterium; assembly: GCA_050696495.1. GTDB lineage: Bacteria > Actinomycetota > Thermoleophilia > Solirubrobacterales > Solirubrobacteraceae > Palsa-744. The sequence goes on from JBOGXY010000143.1 coordinate 9,770, forward strand.
CGTGCCCGGTGTGGCCGCGGCGACGGTGCTCGTGATCGGCGGCGGCGTCGTCGGCATGAACGCCGCCTTCATCGCAATCGGGATGCAGGCCGACGTGTTCGTGTTCGATCGCTCGATCGACCGTCTGCGCGAGCTTGAAGTCGCCTTCGGCGGACGCGCCTCCACCGTCTACTCCTCCTCGCTTGCGATCGAGCAGATGCTGGGGCAGGCAGACCTCGTGATCGGAGCGGTGCTCGTGCACGGCGGTCGCGCGCCGCATGTGATCTCGCGCAAGCAGCTTGCGCTGATGAAGCGCCATGCCGTGCTCGTCGACGTCTCGATCGACCAGGGCGGGTGCTTTGAGACTTCGCGTCCCACCACACATTCCGATCCCACCTTCGAGGTCGAGGGGATCACTCACTACTGCGTCACGAACATGCCCGGCGCGGTGCCGATCACCTCCACATACGCGCTCACCAACGCCACGCTTCCCTACGTGCTCGAGCTGGCCGGCGGTGTCGAGCAGGCGCTCGCGCGCAGCCTCGCCCTGCGCGCCGGCGTGAACGTGCGCGCCGGGGAGATAGTTCACCCTGCCGTGTCGCACGCCCTGAAGGAGCTTGTATGAGCGAGACCTTGCGCAACTTCATCGACGGCGAGTCCGTGGAGGGATCGGGCGGGCGGACGCTGGCGGTGCTCAATCCCGCCACCGCACAGGAGTGCTGGCGCGCGCCCGTGTCCAGCGCCGAGGACGTCGATCTCGCCGTCAGAGCGGCGCGGCGCGCCTTCGACGGCTGGTCGAACACGACGCCCGCCGAACGTTCGATCGCGTTGCTCGCGCTTGCCGATGCGCTGGAGGAGCACGGCGAGGAGATCGCGCGACTTGAGGCGCTCAACGCCGGCAAGCCGATCGGCGCGGTCACGAACGACGAGCTGCCGGTGATGGCCGACAACCTGCGCTTCTTCGCGGGCGCGGCGCGCACGCTCGAGGGCAGAGCCGCCGGCGAGTACATGCAGGGCTACACCTCCTTTACGCGTCGCGAAGCAGTTGGTGTGATCGGGCAGGTCACGCCCTGGAACTACCCATTGATGATGGCCATCTGGAAGATCGCCCCGGCGCTCGCGGCGGGTAACACGGTGGTGCTCAAGCCCGCCGAGACAACGCCTGTGACGACGGTGCGGATGGCGCAGATCGCCGCCGAGATCCTCCCAAAGGGGGTGTTCAACGTGGTGATGGGTCCCGGCGAGCCGACCGGGCAGGCGCTGCTGGAGCACCCCGACGTCGACATGATCTCGCTGACCGGCTCGGTGGCCACCGGAAAGCACGTCGCGCGCACCGCCGCCGAGAGGCTCAAGCGCGTGCACCTGGAGCTCGGCGGCAAGGCGCCGGTCGTGGTGTTCGACGACGTGGACATGGCAAGCGCGATGGAAACCATCGCGGGCACCGGCTACTACAACGCCGGTCAGGACTGCACCGCCGCCACGCGCGTGCTGGCGGGGGCGAAGGTGTACGACGAGGTGGTGTCGGGCCTCTCAGAGCAGGCTCGCGGCCTCCTGATCGGCGACACCCTTGCACCCGGCACGACGCTCGGCCCAGTCAACTCCGAGCGTCAGCGAAAGCGGGTGGAGGGGTTCCTGGAGCGCCGCCCCACGCACGCCGAGGTGGTGACCGGCGGGGCGGAGCCCCCACGCGAGGGCTTCTACCTGGAGCCCACGGTGGTGGCGGGTCTGGGCCAGGACGACGAGATGATCCGTGACGAGATCTTCGGTCCGGTGATCACCGTGCAGCGCTTCACGGACGAGCAGCAGGCGATCGAGTGGGCCAACGCCACCCGCTACGGGCTGGCATCGTCGGTGTGGACACGCGACGTGGGACGGGCGCTGCGGGTGAGCAAGGCGCTGCGCTTCGGATGCGTGTGGATAAACGACCACATCCCGCTGGTGAGCGAGATGCCGCACGGGGGCTTCAAGGAGTCGGGGTACGGGAAGGACTTGAGCGTGTATTCGCTGGAGGACTACACGGTTGTCAAGCACGTCATGGCCAACCTCGAATAGGTCGGGCAGGCGCCTTCTCGGTGGCCGGTTTGGCCAGCACTTGGTAGATCGACACGAACTGCGTGTCGAAGATGTTGCGGGCCGATCTCAGATACAACCGCCACACTCGCAGTCGCTCAGGCCCAGCGATCTGCTCGGCTCGCACCAGGTTTCCGTCCAGGCGCTTGACCCACTCGCCAAGCGTGTCGCTGTAGTCCTGGCCGAACTCCTCGACATGCTCGGTGACGAAACCGGCGCGCTCCAACGCCAGTTGGATCCGCGAGAGGTGCTGAGGATCGCCGTCGGGGAATACATAGCGTTGGGTGAAGTCGCCGTGGTAGCCGTCGTAGGGCGGCAGGTGCGCGATCCCGTGGTTGAGCAGCCTCCCCTGCGGCCCGAGCAGGCTATGCAGTTGCTTGGCGTAGGTGTCGATCTGGTTCTCGCCGACGTGCTCGACCATGCCGATCGAGGCGATCGCGTCGTAGCGCTCGCCGTGCAGGTCGCGGTAGTCGGCCACGCGCACCTGGACTCTGTCGCTCAGACCGGCTTGCGCGATTCGTCGTCGCGCCAACTCTGCCTGGGGTGGGCTCAGGGTAATGCCGACCGCATTCACGCCATACTCTCGCGCCGCGTGAATCACGAACGCGCCCCACCCGCAGCCGACATCGAGCACCCGCTCGCCGTCTTTGAGTGCGAGCTTGCGGCAGACGAGGTCGAGCTTCTCCCGCTGAGCCTCCTCCAGCGTGCTCGCCCCGCGCGAGAAGATCGCGCAGCTGTAGGTCATCGACTCGTCGAGAAACAGCTCGAAGAAGTCGTTCGAAACGTCGTAGTGGTGGCGCACCGCCTGCGCGTCGCGCTCCTTGCTGTGACGGCGCCCTTTCGCGTGCAACTCGGCTTTGGGGGCACGTGGGGGGATCGTCAGGCCGCACGCCCTGACGGCGGCCAGTGCCAGTCGCGCGCGCGTCGCCGCGTCGATGTGGGGCTCCTCGAATGTGTCCATCAGCCCGATCACACGGTCGAGGTCGTCCACCTCGAGATCCCCCGCCACGTATGCCCTGCCGAGCCCCAGCTCGCCCGGGGCGCGCACGATATACGCCACCGCCTTGGGCGAGCGCACCGTGAACGTGGGGCCCTGTCCGTGGTTCCCGTTGCCGGCGCTTCCGTTGCCGGCGTGAGCGTTGGTCGCCGGGAGCTCCGTGCCGTCCCAGAAGCGAACGGTGAATGCGCGCTCGGGGAGCGCCTGGGCAAGCTCCCGCCTCAAGGCTTTAGTCTTGGCAAACGGCATTGGCTCTCCGGCCAGTGTTTTGCAAGTGTTTAAGCGAGTAGTTACCTAGGGTGTAGCGGCTCGTCACGTCGCCCGGGCGTGCTACCTTCCAGCAGGGAGCACACAGATGAGCACCGATTCTATCCAGCGTCCCACGGCCGATCCGTCGAGTCTGGAGGGCGTTCAAATCGAAGCTCCCGCCTCCGAGGGCCCCACCGCCGAGGACGTGCAGCCCGTTGCTTTCGAGAACCTCGATCGCTTCCTCACGGGGCTCATCACGGTTGGCCCGATCGTCGCTCTCGGCGTCGTTGGGTGGCAACTGTGGGACGGCTTGCTGCATCGCTCCGACCTGTTCGTGTTCGCGATCATGTACATCCTCACCGGCCTGGGGGTGACGGTGGGCTTTCACCGTCTTTTTACCCACCGCTCGTTCAAGACTTCCCGCACGCTGCGCTTCGTATTCGCCGTGCTCGGCTCCGCGGCGATCGAGGGCCCAGTGATCTCATGGGTGGCCGACCACCGCAAGCATCACGCCTTCTCCGACCGCGAGGGAGATCCGCACAGCCCCCACGTCGATCACGGCAATGGCTTGAAGGGCATCCTGCGCGGTCTCGGCCACGCCCATGTCGGCTGGCTGTTCATCCACACCGCCCGCGGGCACCGCGAACGCTACGCCCCCGATCTCGTCTCAGATCCGGTGGTGTCGTTCGTGGACAAGACCTTCTTCGTGTGGGCCATTGGGGGCCTGGCGGCGGCATTCGGCCTCGGGTACGCCATCGGCGGGACCCTCACCGCAGCCCTCACAGGGCTCTTGTGGGGCGGGGCGGTGCGGATGCTCGTGCTCCACCATGTCACCTACTCCATCAATTCCCTTTGCCACTTCTTCGGCCGGCGCAGCTACGACACGGGCGATCACTCCCGCAACCTCGCCTGGCTCGCCCCACTGTCGCTCGGCGAGGCGTGGCACAACAATCACCACGCCTTCCCCACTTCCGCCTACCACGGCTTCTCCTGGCGTCAGGTGGACATCTCCGCGCTTGTCATCCGAACGCTTGAGTCCTTGGGGCTCGCCTGGGATGTGGTTCGTATCGCACCAGAGCGTCGAGCTCAGAAGGGCTTCGCCGCCTGAACACCGGTCGGCCGCGCCATGCGCCACACGCGATGCTCGACGTACAACCAGTACGCCTGGCATCCACCGCCCGGCGCTCAGGAGCCGGCGGACTTCCTGCTACGGTGCAACGCACGGATGACAATCGTCATCCACGAGGTTCTTGTCTTTGTTTGGTGCCCTCGAGGCACGGATGGGGCCAGTCGAATCTCCATCCGTATGGCGACCGCAGGGTTGCCGATGAAGGAGCACCACAACATGAAGTCCGAATCTTTCGCCGACCTCGGTGTGTCCGAGGCCGTCTCACGCGAGCTTGCCCAGCGTGGCATCGACTCGCCATTCGCCGTGCAGGGCATGGTTATCCCCGACGTGCTGGCGGGTCACGACGTGCTTGCTCAGTCACCCACCGGCTCGGGCAAGACGCTCGCCTTCGGGGTGCCGCTCGTGGAGCGCCTGCGCGACTCTGACCCACGGCCCTCCGCGCTTGTGCTCGCACCCACACGGGAGCTGGCGCTGCAGATCGTCGAGGATCTACGCCCCATTGCCCACATCCGTGCGCTCTCCATCGCCGCCGTTTATGGCGGCGCGGGGATCGTCAAGCAAGCTCGCATCGCTTCCCGCGCCCACATCCTCGTCGCTACCCCCGGCCGCCTGCTCGACTTGATAGACCGCCGCGATGTGTCGCTGAAGCAGGTTCGCCTACTCGTGCTCGACGAGGCGGATCGCATGCTCGACATGGGCTTTCGCCCAGTAGTTGACCGCATCGTGAAGATGACCTCCCGCGAGCGTCAAACCCTCCTGTTCTCTGCCACGCTCGAGGGCGAGGTGGGGCGTGTCGCCGCCGCCTACACCTCCAACCCGCGCCGTCACGTGCACGCCCATTCGGCCGAGCGTAAGGGCACCGTCGAGCACCGCTTCGTATCGGTCTCCCATGAGGGTAAGGTCGGCCGTCTGGTGGCCGAGCTCTCCGAGCCCGAGCGGGGGTTGACGCTCGTGTTCGTGCGCACCAAG
>JBOGXY010000144.1:0-13061 GCA_050696495.1 Solirubrobacteraceae bacterium
GCCGCGCCCCGCCCTCGGCGCGTTCGGCGCCGCCGCCGAGCGATCTTGCGCCGCCGGCGGCCGAGGCCAGCCCACCGCGCAGTTCGGCAGCCCCGTTGCCGGCGCGATTTAGCCCCGAGCGCAGGTCCGCGATCCCGCGCCGTGCGCCTTCCAGGCGCTTGGGCGCGGAGACGAGCGCAGCGTGGGCTTGCGCGAGCTTGCTCCGCGCGCCCGCGACCGAAGCGGGGCCGAGCACCGCCGCGACGTCGGGCTCGTGGGCGATCCGTTCCTGCCACTTCATCAGCGCCCGCAAGCGCTGTGGGGTGGTGATCGCGCCGTCGCGCGCGCTGGCGACGATCACGAAGGGCGCCGACCAGCCGGCGCCGATCGTGCTTTCCACCATCCGTACCGCCTGGCGCGCCGGGCTGGAGGCGGGGAGCTCGGCGGCGTCGGGCGGGCCCATGCGCAGCGCGCCGGCGGGGGCCGCCAGCGCCAGCATCCCGGCGAGGATCAGTGGGACCGTGATCGCGGGATGGGCGATCAAGCGTTCCGCGAGCGCGCCCAAACCGCCGCGCCGGCCGGTGCCCTCGGAGCGAGAAAGCCGTATCTCCCAGCGGTTCAGGCGCGGGCCGAGCACACGCAGCAGCGCCGGCATCGCGCTCAGCGCCAGGGCGACGCTCAGAAGACCGGAGATGACGACCCCGATCGCGACGGGGCCCAGCAGGCCTGGCGTAGCCACAGCGCTCGCGGCGAGCATGGTCAGCGCGAGCGTGCCCCCGGCTGAGGCGATCGTGCGCCCGGCCGTCTTGGCGGCGATCGCCACCGCGTCCTCGTAGTCCCATCCGTCGGCCAACTCTTGGCGCACGCGCGAGACCATCAGCAGCGCATAGTCGACACCGAGCGCAAGGCTCATCATCGCGGCGATCGCGACCCCAAGCGAGTTGATCGGGGTCACGAAGCTTGCCAGCCACAGCAGCCCATGACCGGCCATGACGGTGGCGCCACCCATCGCGAGTGGGACCGCCGCCGCGACCGGCGAGCGGAAGACCAGCAGCAGCACGAGGATCAAGACCGGCAGCGCGATCAGCTCGGCCCGCACGGTGTCGGACATCGTGGCCTCTTGGAGGGCGCGTCCGATCACCGCCACGCCGGTCAGATAACTGTGCACCGGGGTGTGGACGGTTCGAGCGAGGATGGCTTCGGTGCTTGGCACCACCGCCATCGCGCCACTCGCCGGCCGGATGTAGTTCACGAGCACGAAGGCCGCGCCCGGCCGCGGGCGCAGCGAGCTCATCGTGCTCACCTGGTCCCACGGCGAGAGCACCTGGACCTGGCGGACGCCTCGCAACTTTGACACCAGCAGGCGCCCCTGGGCCTCAACTTGTGCGGATGGACCCTTGAGGAGGATCGCCATCGGGATCGTGTTGCCGAACTTGGCGCGCAGTGTCGCTTCGGCCCGCGAGGAGGGCGTGCCCGGCACTTCCAAGGACATCGGCGCCAACCGTCCGGCTACGCCCGTGCCGAGCAACGCGAGTACGGCGATCGCCACCGCCCACGCGATCAGAGTCGACCACGACCCTCGCGTCGAGGCGGCTTTGCCCGGTTCACGCAGTTGACTCACGCAACCTCCGCTGGGTCGATACTATGACTCTAGATAATGTAACATAAATCGACGTCACATTGAACTGTGTACCATCGGATCGGATACGATCGTTGGATGGCGAACACGCAGAGCAGGCGGCAAGCGGTGGCGCCGAGCGAGCAGCGGCTGACGATCGACGAGCTGGCCCAGACGACCGGGCTCACCGTGCGCAACGTGCGCAGCTACCAGTCGCGCGGGCTGATTCCGCCGCCGGAAGTGCAGGGGAGGGTCGGCTACTACGGCGCCGAGCACATGGCTCGGCTGCAGTTGATCCGCGAGATGCAAGCCCAGGGGTTCAACCTCGCCGCGATTGCCCATGTGCTCGATCAAGCGCGCGGATCGGGCGAGGAGGTGCTCGGCTTCACGCGCTCTCTGATGGCTCCCTTCGAGACCGAGGCGCCGGAGATCGTCGAGCACGCCGACCTGGTCAGACGCCTTGGCGGCGAGGTCTCCCCGAAGCTGCTCGCCAAGGCTCAGAAGCTCGGCCTCGTGCTCCCGATCGACGAGAATTGCTTCGAAGTCCCCAGTCCGACCATGCTCGCGGCCGGCGAGCGACTCGTCTCTCTGGGTGTGCCCTTGGAGGCTGCGCTAGAGACGATGGACCAGCTCAAACGCAACGCCCAGCGCATCGCTCAGACCTTCGTGCAGATGTTCCTGGAGTTCATCTGGAAGCCATTCGACGACTCCGGCCGACCCGAGTCCGATTGGCCCGCCGTGCGAGCCGCGCTCGACCAGATGCGCCCGCTCGCCTCCGAGACGCTCCTCGCCGGTTTCGCGCCAACTATGACCCAGGCAGTCGAGGTCGCGTTCGGCAAGGAGCTCGACCGCAGTCGCACACACAGGTAGCAAGCGCGCGACGACAATCGTCGTGTCCCCAGTTCGAATCTGGGCCTGGCCATGCGAAGGGCTCGGGTTCGGGGCAGGCCCGAGCGGGCTTTACGAGTCGGACCCCGGTGAGAGCACGGCCAAGCCGGCCGCGCTCGCCCGCTCGATCAGCTCCCCGTCGTAGGTGACGATCTCGTCGGCGCCGACCCTGAGCGCGACGGCGAGGTGGATGGCGTCGTTGGATCGCAGCGGCGCGTGGGTGCCGGCCGCGAGCAGATCTCCGCGCGTTAGGTCGACCAGGCTCACGGAATCGAGCACGGTCCGCACGGCATCGATGTCGAGGTCTTGCGGGTGGCGGCCCGCGGCGCAGTGCATCTCGGTGTGCAGCAGCCACGAGGAGACCAGTCGCCGATCGTCGCGCTCGGCTAGCTCTGCGCTCAGCGCCTCCGATTGCGGCTCATCGATGACGAGCTTCATCGCGGCCGAGGTATCCAGATAGCTGATCCTCACCAGCGGCCACGGACGTCGGCCACTATCGCCTGACTGTCGGCGGCGCTCTTGCGTCGAACGATAGAGCGCAAGCTGGAGGTCGGTTGTGGTGCCACCCGCACCTGACCTCGGGATACGAGATCCGCGAGCGTATCGGCGCCCGGCGGCACGATCAACGCTGCTACTCGGCCGTTATTGGTGACCTGGATGGTCTCGCCGCCGGCGACGTGACGCAGGATCTCACCGCTCTGGTTGCGCATCTCGCGATGGGTGACGGTCCTCATGTCGCACAGCGTAGCACGCTGTCGCGGCGGCACGCCCCCTCTCACCCAGCCGGCCGAATTCCCGCCTCGGCACAACCCTCTTGAAGAACGTCGAGACCAAATGCGTCGACCGGGCCGAGCGCGCCTGTTCCCTGCAGGCCGTCGTCTGCGATCGTGCGCGCTCCCCAAGCCAGTACGCGCGCCGTGAAGTCATAGCCGTTGACGCCTTCCAGGCGGACGGCCGCAATCGGATTACCGGTGGCGTTCAGGGCCTCAGCCAGCACCAGCGAGCCGCCGCGCGCTCGCGTTGGGGCGTCAGGTCCCCCGCTCGAGCCCTTCTCAACGCGGGACACAAATGCCTCCAGGCGCCGTTTTGCGCTCGCGCTGCGGGTGACGCCGGCCAGGCCGGCTGAGATTGCCTGAAAAGCCCGCGTCGCCGGGCCGAACCAGCCCAGGTAGACGTCGACCTCTTGCAGCGAGGGCTGCAACCGGGGGAGCGCCAGGTGCTCGGAGGAGCCCACCGACAGCGCGCTCGCGCGCTTGCCTGGGCTCAGCTCGAAGCGGTGCACCCGCTTGCCCGTCCGCTCGTCGGTGAGTCGCCCCTCACGGAAGGCAAAGCCGCGGTCGAGCAGCACGCCCGCGGCCGAGGCGCGGGTACCCCCGCTGAGCGCACTCGGCCCCATCGGCCCGCCGGTCACGAAATAGCCGATGCGCAGCGCGCTCGCCGCCTCGCCCGCCTGCGCGAGCGCCAGTCCGCCCGCCAGGTTGCCGGGCACCCAGTCATAGCCGAAGGCGGTAACCAGCCCGCAGTCGGCCGCCTGTGCGCGCGGTCCGTAGAGATCGAACACTTCTCTGATGAAGCGCCCCTCACCGGTGGAGTCGAGATAGTGCGCGCCGGCGTCGACGGCGGCTCCCACAGCCGCCTGTCCCCAGCGGTTGAACGGTCCGACCGTGCTCACGAGCACGTCGCCGCGTTCGAGCAGCGCCCGGATAGAGCCCGGTTCAGAGACGTCGGCCACGCCCCACTGCAGACCACCGAGCTCCTCGGCAAGCGCGCGCACACGCGCTTCGCTACGAGCGGCGAGCACGACCTTGCCGGCGACCTCCGCCCCGGCGTCCACCAATGCGCGCGCTGTCAGCTCGCCGGTGTAGCCGGTTGCTCCGAAGAGGACGATTCGCCCGGACATCGCCGCAAGCTTCGCAGAAGAGGACGGCGTTCGTGGCGAGGTCGAGCTACCGGTGGGCGGGGCGTCAGCTTGATATTTCGAGCGCCGCAAAAAACCGTTGCACGACATCGACTGCGTCGGCTCGCAGCTGCGCAATGTCGGCGCTGGGCTCAACTTCGAGTGCCTGCTCGGCATACCCGACCGGACCGCTGTCGATCGTGCGCATATAGCGCGCTCTGACCTCTACGAATGTTGTTTGCAGTGAGGGCAGTGCGTCAGCCAGCCCGCCTTCTCGAAGGCGATTTGCTGCCTGCTCCGGTCCGCCGGCGCTGTTGTGCATGAGCACGTACACGAGGTCGTAGTAGTCCTTGGTTGCGGCCCGCGCTCGGAGCGCGACGCACTTGCTGAGAAGGTAGCCCTCGATTCCCGCGAAGTGGGCATTGACGGTGACTGGCCTGCCGTCGCCGAGCTGTGCGGTCAATGGGTGGGGCGAGAAGTCATGTGCGACATATCCGGGCCCGCGCAGGTTCGCTGCCGCGAGTCGTGCACATCCGGATGGTTGGATGATCTCCCCCTCGCGGTGATTGGGTAGATCGCAGAGGAACTCCATCTTTACGGTTGCTCCATCCACCGGTCCTCGCCATCGCCACCCGTCGCTGGTTGTGTCGGGCTCGAAGGCAATGCGCTCGAGTGCTCGCTCGACAGCTCCAAGATTCGTAGCCGGGTCGACTTGGGTTATGAGAAGGATGTCGACGTCGGTCGTGCCCAGGTGCTCTGGCGCAGAGTCGTCTTCGGCGGCGAGAATCTCGGGCACGAGGCCGCCGAGAACGATCAGGCGAATGTGATCGTCATGCAACTCGTGCAGCAGCCGCACGAGCGCACGCTCAGCGAGGGCGCGAGCTCCCCGTGAGCGTTGCTCATCCATTATCGGGCGCCTGGCTGGGGTGCAATGGGTCGATGAGCTGCTCTCTGGCGTGGTCTGCTGCATCTTGGCCGCGCGCTCCCAACTTGGACAAATCCGCGTATAGCCGCGGTGCGCTTACCACCGGGACGCCATGCGCCCGATGCGCCAGCTTGAGCACGTGCTCGTTCGTCGCCCAAAAGATCACTCGACCCCCTTCCTCGACTTCCTGCAGGCCGGTTTCCGCGATCGCGGTACTCACCGGGCCGGCGAACTGATTCTCTGCAATGTAGATATGCAAGTTGGGTGTGGTCGAGGCGAATGGTGCAGCTAGATCAAGCCCCGCCCATCCACTCACGGCCCACCTGACTGCGCTGTCCAGAGCGGGGCCAAGTTGGTCTTGCAGGAACCCCATCAGGTCTCCGCTGGAGCGGTGAGCAAGTCGCGTCGGGCGCCGCTCCGCCGCGACCGCGGCCGACCATGACGCGAGCAGTGCGTCCGCGTCGATTAGCCGCCGACTGGCGCCTGGACCCCGCGCCGCTCCGCGCTTGACTGTCCAGCCCTGCGCGTCGAAAGCGCTCAGTACGTTTGCGCTCTGCGGGATCGACCAGCCGGTGCTCGTCGCCAACTCGGTTGCGCTGAGCGCTCGATCCTCTCGTGCCAGGATGACTTCGGCGACCGCGACAGCAGAGGGCGACCAGCCCGCCCACCGGCGCTCGCGCACCTCTTTCGGCCGTGTCGGTTCGCGTATGACGACCAGCCCTTCCGGCCCGAGTATTCGTACCTGCCCTGTTTCGTCGGCCCAGTTGGCGCCGCGTGCGCGCAGCCATGCGATCGCGCCGGGCGACAGTTCGCGTGCGATCAGCACGACGTTTGACGGCCATGGCTCGCCCACTCCCCTCGCCGCTGCACGCACGTCTTGGGGCCAGCCCTCGCCGGCCCACTCGACCTCGAACGCGGTTGTGCGGTCGTTGGGTGTGCGTACCACGACGCTGTTGACGGGCCGCTTTCCAGCGGGGCTGTCGATGACCGTGCCGTCTAGGGCGGCAGCCAAGATGGCTGACGTGCGGTTTTCCTCTGCAAACACCCTTTCTACTGTACCAGTAGAATTACTTCCTTAGAAGAAAAGAAATTTCTCGGGCCGCTACGCGTTCCAGTCAGGATTGTGCGCGTGGCGCGCGAGCACGCGCGGCTTGTTGCCGCCGTAGGGCACAGTGACCACGTTGCTGCTTTCGTTCGGTTCGGGGCCGCCGGTGGTGGCGAGGATCTGCCGGCCGTCGCGCGAGAGAGCCCAACCGACGAAGCCCTGGGATTCGGTGCCGACGCGGCGGACACGGCCGGTTTGTGGGTTGACGGTCTCGGCGTAGCTGGTGTCCTGGCCCCCGAACTCGGCGAGCAGTCTGTTAGCGCTCGAGGACCAGGCGACAGGGAATAGGCCGGCGAGCAGGAAGCCGGGGTGCGTGACGGTCAATCTGCGCAGGTCGGTCCCGGCGGGCCTGACCAGGTAGAGGTCCTGCTTGGGAGCGTCGTTGGCTCGAGCGGGCTTGCGCGAACGCGAGAACACGATCCACACTTTGCCCCAGACGGCGCCCGAGCTGCGACCGCCGCTGGTGAGGGCTCTTATGTGGCCCGTGGCCAGCGTCACGACGAACAGGTCGGTGTTCAGCTTGACGCTCGGAGCGCGCGTATAGACCACGCGTGAGCTGTCGGGGGAGAAGCTGGCGCTGAAGAAGTCGTAGGCACTGGCGAGCGTGGCGAGCGTTCTGCCCGACTGCACGTCGATGCGCACCAGCCGCTTTGTGCCCAGTTCGGTTCCGACCACGGCGATGAGCGTCTTTGAGTCCGGCGACCATGCGAGCGTCGGTTGGTCCTGCCAGCCGGAGCCGATCAGCACGCGCGGTGTGCCGCCGCTCGTTGGGATCACGGCCAGTCTCGTCTTGCCGCCGGCGAAGGAGTCGTAGGCGACGAGCTTGCCGTCGGGTGAGAGGTGCGGGGAGCTGCCGCGCGCCAGTCGAAGGTGAGCGCTGCCGTCGTTGTGCGCCGACCATACCCATTCCGGCGCGGGCAGCTTCGGTGGCGAGGTGGGAAAGCCGCCCCTCACGTACACGAGCGTCGCGCTTGCCGTCGAGGCCAACGCGCAACTCGCGGCCAGCGCAAGAAGTCCGGCGATCGTCCACAGGCGCCTGGTTGGGATATGTCTGTTCATCTGCTCCATCCGCTTCGGAATATTGGTCCCTGGCGACGGCGCTGACATGCGTACCTACCGCTGATCCTCACCGGACGTTCTACTTAATCCGCCGGCGATCGTGTGCCGGCGTCCGGCGGTGAAAACAACGATTCCAAGAACAGTCGAGCCTTCAGCGGCGGCTCGCGTGTCGGATACACGCTCTCAAGCAAATCGAGTGCTTCCTCTGGACAAGTGATCTTGCACTCTCCCAACAGCACTTCGATGTCCTCGTCGTCCTCGCCGATTCGCGTCGCCATCAGCTTCATCGCGAGCAGGTAGCGTGGCGAGGCCGTAGCGATCTCGATGCCCTTGATCTCAGGTACCGGGCGTGGGTTCTCATCGGGGCCGGGCATAAAGGACTTCGCAGCGTCGTTGAGCCAATCCGCGGGCAGGTCAAGGCTCTCGGCCACCTTCTCGGCGGCCTCGTAGATAACGGCCTTCGGCTCGAACACCGCGTCTATGTCTCTCGTTACGCGTCGGTTTGAGTAGGCCAGTGCCATCGCGGCTCCGCCCACGATGAAGACCTGGCCGTGCACCTCTCTGCTGGTCAGCTCATCGCCAAGGGCTTGCAGAGCGGCGACGATCTTCGCGCGGGTGAACTTCTCAGGCACGATCGAACACCTCTCGTGCCATGAATACTCCGTGGCGTGCGAAGACAGCCGGCGTGTTGGCAAACACGTAGGCCTCGAGCGCGGGCGAGCTCGCCACAAACCACCAAGGTTCGACAAAGCGTGTTGGCCCGTCGATCCACGGCGGTGGGGCTATCGCGGCCTCCCGGGCGAAGTGCTCGCCGGTTGCCGCCAGTGCCGCGTCGAACCTTCTATCTCCGGTTGACGGCGGCTCTTCGCGAAGCAGCTCGCGCTTGCCGGCCTGCGATGAGCCGCGGAAGTCATCGGCGAATCCAAATATGAGTCGCAAGGCGTCGCGCTCGCGCCCTTGCTGAAGATCGCCTTCGATCTCTGGCGCGAGAGCGCTTAGAGTCGCGGCCCCGCGACGTATCCGTGGACGTGCCGCCAACTCCAGGTCGTGATCGCTGGCATCCAACAACCGCCGCAACGTGGCAATGCTCGGCGTGCGCCGGCCGGCCTCGTAGGCGGCTATCGCCGGTTGTGTCGTGCCTGCGCGCTGCGCCAGGTCACTTTGAGTTACTCCTGCCGATCGACGAGCATCCTTGAGAATCTGGGCAATCTCCATACCGGCAGTATACACAAAGCGATATATCGACTTCCGTATATCTAGCCCCCAGGCTGTCCCTACGCCGCCGGCAACACCGCCGCTAGCAATCGCACGATCCGATCGACCTCCTGCTCGGTGTGGGTCCCCGGCCGGGCCGCCAGCTTTGCCACCCGCCGCGCCCCGTCGATCGGCACGCCCTCGACCTCCAACCGCCGAAACCACGGCAGGCCCTCGACGCTTGCGAAACACAAGGCGCAGCGCACGTCGATCGCGATGTCCCGCTGGGCCAGCACCGCCCGTACCGCCTCCGCCTGGGCACGCACGCCGTACACCAAGCGGCTGCGGTCACGGCCCTTCACACGCAACTGCCTCCGTCGCGGGCCGAACAGGCCGCCCGTCGACTCCACTCGCACCTTGCCCTTGACGGTCTTGGCGTCGATCACGGTGATCCCGCCCGGGCCCACGGCAATGTGGTCGATGTTCGCCCTGCCACGGCCGGGCATGCGCCGATCGTGCAGCAGGTGCACGCCGCTGCCGTCGAGCAGGTCGGCCAGGCGCCGGGCGATCTTGACCTCGCCCTCGCCGCCCTGCTTCCACCAATGTGTCGATAACGGATCGCCCTTCAGGCGCACCCACCACACGCCCACGATTCCCGCGCCCTCACGCGCACGTCGCTCACGGGCTTCCCGCCGGCGGCTGTGCTCGCGCAGGGCGCTCGCGCCGGCGACGCCGATCTCCGCAGGCACGCGCGCGAGCGGCTGGCCGGAGCTCGTCAGCTTGCTCGTCGGATCGTCGACCAGATACGGCGCCCAGGCCGCACAGGTCAGACAGGTCGCGGTCCGGCTGCGCCCGTCCCAGCGCGCCCGCTCGCCGGCGGGCAGATCGTCGCCGCAAACGCTGCAACGGCCGTGCCAGCGAAGGCGAATCGTACGAACTGTCGAGTTGGCCATCCGTAGGTGATCGGCCGCAACGCCGACCGGCTCAAGGCAGCGGCGCGGAAGCGGACGGCTCGACGCCGGTAGTCAGCAATTCGTCCAATTACTTGGCGCGCTCGTGTTCGGCGGCACTTCAGCTCGTTTTTGCTCCTCCAACCTGCAGTCGGTCGTCAACGAAGTCGGCACGACCCTGACCTGCCAGACGCCGGCCTCCTCCTTCAAAGACACCTTCACGAAGGTCGGCGTGAGCAAGGCGCACTCGGTGGCGATCGCCGCCAAAGCCCACTCGGCGCAGCTGACTCTCTCCTGGGCAAGCCCGCTCGACTCCTTCACGATCTCCGGGCTTCACATCGTGCGCAAAGGCAAGACCGTCGCGGTGTCCTCGAAGGCGCACAAACTGAAGGTGATCACCCGCCACGGCTCCACCTTCCTGGTGCTGAAGCTCTCGAGCCTCGTCAAGGGCACGCTTCAGTTCAAGGTGCGCGCCACCAAGATCGGCTCGGGCGAACCGAGGGTCAAACTGACCACCCAGGTCACCCAGACGCGCTGAGCATTTCGCTCACGGCAGCGATCCGGGCTCAGCCAGCCAGATCGACTCGAACTCCATTACTTCGGCGAGCGTGTCGTAGTCGTGGTCGTAGTGCAACACCGCCGCGCCCGTCTCCTGCGCCGCGGCGGCGGTCAGGTAGTCGGTTAGCGGAATGCGATGGGCGCCGGCCGAGCGATGCGCAAGGACTCTCATGCCCACTTCCGCCGCCCGTATTACCGAACGCGTGAGAGGGGCGGCAACCAAAGCGGAGAGTTCTTCCATGCTCGCGTCGAAGTGCTTGCCGTCGCGCGCCGCATAGAGGATCTCCAGCCTTACCATGGTGCTGACCCGTAGTCGCCCGGTTCGCATGGCGTAGCTCCAGCGATCGCTCACCCGCGGATGGTCGGCTCGCATCCACGCGGAGGTGTCGATCACGAGGGCAAGCCGGCCCCAGTCTGGGTTGTTATCCGAATCGCCAGGCGTCTCGCTTGACGTCACGTAGGACCTCCCAGTCCCACGGTGCTGTCTCGGGGTGTTCAAAGTGCGAGGCCAAGCGGTCGAGCAGTTCCTGTCGGCGTTCCTCCGTATAAGGCTGCTCGGCAAGCTGATGAGCGCCAGCGATCGCCAGTTCGCGCACTTGGCGTGAGCGCGAGAGCCCCGGCGGCAGATGCGGAGCCGCAACCGCGAGTGCCTGCGAGAGCTCGGGGTCCTCAGTTACCTGAATGCGCGGATGTACGGTGGCCACCGGATAAGTGTACCACCGGAGAACCACCGCCCGCTCGGGTGCATCTTCACCTTCACGACGCGTTGAGCGACAGCTGAAGTTCTTTGGCCGCGAGGACGAACGGGTCGTACTCGTTCTGCGGCGGTCGGCTCGCGCGGATGGCCTCCTGCAACCCAGAGGTTGACGGCGCAGCTACGTAATAGCGGCCGCGAGTCTCCCCGCGGGGCGTGAGCAAGCCGGCTCTTACCATCGCCTGCAGGTCGCGTGTCGCGGTCAGCTCGGAGATTTCCTCGCCCGTTGACGTCTTGACGACGGACATGTAGGAAGTTCGTCGCAGTCTCAGGCCAAGCGCCACCTCTGAGAGCCCGGCGGCGCAGCGGTCGGAAAGGCTTTGTCGAGACGCCAACTCGGAGCACTCCGAGTAGAGTCGCTCTATCTCCTGGATGCGGCGTAGGTGCGTCTTGGCTTGACGGTAGTGCGCTGTGAGCATGAACCTGATCCACGGGCGGGCGTTGTTATCGGGGTGCCAGGCGCCCTGTCCGACCTCAGCCAGGGCGTCGTAGTAGGAGCGAGTGTTGCGGCCCAGATACTCCTCGACGCTCGAGAGCACCGGCGCATCGATCCGACCGCGCGCGATCACCAGTGTTTGCAGGCACCTGGCCATGCGACCGTTGCCGTCACGGAACGGGTGGATCATGACCAGGTTGAGGTGTGCCATCGCCGCTTTCACGAGCGTGGGGGTGTCCTCCGAGAGCACTTGGAGCATCGAATCGATCAAGCCCGGAATCGAGTCGGCGGACGGACCCTCGTAGACGATCTCGCCAGTTCCCTCATCCCTGACGCCGATGTAACCGGGCCGCCAACGACCAGGACTCTTGGCGAGGTCGTGCCTGAGCATCATGAAGTGCAAAGCCTTGATCATTCCCTCGTCAATCGTTGCGTCCTTATCATCTGCGATCTGAAGCACATAGGTCATCGCGTCTCTGTAGCCGGCAAGCGCGAGTTGTGTCTCCTGGTTGGCGTCGAGAGTGGGCTCATCCTCGACCGCGGCGGCAACGTCATCGAGGCTCGCGTTGTATCCCTCAATGCTGTTTGAGCCCTGAACCGCTCGCGCAAAGGCCATCTTGCGCAGCGTTCCAATCCAACGGCGCGGCTGAGCAACGCGATGGCGAAGATCCTCGCGCAAGTCGTCGATCAAGCGCAGGACCTCATTCTCGATTGGGTCGAGCGTGGGTGTTCGGTAGACGTGCGCCTCCATGATGTAATGATAGTATCATCACATCACCCTATGACACGATGATCTTGTCATTGCATCACACGACCTGCACGATCTCCACGCCGGCGCCCTCCAGCACGTCCTGGCCGTCGAGCACGGCGTAACCCTCCACGTAATAGAGCCTGGCTATACCCGCGCCCGCGATCAGCTTGGCGCAGGGAGGGCAGGGGAAGTCGCTGACGAACATGACAGAACCCTCCGTCGCCCTGCCTTCACGCGCCGCCCGTGCGATCAATGAGGCCTCCGCGTGCGTTGCGGTGGACATCTCCAAACCCACGCCCTTGTGGAGGTTCGCGCGCGGGTCTCCGACGGCGTAGGGGCTGAGCGGATGCGGGCTGTGGACATTCGTGGCGCGTAGCAACTCGCCGTCGGCCAGGCGCAGCGCGGCGCCCACCTGGCGCCACCAGTCGATGCTCTCACCGGCGGCCTGCGACGCGGCCGCGGCCAGCTCGGCGACATCGTCTCCAAACGCCGCCGCCAGCTCCTGCGAGTCGACCAACGGCCGCGCGCGGGGCTCGAGCAGCTGTGTCGTCTTCGTCTTGTCCCAGCGCAGGAACACCGTGTCGTAGAAGACCTCGCAGCGCTCGAAGAAGCGCTCGGCTACTCGGTAGCTGACGTCCTCGGCCGGCATCGCGATCCGCGGCGCGCCGGCCGCCAGCTCTCCCGCGCCGGCCGCGTCGAGCGCCGACACCCGCGAGCACACGCCCCACGCCTCGATCGACTGCGCCGCAAGCTCTGCCGGCAAAGCGCGGATGTCCTTGGCCAGCGGGCGATAGTCCTCGTAGAGCTCAGGGCCGATCAGATACAGCGGCACGCCCGCCCCATGGCGCTCGATGAAGCGCCGGTATCCCTCGTGCAGAACCGGGACATACGCGACTGCGCAGTCGCTCATCGCCGCGCGCCCGCCTGCGCCACGCGTGGCCGGCGGG
>JBOGXY010000145.1:0-12448 GCA_050696495.1 Solirubrobacteraceae bacterium
GCGCGCGCATGCGCGTCGCGCTGTCGGGCCTGACCATGGCGGAGTACTTCCGCGAGCAGGGTCAGGACGTGCTGCTGTTCATCGACAACATCTTCCGGTTCGTGCAGGCGGGCTCGGAGGTCTCGGCGCTGCTGGGGCGCATGCCCTCGCAGGTGGGCTACCAGCCGACGCTTGAGACCGAGATGGGCCAGCTGCAGGAGCGCATCTCCTCCACCAGGCAGGGCTCCGTCACGTCGGTGCAGGCGATCTACGTGCCGGCCGACGATCTCACCGACCCGGCGCCGGCGTCGGTGTTCGCGCACCTGAACGCCACCACCGTGCTCTCGCGAGCGATCTCCGAGAAGGGCATCTACCCGGCGGTCGATCCGCTGGACTCCACCTCGACGATCCTCAAGGCCGACATTCTCGGCGATGACCACTTCCGCGTGGCCAACCAGGTCAAGGAGATCCTGCAGCGCTACAAGGAGCTGCAGGACATCATCGCGATCCTCGGCATCGACGAGCTCTCAGACGAGGACAAGCTGATCGTCCAGCGGGCGCGGAAGATCGAGCGTTTCCTCTCCCAGCCGTTCAATGTCGCCGAACAGTTCACCGGCACCCCCGGCGCGTATGTGCCGATCGCCGAGACGATTCGCGGCTTCCAGGAGATCATCGACGGCAAGCACGACGACGTCCCCGAGCGCGCCTTCTTTCTAAAGGGCACCATCGAGGATGTAGTGGCGGACGCGGGTAACTGACGTGGCGCACGCCAAGTTCCCGGTCGAAGTCCTCACCCCCGAGGGGGAGGTTTTCAACGAGGAAGTGGAGATGATCTCGACACGCACGACGATCGGCTCGATCGGAGTGCTCGCCGGGCACGAGCCTGTGCTCGCACAGCTCGAACCGACTGAGCTGAGGCTGTACCGCTCAGAGAGCGAGATCGTGCGCTTCGCGCAGGCCGAGGGCTACTTGCAGTTCTCCGAGAATCGCGCCCTGCTGTTGGTCGAGGAGGCGATAGCGCCCGATGCGCTTGATCGCGAGCGCCTGCAAGAGCGCCTCTCCGAAGCTCAGACGGCCGCAGAGCGCGCGCAGGATGGCAGCGAGGAGAAGGCCCGCGCGTTGCGCGATGCCAAGCGCTGCGAGGCATTCCTGTCGGTCGCTGGCTAGTCTCCCTCGCGCATGAGCACTGAACGAGCACCGATCGGTGTGATCGGCACCGGCTATGTCGGTCTGGTCACCGCCGCCGGCTTCGCCGAGCTGGGCAGCGAGGTCTGGTGCGTCGATATCGACGCCGAGAAGGTGGAGCGCCTGCGCCGCGGCGAGGTTCCGATCTATGAGCCTGGGCTGGAAGAGCTGCTGGTCAAGCATTCCGGCCGCCTGCACTTCTCCACAGAGCTGGCCGACGCGCTGGAGCGCGCGCGGCTGCTGTTCGTCGCGGTCGGCACTCCGCCCACCTATTCCGGCGACGCCGATCTCTCAGCGGTGCACGCCGTCGTGGACGCGATGCCGGCCTCCGAGGATCACGCGCTCGTGATGAAGTCCACGGTGCCGTGCGGGACAGGTGCCGCCATCAGACGCATCCTCGGCGAGCGCGGCAAGGACGGGTTGCGCTACGTCTCCTGTCCTGAGTTCCTCAAGGAGGGCTCGGCGGTCAAGGACTTCATGGGTCCCGACCGCGTCGTCGTCGGCGACGAGGGCGACTGGGCGGGCGATGCTGTCGTCGAGCTCTACTCGCCGCTACAGGCGCCGCTCGTGCGCACCGACATCGCCAGCGCCGAGATGGTCAAGCTTGCCTCCAACGCTTTCCTGGCGACGAAGATCTCCTTCATCAACGAGATCGCCAACGTCTGCGAGGAGACCGGCGCCGATGTGATCGAGGTCGCTCGCGGAATGGGCTTGGACGGGCGGATCGGCCCGAAGTTCCTACAGGCCGGGATCGGCTTCGGCGGCAGCTGCTTCCCCAAGGACGTCGACGCGCTCAAGCAGTTGGCCGGTAACTCCGGCTATCACTTCCAGCTGCTGACGGCGGTGATCGAGGTCAACGAGCTGCAAAAGCGCCGTGTCATCGCAAAGCTCCAGAAGCATCTGGGTAGTTTGGTCGGCAAGCGCATCGCGCTGCTCGGGCTGGCCTTCAAGCCCAACACCGATGACATGCGCGAGGCCTCCTCGCTGGTGCTCTCCGCCCGCCTGAGCGCCGACGGCGCGATCGTAAGCGCCTATGACCCGGTGGCCGAGGAGCAGGCGCGCGCGCTGATCGGTGGGCTGAGCTTTGCCGACTCGGCGATGGGGGCGCTGAAGGGCGCCGATGCCACCGTGCTCGTGACCGAGTGGCCGGAGTTCTCCGATCTCGACTGGAGCGCGGTGGCCGATGCGATGGCCGGCAGGATCGTGATCGACGGCCGCAATGCTCTTGACAGCGGTGCCGTTCGCGCCGCCGGGCTCACCTACGAGGGGATCGGCACGAACTGATGCAGGCGGTGATACTGGTTGGCGGCGAGGGCACGCGGCTGCGGCCGTTGACCTCGACGGTTCCCAAGCCGGTGGTGCCGCTGGTCGACCGCCCCTTCATCTCCTACATGCTCGAGTGGCTGTGCTCGCACGGCATCGACGACGTGATCATGTCCTGCGGCTTCCTTGCCACCAGTGTGCGCAACGTGCTGGGAGACGGCTCGGCCTACGGGATCCGCCTACGCTTCGTCGAGGAGCCAGACCCGCGCGGCACGGCGGGCGCCTTGAAGTTCGCGGAGTCGATGCTCGACGAGCGCTTCCTGATGCTCAACGGCGACGTGCTCACCGACATCGACCTGACCGAGCAGATCGCCCAACACGAGCGCACCGGCGCCAAGGGAACGCTTGCGCTGGTGGGAGTCGAGGACCCAAGCGCCTACGGGCTCGTTCGGCTGCACGACGACCGCTCGGTTGCGGATTTCGTGGAGAAGCCCTCCTCGGATGCGATCGACACCAACCTGATCAGCGCCGGCGCCTACGTGCTCGAGCGCGAGATCCTCGAGCTGGTGGAGCCGGGCCGCAACGTCTCGATCGAGCGTGAGGTGTGGCCAAAGCTCGTCGGGGCGGGTCTGTACGGCTTCCCCTCAGAGAGCTATTGGCTTGACATAGGCACCCCCGCGCGCTACCTGCAGGGCACCTTTGACATCCTCGAGGGCAACGTGCGCACCGCGGTGGGCGAGCGTCTGGGCACGAGCTACCTGGCCGTCTCCGAGCACGCCGAGGTGGCGGGCCGGGCGATCCCGCCGGCGGTGATCGAGGCGGGCGCGGGCGTGGCCGACGGCGCTCATGTCGGCAGTCTGGTGGTGCTCGCCTCCGGCGTGAGGGTGGGCGCCGGTAGCACTGTCGAGCGCTCGGTGATCCTCTCAGGGACGGAGATCGGCGAGAACTGCGTGCTGCGCGACTGCATCGTCGCCGCCGGCTGTCGCATCGGAGCGGGCACCCAGGTTTTGGAGGGCGCCGTGCTCGGCGAGGGCGTGACGGTCGGAGCGGACAACGTAATCGCTGGCGGCGCGCGTATCTTCCCAGGAGTCACACTCCCAGACGGGGCGATCAAGTTCTAGAGTCCCGGGCGCGGCTTGTGATGACGTACGTGCAGGGCCGACACCTTTTTCTTTCGATCGGAGGACACCACAGATGAGCGACGGCGCCGCCGCAACCTCCAGCACCGACGTGCTCTCGCGCGAGGCGATAGCTGCCGTTGACCTCTCCGGTCAGTTGGGTGACGTGCTCGCGCTGCCCGAGCACCTGCGCGACGCGCTGTGGAGGGTGGAGTCGGCGATCATGGCCGAGTGGGACACGCCGGCCGGCTTGGTCGTGGCCGGGATGGGTGGGTCGGCGATCGGCGGCGCCCTTGCGCGGGCGGCGCTCGGAGATCACTCCTCGCGCCCGATCTTCGTAACCCGCGCCTACGGGCTCCCCTCGTGGACGACCCCAGACACGACGGTGCTGTGCGCGAGCTACTCGGGCAACACCGAGGAGACGCTCGCCTGCTACGAGTCCGCGGGTGCACTTGGCGCTCAGCGAGTTGTCGTCACGACCGGCGGTCGCCTGGCCGAGATGGCTCGCGCCGACGGTGTCCCCGTGATCCCTCTGCCGGGAGGCTTTCAGCCGCGAGCGGCGGTCGCGTACATGACCGTCGCCGCGCTCGAGGTCGCGGCGCTGTGCGGCGCCGGTCCGCGGCTGACCTCTGAGATCGACGTCGCGGCCTCGCACACCGAGCAGCTCGTGGCCGAGTGGGGCCCGGACGCTCCCGAGGATTCGCTTGCCAAGAGCACGGCTCGCGGACTGCTCGGTACCGCTCCGGTGATCGCGGGCGCAGGCCTCACCGCCCCGATCGCCTACCGCTGGAAGACGCAGATCAACGAGAACGCCAAGTTGCCCGCGTTCGCTCACGAACTTCCCGAGCTCGACCACAACGAGCTGCAGGGTTGGGAGGGCGCGCTTGAGGTCGGCCGTTTCTCTGCTGTCTTTCTCGACGACTCCGACGCGCACCCGCGCGTGAAGGAGCGCATGGACCTGACCGAGAAGCTGATCGCCGGCAACGCCGCCGCCAGCTTCCGCGTGGAGACGCGCGGGCAGACGACGATCGAGCGGGTGATCTCGCTGGTGCTGCTCGGCGATCTCGTGTCGCTGTATCTGGCGACGCTGCGCGGTGTCGATCCGGGCCCCGTGGGCCTGATCGAGCGGCTCAAGGTCGATTTGGGCGGCTGAGCCCGGGCCGGACGCATGCGGAACGCCGGAGCTTACGTCCCGCGATAACCTTGACACGACCGTGATAAGGTCTGCTGCGTGCAGGCTGTGCGCGTCGATGCGCTGACTATCAACGAGGCGGCCGCGACGACCGGCTGGTCGGCGCGGATGCTGCGCTACATCGAGAGCATCGGGCTGCTCGAGCCCCAGCGCTCCGCCTCGGGCTATCGACTCTACGGCCCAGAGGAGCTGCAACGGCTGAGCACGCTTCGCGAGCTGTTGCAGGCCGAGGGACTCGATCTCGGCGAGGTCGGCTTTGCGCTGCGCCTACGCCGGGAGCCGCGGCTGCGCGAAGCGATCGAGCGCTGGCTCTCGGCCGAGGTAGAGCGCCCCCCGGACACGAGCGCTGCGGACTGGCTGCGCTTCGAGCAGGAGAAGCACCAGCGCCTGCTCGCACAGAGCGCGCAAGACGTCCTACCGAACCCCACGACAACGGAGACCGTATGACCCCCACAGCAACACTCACTCAGGACGACTTCAAGGTCGCCGACCTGTCGCTGGCCGAGTTCGGCCGCAAGGAGATCACGCTCGCCGAGCACGAGATGCCCGGGCTGATGGCGATCCGTCGCGAGTACGCCGACGCGCAGCCGCTGGCGGGCGCGCGCATCACCGGCTCGCTGCACATGACGATCCAGACGGCGGTGCTGATCGAGACGCTGACCTCCCGGGGGGCGCAGGTGCGTTGGTGTAGCTGCAACATCTTCTCCACCCAGGATCACGCCGCCGCGGCTGTGGCCGTGGGTCCCGACGGCACGGCCGAGGACCCGCGTGGCGTTCCCGTCTTTGCGTGGAAGGGCGAGACGCTCGAGGAGTACTGGGAGTGCACCGACCGCGCCATGCGCTGGCCCGGCGAGGATGGGACGCCTGGCGCGAGCGGGCCGAACATGATCCTCGACGACGGCGGCGACGCCACACTGCTCGTGCACAAGGGCACCGAGTACGAGCACGCCGGCGCGGTGCCCGATCCGGCCTCCGCGGAGTCCGAGGAGTTCCAGATCGTGCTCGGGCTGTTGCAGCGCTCGCTGGGCGAGGACCCGCAGCGCTGGACGAACATCGGCAAGGGCATCATGGGCGTTACCGAGGAGACGACGACCGGCGTGCACCGCCTCTACCAGATGATGGTCGCCGGCGAACTGCTGTTCCCGGCGATCAACGTCAACGACTCGGTCACCAAGTCCAAGTTCGACAACCTCTACGGCTGTCGTCACTCACTGATCGACGGCATCAACCGCGCCACCGACGTGATGATCGCCGGCAAGATGGCCGTCGTCTGCGGCTTCGGCGACGTCGGCAAGGGCTGCGCGGAATCGCTGCGCGGCCAGGGCGCGCGGGTGATCGTGACCGAGATCGACCCGATCTGCGCGCTGCAGGCGGCGATGCAGGGCTATGAGGTGCGCACACTCGACGAAGTGGTCGAGCAGGGCGACATCTTCATCACCTGCACCGGCAACAAGGACATCGTCACCGCCGAGCACATGGCGCGCATGAAGCACCAGGCGATCGTCGGCAACATCGGGCACTTCGACAACGAGATCGACATCGCCGGCCTGGCCAAGACGCCTGGCATCGAGCGGATCAACATCAAGCCGCAGGTCGACGAGTGGGTCTTCTCAGACGGCCACGCGATCATCATGCTCTCCGAGGGCCGTCTGCTGAACCTCGGCAACGCGACGGGGCATCCGAGCTTCGTGATGAGCAACTCGTTCACCAATCAGACGATCGCCCAGATCGAGCTGTTCTCAAAGAACGACGATTACGAGCGGCGCGTATACGTGCTGCCCAAGCACCTCGACGAGAAGGTCGCGAGACTGCACCTCGACGCGCTCAGCGTCAAGCTCACACGGCTGAGCGACGAGCAGGCCAGCTACATCGGCGTGCCGGCCGACGGCCCCTACAAGCCAGACCACTACCGCTACTAGTCCGACGAACCACAGGGACGGTGCTGGCGGTGTCCTCGGTCGCTCGCGTACTCAGTACGCCACGCTCCCTGCGTCCTGGTCAGCGCCGCCCCTGAGGCCCGTCGAAGGCATGCCTAGAGAACCTTCCATATCTGCTTTCAAGGCCGGCGCCGACAGGGGTCAGGCCCGGATCGATTGGGCCGACACGCAGATGCCGGTGCTCGCGCAGGTGCGCGAGCGCTTTGCCCGCGAGCGGCCGCTCGCGGGCACGCGTGTAGCGGCCTGCCTGCACGTGACGGCCGAGACGGCCAATCTCGTGCGCACGTTGCTCGCGGCCGGCGCGGAGGTGGGGCTGTGCGCCGCCAATCCGCTCTCAACCCAGGACGACGTCGCCGTCGCACTCCGCGAGCGCCACGGCGCCGAAGTGCTGGCCGTACGTGGCGAGAGCCCGGCACAGTACGCCGAGCACGTGCAGACGCTCGTTCGCTCTTCTCCGGCGGTTACCGTCGATGACGGCGCGGATCTGATCGCTGCGATTCACGAGTCCGAGCCCGAGCAGGCAGCACGGATGCTGGGCGGCACCGAGGAGACGACCGCCGGGCTGTTGCGCGTGCGGGCGCTGGCCGAGCAGGGAACGCTTGCCTGCCCGGTGCTGGCGGTCAACGAGTCGCGCACCGAGCGGGCGTTCAACGACCGCTTCGGCACGGGACAATCGACGATCGACGGAATCCTGCGCGCCACCAACCTGCTGCTGGCCGGGCGCACCGTGGTCGTGATCGGTTATGGCTGGACCGGGCGGGGGGTGGCGCTGCGCGCGCGCGGCGCCGGCGCCTCCGTGATCGTCTGCGAGGTCGATCCGCTGCGGGCGCTGGAGGCGCGAATGGAGGGCTATGAGGTGATGGGGGCGCTGGCGGCCGCTGAGCGCGGCGACGTGTTCGTGACAGTCACCGGTGGGCGCGACGTGCTGCGCGGCGAGCATTTCGAGCGGATGAAGGACGGCGCCGTGCTCGCCAACGCCGGGCACTTCGACGTCGAGATCGATATCGAGGCGTTGCGGGCTCTGGCGCTCGGCGGCCGTCGCGAGGCGCTACCGCTGGTGGAGGAGCACACGCTCGCGGATGGTCGCCGTCTGAACCTGCTCGCCCAGGGCCGCGTCGTCAACCTGGCGGCCGGCGACGGCCACCCCGCGTCGGTGATGGACGTGTCCTTCGCCGCTCAAGCGCTGTGCGTCGAGTATCTGGTGGCAAACGCCGGCAAGCTGGCGCCCGAGGTGCTCCAGGTGCCCGACCGCATCGATAACGAGGTGGCGCGGCTGAAGCTCGACTCGCTGGGCATCGAGATCGACGAGCTAAGCGAGGAGCAGCGCGTTTATCGCACAGCCTGGGAACGCGGCGCTTGATGTTCCTATAGCTTGCCGCTCCGATGAGAGCAATGGTCCTCGCGGCGGGTCTCGGAACCCGCCTGCGTCCCCTCACCTACGAGATCACCAAGCCGATGGTGCCGGTGCTCGACCGTCCGGTGATGGAGCACATCCTCGATCTGCTCGACCGGCACGGCTTCGAGCAGGTGATCGCCAACCTGCACTACTTCCCGGACTCGATCAAGGAGTACTTCGGCGAGCGGGTCAGCTATCGCTTCGAGCCCGAGTTGCTTGGGACGGCCGGCGGCGTGCGTGCCTGCAGCGACTTCTTCGGCGATGACGCTTTCCTGGTCATCTCCGGCGACGCTCTGACCGACATCGACCTGACCGCCTTCGTCGCTCGTCACCGCCAGGCTGGCGGCGTGGCCACTCTGGCGGTCAAGAAAGTGGCCGATACGCGAGAGTATGGGGTCGTTCTGCATGATCGCGAGGGCCGCATCACCGGCTTTCAGGAGAAGCCGGCTGCAGAGGAAGCGCTCTCAGACCTCGGCAACTGCGGCATCTACCTGTTCGAGCCGCAGATCTTCGACTACTTCCCCGAGCGCCCATTCGTCGATTGGGCCCAGGACGTGTTCCCGACTCTGCTGGCCAACGACATCCCCTTCCACATCCACGAGGTGGGCGAGTACTGGAACGATGTCGGCTCGCTGGCCGAGTTGCGCCAGGGCACCTTCGACGCGCTGGCCGGCGAGCTGGATCTGCGGGTCGCCGGCGAGCAGATCTCCCCGGGTGTGACCGTCGCGGACGGCGGCGCCCTACCTGCGGGCGTGGAGATCGAAGGCCCCGTCTGGATCGGCCGCGAGGTCCAGATCGGCGAGGGCGCCCGCCTGATGGGCCCGGTCGTACTAGGGGATGGCGCCAGTGTCGGCGAGCACGCCCAACTGCGTGAGACGATCGTCTTTCCCGGGACCTCGGTCGAGCCCGGCTCGATTCTGATCGGCGCGATCGCGGGACACGCCGGGATCCTCGAAAGCTTGCGCAAAAACCGATAGACAGCTGCCGCCGATCGGCGTAGCATTGAGGCACAGCGTCTCCGAGTGAAGGGAGTCCCGTGATGCGTATAGACATCAAGGGCCGAAATGTCCCGGTCACCGACGATGTGCGCGAGCACGTAGAGCGCCGGCTGGAGAAGGTCTCCCGCCAGGTCTCCGAGTTCGCCCACCTGGAGATCGAGCTGTTCCGGGAGCGAAACCCGCGCGTAGCCGACCGTGAGGTCGCTGAGGCCACGCTCTATCTGAAGGGGGTCACGCTCAGAGCGCGCGACGCCTCGCCGCAGATGATCCACTCGCTCAACCTGATCGTCGACGAGCTCTCGCGCCAAGTCAAGCGCCATCGCGACAAGCGCCGCAAGCGGCGCGAGGGGCATGCGGCGGCGATGGCCCGCACATCGCCCGCCGCCGGGTAGCCCGAAGCGACATAGTCGGTACTCTGGGCGCATGTCCCTGCTCGACCGCGCGCTGAACATCGGCGAATCCAAGAAGCTCAAGGAATACGAAAAGCGGGCTGCTCTGATCGGCGCCTTCGAGGCCGAGCTGCAAGAGGAAACGCTCCAGGAGCTGCACGGGCGCATGGACGAGCTGCGCGAGCGCGCGGCGGGAGGCGAGTCGCTCGAGGATCTGCTGCCGGAGTGCTTTGCGATCGTGCGCGAGACCGGCAAGCGCACGATGAACATGCGCCATTTCGACGTGCAGCTGATCGGCGCGATGGCGCTTCACGAGGGCTGCATCTCAGAGATGAAGACCGGCGAGGGAAAGACGCTGACCGCCACGCTGGCGGTGGTGCTCAACTCGCTGGCGGTGCGCGAGAAGGGCGCCGAGACAGATGCCGGCGCCGTCGCGCAAGAAGGCGAACTCGAAGCCAGCTCCGATGGCGGCGGCACGGGCGCCCTGGCCGGCGAGGCCGCCGCGCGCGCGCGGCGCAAGGGCGTGCATGTCGTCACCGTCAACGACTATCTCGCCCGTCGCGACGCCGCCTGGATGAGCCCGATCTACAACGCGCTCGGGGTCACCGTGGGGGTGCTCCAGAACCAGCAGCCCTACGAGGAGAAGCAGCTCGCCTACTCCTGCGACGTTGTCTACGGCACCAACTCGGAGTTCGGCTTTGACTATCTGCGCGACAACATGGCCAAGGACCTCTCCGAAAAGGTCCAGCGCGGCCATCCCTTCGCGGTGGTAGACGAGGTCGACAACATCCTGATCGACGAGGCGCGCACACCGCTGATCATCTCCGGAGCGCCCGAACAGGCCGCCGACCTGTACGCGAAGTTCGCCAAGCTCGCCCCGCGCCTTACGCCGGGCAAGACGCCCGAAGGGATGGACCCGCACTCCAAGAAGAGCTTCGTGGCGGATTTCGATTACGAGTTCGACGAGAAGCAGAAGACGGTCGCCATCACCGAGCAGGGGGTCGCCAAGTCAGAGCGCTTCCTGGGCATCGACCATCTCTACAAGGCCGAGAACGGACACCTCGTCAACCACCTGATCCAAGCCCTGAAGGCCGAGTCGCTGTACAAGCGCGACGTCGACTATGCGGTGATCGACGGCGAGGTGAAGATCATCGACGAGTTCACCGGTCGCATCCTCGACGGCCGCCGCTGGTCAGAAGGTCTGCACCAGGCGGTTGAGGCCAAGGAGGGGGTGCGTGTCCAGGAGGAGAACCAGACGCTCGCGACGATCACCTACCAGAACTACTTCCGCCTCTACGACAAGCTCTCTGGCATGACCGGCACGGCGCTGACCGAGGCGACCGAGTTCATGAAGATCTACGAGCTGCCTGTCGTGCAGATCCCCACGAACATGCCGATGGTGCGCGCCGATCGCAACGATCAGGTCTACAAGACCAAGGAGGGCAAGTGGACGGCGGTCGTCAAAGAGATCGCCGAGCGCCACGCAAACGGTCAGCCGGTACTGGTAGGGACGATCTCTGTCGAGGTCTCAGAGCTGCTGGGCGAGCGCCTGAAGCGGCGCGGGATCACGCACACGGTTCTAAACGCCAAGCCCGAGCACGCGGCCCGCGAGGCGGAGATCGTCGCCGAGGCCGGACAGCCCGGCGCCGTGACGATCGCGACCAATATGGCCGGCCGTGGGGTTGACATCAAGCTGGGTGGTAACGCCGAGCACCTCGCCCGCCTGGAGCTGGCAAAGCGAGACGCCGACCCGGAGGACCCGAACTACGAGGAGCGGATGCAGCAGCTGCTGCCTGAGATAGAAGCTCGCGTCGCCGCCAACCGCGAGCAGGTGATGGCGGCCGGCGGGTTGTTCATCTGCGGCACCGAGCGCCATGAGTCGCGCCGGATCGACAACCAGCTGCGTGGCCGCTCGGGCCGCCAGGGAGACCCGGGGGAGAGCCGCTTCTTCCTGTCCGCGGAGGACGATCTGGTGAGGCTGTTCGCGGGCGATCGCATCTACAAGATCCTCGACCGACTCGGCAGTCTCGACGAGGAAGGCAACGAGGAGCCGATCGAGGCGGGGATGCTCTCCAAGCAGATCGAGAAGGCCCAGAAGAAGGTCGAGGAACAGAACTTCCTGATAAGAAAGCGCGTGCTCGAGTACGACGACGTCATGAACGAGCAGCGCCGAATCATCTACGCCTATCGCGACGAGGTGCTCGAAGGTCGCGAGATGGGCGAGGAGGCGCGCCGTCAGGTCGCACAGTCGATCGAGCGAACGATCGAGCAGTACACGCCCGGCGACTATCTGGACGACTGGGACATCGAGGGGCTGTTCGTCGCGCTTTCGCAGTTCTTCCCGGTAGAGCTCACCGAGCAGGAGCTCGATCCCGAGACCGTCGATCGCAATCTGTTGGCCGAACGTGTCTCGCAGATCGCGCTGGAGCACTACGATCGCCGCGAGCAGGAGCTGGGCGAGGAGCTGATGGGAGCGCTCGAGCGCTTCCTGATCCTGCAGATCATCGATGAGCGCTGGCAGGAGCACCTCTACGACATGGACTATCTGCGCGAGGGCATCCACCTGCGCGGGTTCGCTCAGATCGACCCGCTTGTCGCCTACAAGAACGAGGCCTTCGAGCTGTTCGGCGACCTGATGAACACGCTGTGGGCGGACTACACCCGGATGATCTTCAACGTCCAGGTGACCGTCGACGGCCAGAACGGCGGGCAAGCGCCGGCGCCGGCGTTCGCGGCGTCGGGCAACTCCACACGCGCCGGGCGCGTCTCCTACTCGGGCGGCTCATCGGCGATGGGCGCCGGCGCGATCGCTGCCGCGGCGGCAGCCGCCGGTCCGGGCGCGGCCGGCTACGAGGGCGAAGGTCAGGAGGCCGAGGCGCTGCCGGTAGTCGAGCAGCGGGTGACCGACTCAGAGCACGAAATTGGCCGCAACGACCCGTGTTGGTGCGGGAGCGGCAAGAAGTTCAAGCGCTGCCACGGAGCCTAGAAGGC
>JBOGXY010000146.1:0-9996 GCA_050696495.1 Solirubrobacteraceae bacterium
TGCGTGGGCTGAAGGAGCGCTACGAGGTCCACCACAAGGTGACGATCCAGGACAGCGCGCTGATCGCCGCGGCGACGCTCTCCCACCGCTACATCGCCGACCGCTTCCTGCCGGACAAGGCGATCGACCTGATCGACGAGGCCTCCTCGCGGCTGCGTATCGAGATCGACTCGGTGCCGGCCGAGATCGACGAGGTCGACCGCCGCGTGATGCAGTTGGAGATCGAGCGGACATCGCTGCGCAAGGAGAAGGACGAGGCCTCCAAGCAGCGCCGCGAGGCGATCGAATCGGAGCTCGAGCAGCTGCGGATCAGCGGCGAGGAGATGCGCACGCAGTGGGAAGCCGAGAAGCAGGCCGTCCAGGGCGTCAGCGAAACGCGCGAGCGCCTCGATCAGATGCGCACCGAGCTGGAGCGCGCTCAGCGCGAGGGCGATCTGGAGAGCGCCGCGCGGCTGCAGTACGGCGAGATACCCGAGTTGGAGCGCCAGCTGGTCGAGACCGAAGCGGCTGAGCGCGCCGGCGGCGACGGGGCGGCCGCCGCCATCTTCTTCAAGAACGAGGTGGACGCCGAGGACGTGGCCGAGGTCGTCGCGCGCTGGACGGGCATCCCCGTCTCGCGTCTGATGGAGGGCGAGGTCGAGAAGCTGATCCACATGGAGGAGCGCCTGCACGAACGCGTCGTCGGCCAGGAGGAGGCGGTCGAGGCGGTGGCGAGCGCGCTGCGCCGCTCGCGCGCCGGGCTGCAGGACCCCAACCGCCCGATCGGCACGTTCCTGTTCCTCGGCCCGACCGGCGTCGGCAAGACCGAGCTGGCCCGCGCCCTGGCCGAGTTCATGTTCGATTCCCAGGACGCGATGGTTCGAATCGACATGAGCGAGTACATGGAGAAGCATTCGGTCAGTCGCCTGGTCGGCGCCCCGCCCGGCTACGTCGGCTACGAAGAGGGCGGTCAGTTGACAGAGGCCGTGCGCCGGCGCCCATACTCGGTCGTGCTCTTGGATGAGATCGAGAAGGCCCACCCGGACGTGTTCAACACGCTGCTGCAGGTGATGGACGACGGCCGCCTCACTGACGGTCAGGGCCGCACCGTGGACTTCAAGAACACGGTCTTGATCATGACCTCGAACATTCCGGTCTCAGCCACGGGCGATGACATGCGCGCCGAACTGACCACGCACTTCAAGCCGGAGTTCATCAACCGCCTGGACGACATCGTCCGCTTCGAGCCGCTCAGTCGCGAGCAGATCTCAGAGATTGTGGACCTTCAGCTGCGCCAGGTGATCGAGCGGGTGGCCGAGCGCGAGGTGACGCTCGAGGTAACGCCGGAGGCGCGCACGTTGCTCGGAAACATGGGTTATGACCCGACCTACGGCGCGCGCCCGCTGCGGCGGGTGATTCAGAAGCAGCTGGTGGACAAGCTGGCGCTGGCGCTGCTCGAGGGGCGGTTTCACAGCGGGGATACGGTGGTCGCGGATGCCCGCAGCGGACAGGTAGTGCTGGAGGGGGTCTGACTCAGCGATAGGAGCGAAGAGCAGATGCCGGGGGACCGAACGAACGGACCCCCGGCATGCTTGCACTAACCCAGGCTGCCGACCTGGACGGCCGTGATGGAGCGGTCGAGGTAATTGCCGGATGTCGAACTCACGGTGCAGACCACTTCGGCCGTGCCGGGGCTGGCTAGAGAGCCTGTGCCTGCCAGCACGAGGTAGTGGCGATCGGCTGGAACTTCACCGAGAGAGATACCGTCGAAACCGGGATCGATCACAGTACCGCCGAGAAGCAGTTCACAGTGAACGAGAGTGGAAGTTCCGTTGTTATTGGCGATCAGCTTGGCCAGCAGGCTGAAGTTGCCGGCTGGCAAGGCTATCGACGCAACGGTCAGTTTTTCGTTCGAAGTGCTCGGAAACGAGAGTATGTCTGTTCCCGAGTTTGTGTTGAATGCCTTGCTAGGCCCAAGGGGACCTTCTTTACCGTCTTTTCCGGCGGCTCCGTCTTTGCCCGGTATGCCCTGAGGCCCAGCTGGGCCGGTTTTTCCCTTCAGCGCTTTGACAACTTTAGGGCTGATCTGTTTCGTTGAAGTGATGAGATAGTGATGCGCGGCCAGCGCTCCGCCCGTCATCGCGAAGAAGAGGGCCAGCGTGGCTGTGACGTTTGCGTAGCTGAGTTTTGGTTTGATCATGCCTGTGACTCTACGGGTGTGACCGGATGCTCGCAATACGTATTTAGCCCAGCCAGCTCAGGCTATCTCGTCCAAGCGCCCGACGATCTCCGCCGCATAGCGCGTGAAGTGCGTCGGATCGAAGATCGCGTCCAGGTCCAACGCCGCGGTGCGCTCGTCGCCAGCCAACAGATCGCGTAGCTGCGTTTCCTCATCCCACGCACGCTGCGCAAGCTCCTGGGCGATCCGGTATGCGTCGTCGCGCGCCATCCCTGCTCGACCGGCAGACGCGTCACCCTCGACCAGCGCCAGCAGCACCCGCTGCGAGTACAGGGCGCCATGCGTCGATTCGAGATTGGCGCGCATCCTCGCCTCGTCCACCACCATGCCCTGCACCAGCGTCGTCGCCGAGCGCTGCATGTGGTCGAGCAGGGTCGTCGAGTCGGGCAGAATCACTCGCTCGACCGAGGAGTGCGAGATGTCGCGCTCGTGCCAAAGCGCCACGTTCTCGAGGGCCGCCTGGGCGTTGCCGCGCAAGACTCGCGCCAGACCCGTGATCTGCTCACTCTTGATCGGGTTGCGCTTGTGCGGCATCGCCGAGCTGCCCTTCTGGCCAGCCCGGAACGGCTCGCGCACCTCGCGCACCTCCGTGCGCTGCAAGTGCCTTATCTCGGTCGCCATGCGCTCGAGTCCCGCACCGGCCAGGGCGATCGCGCTCAGCAACTGCGCGTGGCGGTCACGGGCGACCACCTGGGTGGAGACATCCTCGCGCCGCAGGCCGAGGCGCTCCAGCACGCGACGCTCGTAGTCGGGGCTGGTCGCCGCGTAGGTGCCCACAGCGCCGGAGATCGCGCCGACCGCCGTCTGCTCGAAGGCCGCCTGCAGGCGCAGAGCGTTGCGGTGCGCCTCGAAAGCGAAGCCCGCGAGCTTGATGCCGAATGTCGTCGGCTCGGCCTGCACGCCGTGGGTGCGCCCGACGCAGAGCGTCTCGACGTGTTCGCGTGCTCGGTTGGCCAGTGCCTGCACGAGCGCACGGGCGCCCGGGACTACGATCTCGCCGGCCGCGTGCAGCTGCAGCGCCAGCGCGGTGTCGAGCACGTCCGAGGAGGTCAAGCCGAAGTGAATCCAGCGCCCGGCCTCGCCGGCGCTTGCCGAGAGCACGTCCACGAACGCCGCCACATCGTGGTCGGTGACGCGCTCGCGCTCATCCACCGCCTCGACTGTGAACGTCGCGCCACGGATCGCATCCAGCTCCGAGACCGATGGGCCCTCGCCGCCGCCGAGCAGCGCGGGCAGCTCCTCGCAGGCGGCCACCTCGACGCGGCGCCATGTCTGCATCCTTGCCTGGTCGCTCCACAGGGCGCCCAGCTCGGGACGTGTGTAGCGCGCGATCACCGGAGGGATTATCGCTGCTGCACGCGATCGCGCGACTGGACG
The DNA here is from genome assembly GCA_050696495.1 of Solirubrobacteraceae bacterium. GTDB lineage: Bacteria > Actinomycetota > Thermoleophilia > Solirubrobacterales > Solirubrobacteraceae > Palsa-744. The sequence goes on from JBOGXY010000146.1 coordinate 3,596, forward strand.
ACGCTAATCGCGCACTCCGCGCGATGCGGCGTGGCGGGCCGTCCGCCGATCCGGTACAACGATGACAGCGCGCCGCAGGAGCGCGAATGTCGCGAGGAACGGAGGAGTCATGCCCACCTACATCATGCTCTCGACGTTGACGCCGGAGGGTGTACAGACGGTCAAGAACAACCCTGAGCGCATCCGCGAGGTCAACAAGGAGGTGCAGCAGCTCGGCGCCACCGTCAAGGCGCAGTGGGCGACGCTCGGCGCCTTCGATTTCATCTCCGTTGTCGAGGCCCCCGACGAGAAGACGATGGCGCGCGTATCGCTCGAGCTCGGCTCGCGCGGCACCGGTCGCTACGAGACGCTCTCGGCGATAGGCATCGATGAGTTCATAGCCTCTCTGTGAGCAGCGTCTCGTCGCATCTGGCTGCGCCGCCGCAAGCGGGTCCGTGCCGAGCACTGTCCCCGCTTGCGCTCCGTGCCAGCCACGACGATCCACTACTCACAGCGGCTTTGCGATGAAGGTCCTCGTCGTCGGATCGGGCGGACGCGAGCACGCGCTCGTACGCGCGCTCGCGCGCTCGCCTCAAAGCCCTGAGCTGCTGTGCGCGCCCGGGAACGCCGGGATCGCGAACGACGCGCGTCTGCTCGACATAGCGGCGGACGACGTCGACGGTCTCGTGGCGGCCGTCGAGCGTGAGTCGGTGGATCTGACGGTCGTCGGACCAGAGGTGCCGCTGGTGGCCGGGTTGGTCGATGGGCTCGCCGAGCGCGGGCACACGGCGTTTGGCCCGAGCGCGGCCGCCGCGCAGCTGGAGGGCTCGAAGGCGTACGCCAAGCAGGCGATGGAACAGGCTGGGGTGCCGACGGCGCGCTGGCGTCGCGTCGAGACGCTCGACCACGGCGTCGCAGCGGTGGCCGAGCTGGCCTCGCCGGGAGGTGTCGTCAAGGCCGACGGCCTCGCCGCCGGCAAGGGGGTGACCGTCGCCGAGGATGCCGAGCAGGCTCAGGCCGCCCTCAAGGAGATATTCGTCGACGGGCGCTTCAGCGACGGTGGCGCCAGCGCGGTCGTCGAGGAGCTGCTTATAGGCGAGGAGCTCTCGCTGCTGGCGCTGTGCGACGGCGTACGCGCGCTGCCGATGGCGCCGGCGCGCGACTTCAAGCGCATCTACGACGGCGACGTCGGACCGAACACGGGCGGGATGGGCTCCTACTCGCCGGTGGCGGGTATCGGCAGCGCCGAGATCAGCGAGATCGTCGCCCAGGTGCACCAGCCGATCGTGGAGTTGATGGCCGCTCGCGGCATCCCCTTCCACGGAGTCCTCTATGCAGGCTTGATGTTGACTCTGGAGGGTCCGAAGACACTTGAGTTCAACGCGCGTTTCGGCGACCCCGAGACCCAGGCGGTTTTGCCGCGCCTGCGCAGCGATCTTCTCGAGCTGCTGCTGGCGGCTTCGCGTCCTGGAGGTCTGGAGAGCATCGAGCTCGACTGGTCTGAAGACTGGGCGGTGACGCTGGTACTGGCCAGCGCCGGTTATCCGGCTTCCTCTTCAAGCGGCGAGGAAATCCACGGTTTGGGCGATGTCCCGGCCGAGATCGAGTTGACCCATGCAGGCACGGCCCTTGGCGAGGCCGCATCCGGGGCGGGCAACCGCGCGATCCTCACCGCAGGCGGGCGCGTGCTGAACATCACCGCGCTCGGCCCGAGCGCGCAAGCCGCCCGCACGGCGGCGTATGCTGCCGCGAAAGCGATCTCGTTCGAGGGGATGCAGCTGCGGAGCGACATCGCCGCCAACGCGCAGGTGGCCGGTGAGGCGGCGGTATCCAGCCTTGGCGTGAGCCCCGCCTGAACCGATCAAAACGCAATGACCGACGCCGCCCCCACACCCATACGCACCGGACTCGCCGAGGCCGAGGTGCAGGCACAGCTCGAGGAGTTCGACGTAGACGGGCCGCTCGTCGGCATCGTGATGGGCTCCGAAAGCGACATGGAGGCGATGGCGAAGGCCGCGGGCGTGCTGCGCGATCGCGGCATCCCGCACGAGATGAAGGTGATGTCCGCTCACCGCGAACCGGACACGGTCGCCGAGTACGCCAAGAGCGCGAAGTCGCGCGGGCTGCGCGTCGTGATCGCCGGCGCCGGCATCAGCGCGGCGCTCCCAGGGGCGGTCGCCGCCCACACCGACCTGCCGGTGATCGGCGTGCCGCTCTCCGGCCGCCTGACCGCCGCCGGCGGGCTCGACGCGATCCTCTCGATCGTGCAGATGCCACCGGGCGTTCCGGTGGCTTGCGTGGGCCTGGACAACGCGCGCAACGCCGCGATTCTGGCCGCACAGATCATCTCGGCGTAGGTCGCGGGTCCGAGCGGGGCCTCTACAAAAGCTTCGCGCAGCGGTCCGCTCGGTCGGCGATAAGAGCGGACAGGGTTGCCGGTAGCTCGCGCTCGAGCGCGAGCACCTCAAACGATTTGGCGGCGTCGGCGAAGGCGTCGGGAGCGCGCTCGGCCAGCTCACGGACCCGGTCGACCAGCGCGCCGGGATCGAGGCGCAGCTCGCGAGCGGCCGCGGGCCACGTGTTCCTGCGCGGGTACACGTCGTAGCTGCCGCCGATCTTCATCGCGAGCCGCAGCTTGCGCTCGTACGTGCCGTAAGGGAGAGCGGAGGCGATGTCGTAAAGGGGGGCGAGGCGGGCGGTGCGGCCGGCGAGCAGCAGCGAATAGTTCTTGGCGTGAGCGTCGGTGCCACCGATCAGCCAGTTCCAGATCAGCGCGTCGGCAAAGCGTTCGACGGCTTGCGTGGCGATCGCGGGCAACATCGACCGCCGCAGCAGCGTCGCCACGTCGGCGGCGGTCGGGCCGCCTTCGTTCTGGTACTTGCGGGTAGGCGGAATGCTTAGCGCCTGGCACACGTCCTCTTGATGCACGCGCAGGACGGCCTGATCCTCGAAGGAGCGGTCGTAGCGCGTGACCACGACCGCTGTCTCCTCCTCAAAGCGAGCGATCCGGGTTCGCGCCACTATCAGCCCTGCGCGTCGGGCAGCGTCCAGACAGAGGTGCTCGTTGAGGTCGTGATCGTCGAGCCCGGCGACGGCCGGCTTGAGGATGTGCGTGGTGGGAGTGGCGCCCGAAGGTTGCCCCCATCGCCCGTCGCGGTTGTGCAAGGCGGTCTTTGCCTGTGCGCCGGCGAGGCTGAACTGACCTGTGAAGGCGCGGCCCAGCCAGGAAGCGGAGTCCTCCCGAAGCTCGCGCAAACGCATCGCCACGTCGTTTTCGCTCAGCCATTCGATGGCGCCTGTGCGTCGCTGTGCGCGCTCAGAGTCCTCGGGCGCGAGGAAGCGGACGGCACCGGCGCAATCCTCGCCGACGGGAGTGGCGAGCAGCGAGAACGCCGAGGCGCTCGAGGTGTGGAAGTGTCGAGCCCAGCGGCGGAGCACTGCGTCGTTGTCGGGCAGCAGCCCCCACAGCCATGGCGTTACGACGTGGTCCGCGTGTGAAGCGAGTTGAACCGGCATCGACAGCGAGAGCGGCGTCGCGTTGGGTTGGCGACGGTATTCGTCGTCGTACTCGAAGCGCAGCCTTCCGTCGCCGGATCGTGTCAGCGTGCCCGCGACCGCGTCGCCCATCAGCACATGCAACGAGTCGCTCATGTGTCGTGGTCGCGGTAGGCGGCGAGCAGTCTGTCCAAGTCGATCGCCGGTCTGTCGGCGGGTGTCGCCTCTTCGTCGGCCGGCTCGGTCTCCAGCAGCAGGCGCAGGTCGAGGGCGTCCAGCAGGCGCAGCGCGAATCCGAGCTCGACGCTCTGCTTGCCGCGCTCGAACTGACTTACCCATTGCCGCGAGACACGCATGCGAGATGCCAGCTCCTGCTGCGTCATGCCCAGGCTGTGACGGCGCCCGCGAACGGTGGCGGCGAGGTCATTGATGGAGTCGATCGCTACGAGCATGTCAGCGTACGGTGACACAAGACAGATGTCAACGTACGTAAGCATAACACGAATGTAAGCGTTCGATGACATGCGCATAATGTCATCGTTCGTCGTCATGGCTGTCGCGACTCGGACCGCCCGGCCTCTTCGCTAGCATCGCGCCCGTGAGCGCCCTGGCCGACCTGCCCCTGATCGCCAGCGGCAAGGTCCGCGAGCTATATGACCTCAGCGACCGGCTGCTGATGGTCGCAAGCGACCGCATCTCCACCTACGACGCGGTCCACCCGACGCCGATCCCCGACAAGGGGAAGGTGCTGACCGGGCTCTCGGCCTTCTGGTTCGAGCAGACGCGGGGGATCGTCGCCAACCACATGCTCTCGGCCACCGACGGCGTGCCAAGCGAGGCGCGCGGGCGTGCGCTGGTTGTGCGCAAGCTGAAGATGCTTCCCGTCGAGTGCGTCGTGCGCGGCTACATCACGGGCTCTGGCTGGAAGGACTACCAGGCCACCGGCAAGGTCTCGGGCATCGAGCTGTCGGCCGGGCTGCGGGAGTCAGAGCAGCTGCCCGAGCCGATCTTCACGCCCTCGACCAAGGCCGAGGTCGGCCACGACGAGGCGATCGACTTCGAGCAGGCGGCCGAGCTGGTCGGCGACCGCGGGCTGATGGAACGCGTGCGCGACATCTCGATTTCGCTGTACTCGTTCGCGGCCGAACACGCCCGCAACCGCGGTGTGATCCTGGCCGACACCAAGTTCGAGCTGGGGCTCGACGAGGACGGCGAGCTGGTCGTCGGCGACGAGGTCCTGACCCCCGACTCCTCGCGCTACTGGCCGGTCGATGGCTATGAGATCGGCAAAGGGCAGCCGAGCTTCGATAAGCAGTACGTGCGCGACTGGGCCGCCGGAAGCGGTTGGGATAAGAAGCCCCCGGCGCCCGAGATCCCCGAGGATGTCGTGGCAGGCACGCGCGCTCGCTACGTCGAGGCCTACGAGCTGATCACCGGCGAGCCGTTCCAGGCCTGGCTGGACCGCACCGCGTGAGGGTCCGTGTGCTGATTCGCCCGAAGGCGGGCATCCTCGACCCGCAGGGCGAGGCCGTCATGCGCGCGCTGCCGGCGCTCGGCTTCGAGGGCGTCTCCGATGTGCACGTAGGGCGCATGGTGGAGCTGAGCGTCGATGACGCCGGCCAGATCGAGCCGATGTGCCAGAAGCTGTTGGCCAACCCGCTTGTTGAGGACTACGAGATAGTCCTGGCTGACTCCTGAAGGCTTCTGGGGGTGCACGAACCAAGCAGATCAAGGAAGCAGGACCGAAGATTTGGTGGGCCAAATCGAGGTCCGATGACGCAGAGATGCGCAGGTTCGGGTGCCGCCAGATGAGGTTCGGCGTACTTCAGTTTCCAGGTACCTGCGATGAGGTCGATGCGCTGCTTGCGGCGCGCAGGGTGGGCGACACCGAGCTGCTGTGGCATCGCGATCGCGACCTGAAAGGGGCGGACGCGATTGTCGTACCCGGCGGCTTCTCCTACGGGGACTACCTGCGTGCGGGCGCGATCGCCCGTTTCTCGCCCGTGATGGAGTCGGTGATCGCCTTCGCCCGGGAGGGGGGCCTTGTGCTCGGCATCTGCAACGGCTTCCAGGTTCTGTGCGAGGCGCAGCTGCTGCCGGGCGCATTGCTGCCGAACACAAACCTGCGTTTCACCTTCCGGCAGGTGGATTTGGAGATAGTCGAGGGCGCGACGGCGTTTACCAGCGCTTGCGCGAATGAGCGCCTGAGCGTTCCCGCCAAGCACTCCTGGGGTCGCTACTACGCAGACGGGCACACGCTTGAGCGGATGCGCGCGAACGGCCAGGTCGTCCTGCGCTACGCGGCGGGCGAGAACTTCAACGGCTCGGTTGACGACATCGCCGGCGTGCGCAACGAGCAGGGCAACGTGTTCGGCCTGATGCCACACCCCGAGCACGCCGTAGACGAGCTGAGCGGCTCGACCGACGGCCTGTGCATCTTCGAGTCGATGCGCCTGGCGGTGGAGGGCGGCGGCGAGGGCGGCGGTGCGCGCGGCGGCCTGTTGGCCGGTGGCTCGGTGCGCGTGGCGGGAGGCACCGATGTCTAGCGCGACGTTGCCGAGCGTGCACGATGCGCTTGCGCTCGGCTTGACCGAGCACGAGTACGAACTGATCCGTGAGAAGCAAGGGCGCGCGCCCAACCAGGTCGAGCTGGCGATGTACTCGCTGCTGTGGAGCGAGCACTGCGCCTATAAGCACTCCAAGAAGCTGCTCGGGACGCTGCCGACCGAAGGTGAGTTCGTGGTTATGGGGCCCGGCGAGAACGCCGGCGCGGTCGATCTCGGCGATGGGCTGGTGTGCGCATTCAAGGTGGAGTCGCACAACAATCCGAGCTCTGTCGAGCCGTTCCAGGGGGCCGCGAAGGGGGTCGGCTGCATCCTCCGCGACATCTTCGCCATCGGCGCCCGGCCGATCGCGGTACTCTACTC
>JBOGXY010000147.1:0-4600 GCA_050696495.1 Solirubrobacteraceae bacterium
CCGTTCGGCGGCGTCAAGCAGTCCGGCTACGGTCGGGAGGGCGGTTTCGAGGGGATTGAGGAGTACTTGGAGACGAAGTACGTCGCGCTCGCGCTGTAGACGCAGAGCCGCGACGGCGGATTCCAGACATATGTACTACTCGCGAATATGTGCGGCGATTCGCGTATGTGGGTAAAGGTGGCTCAAGCGGAACGCGTTTTCGGTCGAAAAGACGAGCACCGGAAGAACGGAGAGCAGTTTCGTGCGTGAGGTCACAAATGTTGGCTTGCAATCGGCACCCCCGCGGGGGGTGGCTCTGACGCACGCCCTCCCCCAGCGGGCTGTCACGTCCGCGCCGGCGGACGAGCGCAAGCCGCATGGGCCGCGCAAAACGCCGTGGCGCGCGCTGGGCGTCCTGGCGGTGGCATGCGTTGGCGTCGCCGCGCTGATCGCCGACGGGCCGCTTTTCACCGCGCTCGGCGCGCTGGTGCTTGCGCTGCTTGCGCTGATCGCCGGCTGGCAACTGGGCGAGCACCGTCGCGTGGCCCTGCAGGACGAGCTCAACGAGCGCGGCGAGGATCTGCGTCGCGCGCTCTCAGAGCTCGAGATCGCCCAGGCCGAGACCGTGCGCCGGCTCTCGATGGCGGTCGAGTTTCGAGACGAGGACACCGGCGCTCACATCGAACGCATCGGCCGTTTCTCAACGCTTCTCTCGCGGGCGATCGGGATGCCGCCGGAGTTCTGCCGGCGCATGTCTCACGCCGCGCCGCTGCACGACGTCGGCAAGGTCGCGATCCCCGATGCGATCCTGCTCAAGCCCGGATCGCTCACGCCCGAGGAGCGGGCGATCGTCGAGACCCACGCCGAGGAGGGTCATCGCCTGCTGCGCGGCTCCTCATCCTCGATCCTCGACATGGGCGCGGCGATCGCTCTCTCTCACCACGAGCGCTGGGACGGCGGCGGCTACCCGCGCGGGCTCAGCGCCGAGAACATCCCGATCGAGGGGCGGATCGTCGCGATTGCCGACGTCTTCGATGCGCTGACCAGCCACCGCGTCTATCGCGACGCCTTCACGGTGGCGCAGGCGCGCGAGATGATGCTCGCCGAAGCCGGCAAGCACTTCGACCCTGTATTGCTGCAGGCGTTCATGGAGGTGCTCGACACCTCCGGCGCCGACGCGCGCGCGCAGGAGCGCTCGAACCCGAGCACGCTGGTGGCGGGAGCGCTTGAGATCTACAGCGACGCGATGCGCCTCGGCGACGCCGAGCTTGCCGAGGAGGCGATCGCGCAGGCGATCGAGGACGGCATCGATCCGGCGCGGCTGAACGCCGAGGTGATCGCTCCCGCGATGCGCCACATCGAAGAGATGCGCGCTGGCGAAGAGGTGGACCCGGACACGGTGCGCCGCGCGATCGCGATCACGGCCAGGGTGACCGCGACGATGAACCGCTACATGCTGGCGCGCGGCTGAGCCGCGTCCCGGTCGGCCGCGCGGCCGCGCGAGCGCCGCGGCCGGTGTCCACACAACCCCGCCACGACTTCACTCGGCCCGCTCGATAGTCTGCGCGTCAGTGTCCTCCTCGGTAATCGTCACCGGCGGCGCCGGCTTCATCGGCTCGCATGTCGCCGATGCCCTGCTGGCGCGCGGCCACGAAGTCACCGTCGTCGACGACCTCTCCGCCGGCAGCCGGGCCAAGGTGCCGGCCGGCGCCAGGCTGGTCGAGATCGACATCGTCGACCGCCCGGCGCTGCAGCGCGTCTTCGAGGAGGTCAAGCCCGCCGCCGTCTACCATCTCGCCGCCCAGGCCTCTGTCACCGCCTCGGTCGCCGACCCGCTGCGCGACTGCGCCGTGAACGTGCAGGGCACGCTGAACGTCGTCGACCTCGCCACCAAGCTCGAGGCGCCCGTCTCCTTTACCTCCACCGGCGGGGCGCTGTACGGCGACGACGTGCCGATGCCCACCGGCGAGGAGCAGATCCCGCAGCCGCTGGCGCCCTACGGTGCGTCCAAGCTGGCGGGCGAGGCCTACGTGAAAACGTGGTCGCTTGCCTCCGGCGTCCCGCACGCGGTCTGTCGCCTGGGCAACGTCTACGGCCCGCGCCAGTCCCCGCACGGCGAGGCCGGAGTCGTCGCGATCTTCTCCGAGCATCTGCACTCCGGCCGCGCGCCGAAGATGTTCGGCCACGGCACGCCGACGCGCGACTACATCTACGTCGGCGACGTCGTCTCAGCGCTGATCGCGGCCAACGGCACGCAGGGCACGTTCAACATCGCCACCGGCGTAGAGACCGATGTCGCGACGCTGTGGCGGGTGTTGCGCGACGAGGCCGGCGCCGAAATCGAGCCGGAGTTGCTCGACCTGCGCGCGGGGGAGCTCAAGCGCTCCTGGCTCGACCCTTCGCGCGCCGAGCGCGAGCTGGGCTGGAAGGCGGCTGTCGGGATCGACGAGGGGCTGCGGCGCACATACGCGGCGCTTGTCGCCGAATTCGTCACCGCCGGCTGACGCCTGCTCCCAACTGACGGCGCCCGGCGACGCTTCGTGGCGCGCGCAAGGCTTCGTTCATCGGTTTGAGCGCCCCGCGCTCGCGCCGAATACAGAAGCATGGGCAAGAGCTTTGCGCGTGTTGCAAGAGGTGCAACGGGGGTGTCGCTCGTCACGGCGCTCGCGGCGTGGGCGGTTGCGGTCTGCGCGCCGGGCGCGGCCTCGGCGCTTGACAGCACCGGTGGCACTGCTGCCCCGGCGGCGGTCGTCTCCACGAGCGGCACGGGCGGCGCCGTCTATAGAGCCGCCGTGCCCAAGCCACGCATCGCCAAGAAGCCGGTCAAACACGCGCCGGCGCGCAAGCCAAAGCCCAAGCCCAAGCCGCCGGCTTCCGCGTCGACTCCCAGCGGTGCGCCCACCCCGGCGCAGACCGCCGCGCAGGGGGCGATCTTCCCCGTTCGCGGACCGCACAGCTTCGGAGGCCCGGAAAACCGCTTCGGCGCGGGGCGCGTCGGGCACATCCACCAGGGCCAGGACGTGCTGGCAAGCGAAGGGCTGCCCGTGGTGGCGCCGCTGGCGGGGACGATCATCACGACGGGCTACCAAGCGGGCGGCGCGGGCTGGTATGTCGCCGAGCAGGCAAGCGACGGGCTGTCGTTCTTCTACGCCCACTGCGAGGCGGGCTCGGTGGCCGTCAAGCCAGAAGCCAGCGTGCGCGCCGGCCAGCAGCTCTGCCTGGTGGGGCAGACCGGCGACGCGACCGGCCCGCACCTGCACTTCGAGATCTGGGTCGGCGGTTGGCGGGTCGGAGCCGGGTACCCGATCGACCCGTTGCCGTATCTGGAAGCGTGGGATCACTGAGCGGCGGCCTGCGTCGGGCGCAGGCGAGCGTTGGTCGGCGGCTCTGGAGCCGGTAGGATCGATACCGATCAAAGATCGGCCAGCGGCCAGATAGCTCAGTTGGTAGAGCACACGACTGAAAATCGTGGTGTCCCCAGTTCGAATCTGGGTCTGGCCATCGAAAAGGGCATGGGAATGGGCAGGCTTCCAGGTTTCCGGGTAAACCTCGCTAACTCTGTCTCGGATCGAGGCGGATCAGTCGCTGGTGACCGTTGTGTATGCGTTGGCGACTCGCTCGGCAAGCGGCGGCGTCCCGTTGCTGAGCACCTCCCACACGAAGTCGTGCAGTTCGAGTGGCAGCGATCGTGCGTCGGCATTCGCCAGCTCCGCGAGAGCGTGCTTGAACCGCCTCGCTTTGCTGGCTGGTACGAGTGCCGCTGTAGCGAGGGCCTGCTGCCAGATGGCCCAGCCATCGTCGGCGTTGATGCACTCAACGGCGAGCGCTAGCCGCAGGCAGCGGGCACGCCAGTCCCACGGCTCGCGGTGAACCTGCCGGCGCAGTTGCGACTGCTGGACCGCGCGGATCGTCCTCCAGCGCCCAGATGCGCTGTCGCTGCAGGAGGCCCAGCGCTGCAGACGGTCGCGAATCCCCGCGGCGGGCTCTCCAGCGGCGACGTCGATCGTCCAGGTCTCGCATTCGCGCGCGTAGCGCGCAGAGCAGTAGGCGACCATCGCCTCCCACTGGCCGGAGTTGGTGAAGCTGGCGAGCAGGATGTCGAGGTCGTATAGCTGGCGGGGTATCGCATCGCCGCGGCGTTCTTCGTCGATCCCGACCGGAGAGGCGGTCAGGGTCATCAGCTTCAGCACGAATTGGTAGGGCAGCTCGGGCAGGCGAGCACGGATCGGACGTTGGGTGGGGCCGACGTTCCCGCTGACCGTCTCAGCCGGTGGCAGGTCAGGCTCGAAGTGAAACTCGATCTTGACTGTGTTGTTCGTTGCTTTGCCGTGGTCCAGCAGCAGGGCGACAGGGACGACGTAGGTGATCATGTTCAGCTCGTCCCTCGGTTTTTCGGGCTCATAGACCTTGGGCTTGAACAGAGGGTGGAGCGCCTTGAAGCGCTCGGCGAGGGCGTCCATGAGCCACTCGATATCGGCATGGCTCGCTGCCGTGAGGTACGGATGAAAGTCAAATCCCGTTGGCGTTTTGCAATCGATCGTGCAACAGTGTGAGTTGGGTGCTGGTGACGACGTGCTAAAGCGCAGGCGTTTGGGCTTGAGCCTGCCGCGCTGCTTGCCGC
>JBOGXY010000148.1:0-3212 GCA_050696495.1 Solirubrobacteraceae bacterium
ACGTCAGGAGGCACTACACCTGGACAGGACAGTGGGGAGTTCCGATGGCCACCCATGGGGAGAATTAGCGGCCACCAGTGGGGACTTCTAATGGCCGCCTACGGGGAGAATCTCATGGCCGCCGTCATCAGCCAGGCCTGAGTGATCGGCGGGAACCGCTGCCCCCATTTCTCATCGAAGGTCTCGAGCTCTGCTTGGGCCTGGTCTGCGTCCTTGGCGGTGTAGATCGGCTTGAGGTCGCGGGCGACTTGCTCGCGCTCGCGGCGAGGGACGTAGCGCAGGCTCGCCCTGATGAGGTGAACATTATGCCGAGGTCGGCATAATGTTCACGCCCACCCCAAATCGACTTACTGGTATCTCCAAGCCGCACCGGAGCTACTCGCGCTCGCAAGCGACCGCCTCGAGCATCATCTGAAAGGAGCCGCCGATGAGCATGCTCGCACCGACGCTGCAAGAACCACCCGACAAGCTCCTCGCCTTCCTCGAGACGCTCTGATTATGCCGACCCCAAAGGGCCTGACTCGCCCACCACCAACGCATCGCGCAACCAAAGTCGGCATAACTTGAACCTCGGCATAATGGACGATGCATGTTTGGACTGGGTGAACTCCGGGCCGCGCCCTTGCCGCATCGATGTTGGGTTCCCCCTGTCAGGGTCCCAGGACAGGACTTCCACCTCCGATCTCAAACGCCATGCCCAGCACACCGCTCCCCGCCAGCGGGAAGCTCCAAGCTCTGCTCTGACTCCGTGTAGTCCTGCGTAGCAGTAGGCATAGCGACCTCTTTCGCTCATGCCTACGGGCATGAAACTGCTGCTGGGAGGTCATCCGGTCCTGGTCGTAGCTTCGGCTGATCGGGACAGGGGCTTCCTGGAGCAGACGTGAGGGCAGGCCGGTTTCTGGGTGTGGGCTCTGCGAGCCCGTATGCCTATGTGGCCCCCCTGCGACTTGCCCGGTTGCGCTGCGAGCGCGAATCCGTAGTTGTCGTTTGCCCTGCAACTGCTCCATTGTTGTCAACGAGGTTCACAGGAGGAGTACGTATGCGCCAGGTAGCACTCGATGTCCACCAGGGCTTCTGCGAGGTCGCGATCCGCGAGGACTCAAAGACGCGCTCTGCCGGCCGTGTCGCGACCGGCCGCGACACGCTTGAGTTGTTCGCGCAGAGTCTCAGTCCCACCGCTCGAGTCGGTGTGGGTGCCCGACACGGTGACCTCAGGGCTGCGCCGGCGTGTCGCGCGGCGTGCGGCACTTGTGCGTCAGCGCACCCGCGCCAAGAACGAGGTCCACGCAACGCTCGCTCGCTGCCTGCTCGGGCGCGCGCCGGTCAGCGACCTGTTTGGCAAGGAGGGGCGCGCGTGGCTGTCAGGGCAACAGCTCGGCGAGGAGGCGGCAGAGACGGTCGCGGGCTGCCTGCGCCAGATCGACTTCCTCGACGGCGAGGTCGCCCAGATCGACCAAAAGCTCGCGCAGGGGGCAGCCGGCTCCAAGGACGCTCACAGGCTGATGAGTATCCCCGGTGTCGGCGCGGGCGTGGCTGTCACGTTGATGGCCGCGATCGGCGAGATCTCCCGTTTCTCCTCGCCGCGCCAGCTCGTCGCGTACTTCGGGCTCGACCCCAAGGTGCGCCAGTCCGGTGATGAGCCCCCGCGCCACGGGCGGGATCTCAAAGCGCGGTAACGCCCAGGCACGCTCGGTGCTGGTCGAGGCCGTTCTGGGTCGCGGTCCGCCAGCCCGGGCCGCTGCACGCCTTCGCCGAGCGTATCCGCGCGCGCAAGGGAGCACAGGTCGCGGCGGTCGCTGTCGCCCGCAAGCTCGCCTGCCTCGCCTGGCAGCTGCTCACCAAGGAAGAGGACTACGCTTTCGCGCGGCCGTCCCGCGTGCGCGCCAAGCTGCGCCGCGTGGAGCTCGACGCCGGGGCGCCACCGCTCCCCACGCGCCACGCCAGGCAGCGGGTCTCCGCAAGCGCCACCGAACGGCAAGCCGAGCGCGAGCTCACAGAACGCGCCGAGGCGGCCTACCGCCGCCTGATCGTCGACTGGAAGGCAACCAGACCAGCGAACAAGGGCGCCGGCGCGACACGTGGGCGCGCACCTTCAACACCGTCAAAACGGCAAGCAACGCGGCAGGCCACCAGCCCAGAACCTGCGCTTCAGCTCGTCGTCACCGACGCCCACCACAAACTGTTGCACGATCCCATGCAACCCGCCAGGAGGATTTGACTTTCATCCGTACACAGATCCTCGGACACTCCCGATTCACCGTCGACGCCGCTAACGGTTCTCCAGCGGGGCGGCCGACACATCCTCGAGCTGCTCCACCCACTGTATCAGCGCCTCACGCCGATACCGCACATAGCGGCCAAGCCGAATGTGCGGTATCTGGCGACTTCTAGTCTGAGCGTAGACCCATGCCGGCGTCATGCGGAGGACTGCGGCAACCTCCTCTGCCGTGAGCAAATCTTCGCTCGCGCTAGGCAGGCCAGCGACAGGACTCAACAGCGACCTCGGGCTGCGTAGAGGATCGGCTGAGGCAGCTATCTGTTCTCGGCTCACATCGTTAATGACCGTGAGAAGCCCAAAACGACCATGTAGTTTCGTTGGCGCCTGCTGGGGGCGTGACGGCTGGGGGCGTCCGGTTCCCGTGAAGGCACATCGTCCAACGGGCGTGTCTGCTAGGGGCGAGCCCCTCGCTCCGATGAGAACGCCTAGTCTAGCGCCCGGTATATATGTCTCCAACTTCCATCAAGAGTTGCCGCACATCCGACCGGGACCCACCCAACCGCGTCTGGAACTCCGAATCCGAGATGTCTACCCCGTTGGCTATCTCGTTCAGTGCGTTATTTACCAAGCCAAGCTCTGGCTTGCTCAAACGAATTGTTACTCCTTCCGCGTCTATGACTACTCGCTCCATCTTGTCCTCCTATCGCAGCCCGTTGAAATATTCCTCACCACCGCTAGGCTTGAATACCGTACCGCCATCCGGTGACGATGGATCTACGATCACCACCGTATTGGTCTCCTCGTCGTAGTACGCGGTTCGACCATTCGACAGCTCTTTCGACTTTGTTGCGTTTTCGAGGGCGTCCTTAATAGTACTTTGTTAGAGTTGTCATCTGTGTTTCATTCGTCTCGTGGTGGGTGGCGTAATGGGAGGTTGGCGAGGTTTATCGGTTGCTGGCAGGTGTGGCAGTGTCCGGCCCAGCAGTCGAAGATG
>JBOGXY010000149.1:0-12507 GCA_050696495.1 Solirubrobacteraceae bacterium
GATCATGGTAGCGGCCGTGATAAACACCGAACCGAGCACGTCGACACCGCCGGCGAGACCGATGCCCTCGTTCTCTGCGATCAACAGCGAGCCGAGCGCGAACGCGGCGAGTCCGATGGGCACGTTCACGAAGAAGATCCAGTGCCAGTCAAGCGACTGCGTGAGCGCTCCGCCGGCGAGCAGGCCGATCGAGCCGCCGCCCGCGGAGACGAACGCGTACATGCCCATCGCCTTGGCCTGCTCAGCCTTCTTGGGGAACTCGGTGACGATGATCGCGAGGATCACGCTGGAGGCGACCGCGCCGCCGACCCCTTGGAACAGTCGTGCGCCGATCAGCATCGTTTGACTGTCCGCCACCCCGCAGAGGATCGAGGCCGCCACGAACAGCAGGAGCCCGCTGAGGAAGACCTTCTTGCGCCCGATCAGGTCGCCGAAGCGCCCAGCCAGCAGCAGGAAGCCGCCGAAAGTGATCAGGTAGCCGTCTATCACCCAGGTCAGGTTCGCCTGGGTGAAGTGCAGGTCGCGCTGAATCGATGGCAGCGCGACGTTGACGATCGTCGCGTCGAGCACCATCATCAACTGTCCGAGGCAGAGCACCGCCAGCGCTATCCAGCGGCGACGCTCGCGCCTGCGCTCGGAGTCGCTCGGTGAGAGGACCGACTCGTGTCGGTCTACTTGCTCGGATATGGAGGTGGTGGTGCTCATAGGACGCTCCCTTCTGTGTGCGGAGAGAACACCATAGCATGGATCATCACTGCAACAAAGATTATCTCTCATGAAGGGATGCTTGCTGTGACGTGGTATAATCGTACGGCTATGACCGATGAGCTTCAGCCACGCGCCCCCGGTTCGATGGTGCTGCTGACCCGCCTTGCCAAGCAGGTCTACAGGCGCAGCAACGAGGACCTGT
Source organism: Solirubrobacteraceae bacterium (assembly GCA_050696495.1). Lineage (GTDB taxonomy): Bacteria > Actinomycetota > Thermoleophilia > Solirubrobacterales > Solirubrobacteraceae > Palsa-744. The sequence continues at coordinate 911 of JBOGXY010000149.1, forward strand.
TGGGCATGCACCTGCGCCTGCTGATGGCGCTCAGCTACGTACGCGACCACGACCACACCCCCCAGCAGGAGCTGGCGGAGGCCCTGTGCATGGACGCCAACAACGTGGTGCTGCTGCTCAACGAGCTGGAGGACCTGGGCTACGTCGCCCGCAAGCGCGACCCCGACGATCGCCGCCGCCACCTGGTCGAGCTGACCGAGCAGGGTTGCACCGCTCTCACGCGCGCCGAGCGCGCGCAGGAGACGATCGAGGACGAGGTCTTGCAGGCGCTTGACCCCAGCGAACGGGCGATCCTGTGGGGCCTGTTGACCCGTGCCTTGCAGGGGGCTGAGCCGGGTACGGCCGAGGCCGCTGAAGCCGCGCCAGACGTAGCTGCGCCGGTGTCGACCAGCCTCTAGCTCAACCGGGGGCAGCACCGGATCGCCCAGCCGCCGGGTCACAGCGCCGGACTCCGCCGAGCAGGCTGTAACGCTCGGGAGCGAGACCGACAAGTAGTAGATGTGGCGCCCTTGACCGCGGAGCGCAGCGAACAGAGAACCGTCCCGATCGATCCGGCCCTGCTGGAGCAGTTCGAGCGGCTCTATCGCTCCCAGTTCGACTCGATCGCCGGCTATTTCGCCAGGCGCAGCCGCGATCCGCAGACGGTCGCCGATCTGACGGCGGACACGTTCGTGGAGGCGATGCGCTCGTTCGGCAGCTACGACCCGGCGCGCGGGCCGCTGCGGCCGTGGCTGTTCGCTATCGCTCGCAACGTGTACGCCAAGCACAGCGAGCGCGACGCGCGCCGTCGCGATGCGGCTTCGCGCCACGCCGGGCGCCGCTCGCTCGATCCCGACGAGACCGACGAGCTCGAGCAGCGGATCGACGCCGCCGAGCGCGGACGCTCGATCCGCGAGGCGCTTGCCGGGCTCTCACCGCTCGATCGCGAGGCCGTGGAGCTCGTGGATCTGACGGAACTCACTCCCAAGGAAGCGGCGGTAGCGCTCGGCGTCTCCTCCGGCGGGCTGCGCGTGCGGCTCTCCAGAGCGCGAGCGAAGCTCAGAAAGGACGGTCATCTCGATGTCTAGATTCCAAGAGCGACTGTGGGAGGAGCTGGTGCGCGACCATGCCACGGCGCTCGCCTACCCGAGCGGCTCGCGAGACCTCGTGCCGAGGCTGACGATCGTCGAACCGCGCGTCGCCGCGCGGTTTGGATCCAGCGCGTCGCGATTCCCCCGCCTGTCGCTACGCCCAAGGCGGCTGGTGGCGGGCCTGGCGGTGCTGGCCGCCATCGTCGCGAGCGTCTCGATCCTGACGACGGCAGGCACGACTCCATCGGCCGCTTACGCCGTTACGCAGCGGCCGGACGGCACGCTCGACGTCTCGATTAGCGAACTTACGGGCGTCTCAGGCGCAAATGCTCAGCTGGCCAAGCTTGGTGTCAGCGTGAGGGTCATTCCGGTGCAGGCAGGCTGTTCAGATTTCGGTCAGGTCGTACCTGTGCCACCGTCACTTGCCGCGAAGCTCGCTAGACCGGGTGATGGCGGCGGTCTGGCCGTGCGCCCAGACCTTGTGCCCCCCGGTGACACGCTAGTTCTCACAGCAAGACAGTCCGAATCGGCGGTCACCCTGGGTTACAGCCTCTACCGAGGCGCCGTTCCCAGTTGCATCGGGTTGGGTGAAGCTCATGTCGGTTGAACGAACACAGCTGAGGCGTTCACCGCAAACGTCTCCCACTCATCGTGACGCCTCCCAGGCGGTCACGCCGATGATCAGGACGGCCGATTGTCCGATCTCGGGAGGCGAAGGCGAGACCGTTCACCGCACGTCTGGGCGCTCGATCGAGCGTCTTCTTGTAGTTCGGCTGCCACCCCCGCTGTTCATGATACGTTTCCGTTAATCAGGCACTTCTGACTGCCTCGTTTGTCGCTGCTCGCAGCGGCGATCGAGGGTCTTCAACCTGACGAAGGGGGCTTTATGCATCACGCACCACGCTTCGCGCGGTCGCGTGCCGGCAGGCGCAGCATTCTTGCGCTTACGCTTGCAGCGGTCGCTGTTCCCGTGTCCATCATGCTGCTCTCGGCGAGCGGCTCTACAGCAACACCCACCTCCAACTATGCGGGCTATCCGGCGCTGCAAAGCAACGGACCGACAGAACTGGAATTCGTCTCATCCCACGACGCAACGCACGAAGGAGACAGGCCGACCTGGCCGCTGCAGGCGCCGGAAGGATCGCTGAGCAGCAATTGGCCGCTAGCCGAATCGATCCGCAAGCTGAATATCCAGTCGCCAAACATGACGGCGTGGATCGCTAAGTCCATGAGCGGCGGCGTTTGCGTCCTGTTGTGGGTGCATCAACCCAATGGGGATACACCAAGTATCGGATCGAGTTGTTCAGGCGAAACCGAAGCTGACGTTAACGCCGGCGCGACGACCCAGATCTCAGAAATCCCGGGCGAGGGAGACAGCGTCTTCGTTGCCGGGGTAGTCCCCAGCACGGTCGCCGCAGTGACCGCCACGATGGCCGACGGGACCACAAAGACCGTCGCCGTCCGCGAAAACGCATGGAGCCTGGAAGCCAGTAGTTATCCGCAGGGCTATCAAACGATCCCAGTGGGAGGTTGACGATGCGAAAGGGGCTAATCGCAGTGCTTGTCTCGATCGCGTCGTGCGGTGCGGTCCTTGCACCGACTGCCGGCGCCGTCGAATATGCCAACCACGTAGAAGTCGGCGGTGGTGGAAATCACTTCGGCCCATACGTGTACTTCTTCGCAGCCGAAACGTACCCGTTCGGCACAGCCATTGGCTGTGCCGGCGTTCGCAGCGTGGGACTGAGCTGCGCCGCCAAATCCGGTGAAGTCTCGATCATCGAGCTGCCGTTCGACGTGGAATCCGAACCCTACATTCACAACCATTCCACCTGGACGAGCTACTTCAGCGGCTTCTACTACAAATAGCCAGCAGAGCCTAGCCGACCCACAGGGGCGTCCGGGGCGAACTTCGCTCCGGACCACCCTTGTTGTCTCCGGACTTCGCAGGCTCGCGGCTAAGATCGCCCGACGCGAGCAAAAGGAGCCGACGTGAAGGAACTGAGAGGACGCACAGCGCTGGTCACCGGCGCCTCGGGCGGGCTGGGGACGCACATCGCCAAGCGACTGGCCCGCGAGGGGGTCAACGTCGCGGTCTCCGGGCGGCGTGAGCCAGAGCTACAGCGAGTCGTCGAGGAACTGCGCAAGCTGGGAGTCAAGGCAGCCGCGATACCGGCCGATCTCGCCGAGCTGAGCAACATCGACCCGCTCGTGGACGGCGTGGAGGCCGAGCTCGGGCCCATCGACCTGCTCGTCAACAACGCCGGCGTCGAGAACACCTCCGCCTTCACCAGCTACTCGCGCGCGGAGCTCACCTCTATGGTGGACGTCAACCTGACGGCGCCGCTGCTGCTCACGCATCGGGTCGCTCCGGGAATGCTGGAGCGCGGACGCGGGCATGTCGTCTTCATCGCCTCGGTCGCCGGCAAGGTCGGACCCGCCTTCAGCGAGCCCTATGCGGCCACCAAGGCCGGGCTGGTCGGGTTGACGCAGTCGCTGCGCGCCGAGTATCTGGACGCGCCTGTCGGCTTTTCGGTCATCTGCCCCGGCTTTATCGCCGGCGACGGGATGTACGCGCGGATGGTCGCCGAAGGTCACAGCTCCAACCGGATGATGGGCGAGACGAGCACCGAGAAGGTCTCAGAGGCCGTCGTGCGCGCCATTCGCGAGGATCGCGCGGAGATGATCGAGAGCGGCGTGCCGCTGCGGCCGATGTTGGCGCTCGCCCAGCTTGCGCCGGGACTGGTCGAGCGCGTGGCGCCGCGCTTTGGCGTCACGGACCTCTTCCATCGCCTGGCGGTCGCACGCGGGCGCGGTTAGAGAGCATTCGACCGCGCCGGCGGCGCGGATCTCAAGGTTTGCCCGCGTTGTACACCTCAAGCGACGCCCGGGGAACGCCGATGCCTCTCTTAGTGAACTCACTTAGGGGGAAAGCCGCACTGTCCTGGGTCGCGCTGGCCTGCGTCGCGAGCCTGGCCACCGCTTGGCTTGGGCTCTATGGCTACGGCTGGAACGACTACGACACCGAGGCTCGCGCGGCCGTCGACGCGCTCGTGCAGGGACACTTGACGAGCTTCTTCCAGTTGGCGCCCGTCTACGGCGGATCGCTGCTCGAGCGGGCCCCGTTCGCGCTCGCTCCCAGCCTGTGGGGCGGCGGGGAGCTTGCCATATACCGAATGCTCGCGTTGCCGTGCATGCTCGCTGCAGCCATCCTTGGGCTGTGGCTGGTCGCGCAACTGCGCACCCGCCAGACAGGCAGACTGACGCTTGCCGTGACTCTTGGGCTGTGCGTGGCCAACCCGTTGACGCTCGCCGCCCTGGAATTGGGCCATCCCGACGAGCTGCTCGGCGCGGTGCTGTGCGTCGCCGCGGTGCTGCTGGCCGCGCGTGGGCGCTGGCAGTGGGCGGCGCTTGCACTTGGAGCGGCCATCGCCAACAAGCAATGGGCGGTGCTTGCGATCGGACCGGTGCTCGTGGCGCTTCCCGGCAAGCGGTTGGCCTGCATGGCACTGGCCGGCTCTCTTGCCCTGGCGATACTCGCTCCGTTCGCCCTGTTCGGGGGCAGCGCCTTCTCCACCAACCTCCGCAGCGCCGCCAGCCCTACCAGCGCGATCTTCCAGCCTTGGCAGCTCTGGTGGTTCTTCGGCCACCACGGCGAGGTCGTTCGTGGCGCCTTCGGAGCGATCAAGCCCGGCTATCGCACCGCGCCGGCATGGCTTGGACAGATGAGCCACATTCTGATCGTGGCCCTGGCGGTGCCGCTGAGCATCCCCGTGCTGATGCGCAGGCGAGCGGACAGAGAGAGCGCTCACGCTTTCAGGCCGAACGGTGGACGTCCCGCCGGACGCGATGAGACCGAGGCGCTGCTGCTGTTGGCGCTGCTGCTGTTGTTGCGTTGCATGCTGGACACATGGGACGTCGTCTATTACGCGCTTCCGTTCGTCCTTGCGTTGACGGCTTGGGAGACCGCCGTCAGCCGCCGCCCGCCGGTGCTCGCGCTGGCCAGCGCGGTGGCGGTCTGGGCCGGGTGGCGCTGGCTGCCGGGCTTTGCCTCGGCCGACGCCCAGGCCGCCTTCTTCATCGCTTGGAGCGTCGCGCTGGCGATTGGGCTCGCGCGCGTTCTGTACCTACCCGGCGGACTACCCTTCAAGCACCGTCAGGGCCTTGGGCAACGGCGAGAGACGCTCGCCGCCGCCGTCGCGAACAACAACTAGATCCTCGATCCGCACGCCCAAGCGCCCGGGCAGGTAGACGCCGGGCTCCACCGTCACCACATTGCCGGCTTGTAGCGGTTGCTCTGGCGCGGTGCGCGAGAGGCGCGGGCCCTCATGGATGTCCATGCCCACGCCGTGGCCGAGGCCGTGGCCGAAGTGCTCGCCGTGGCCCGCTGCCTCGATCAGATCGCGTGCGATCGCGTCGACCGCCCGTCCGCTCACGCCCGGCCGTAGCGCCGCCAACGCCGCTTCCTGGGCTTCGAGCACCAAGCCATATACCGCTTCGGCTTGCTCTCCGACGGCGCCCGTCGCGTATGTGCGCGTGCAATCCGAACAGTAGCCGTCCAGATACGCGCCCCAGTCGATCGTCACGAGCACGCCGCGAGGAATCTCCACATCGCGCGGCTCAGCATGGGGCAGCGCTCCGTGCGTCCCACTTGCCACTATCGAGGGGAAACTCGGCGCCGGCGCGCCGAGTCGTCTTAGCGCCAGCTCCAAGTCGATGGCCACCTCACGCTCCGTGCGACCGGCAAGACCCTTCTGCAGGGTCGTGCGCAGCGCTTCGTCCGCAAGCTCAGATGCGGCTCGAATCGATCCGATCTCCCCTGGGCTCTTTACTTCGCGCAACCGCTCGACCACGCCCCCGCACGCCACCAGCCGCCAGCCGCCGTCGAGCAGCTCGCTCAAACGTTCGTGCTGCTTGACGCTCATGGCGGCGTCGTCAAAGCCGAGATTGTGCCCACCGCGGGCACCGCGGCCGCCCAATGCGCGCGCGGCCGCCTCCAGCAGGTCGGCGGGGGCGATCTCGCGCTCGAACTGCCCGGGGACCTGCTCGGCCGACTGGGTGTCGTAGCGGAAGTCGGTGAAGAAGCGATGCCGTTCGCGCTCGGAGGCGTCGATGATCGCCAGGCCGTTTGAGCCTGTGAAGCCGGTCAGATAGCGCAGGTTGGTTCCCGTGCCGACCAGCAGGCTGTCGATCTCGCGCGAGCGCAGTTCGGCTAGCAGGCGCTCGATGCGCTCGCTCTCGCTCACGCGCGAGCGCCGCTACCGAGGTGATCGCGCAGCCGCTCCAGAGCATTGCGATAGCCGTTTGGGCCTTCCCCGGTGAAGCTGGCGATGCAGATGCTCTCGATCACCGACAGCTGCCGCCACGGCTCGCGTGAGCGCAGGTCGGAGAGGTGCACCTCGACCGCCGGCAGGCCCGCTGTCAAGAGCGCGTCGTGGATCGCCCAGGCGTAGTGCGTCCAGGCGCCCGGGTTGAGCACGACCGCGTCCACCAGCTCGCCCAAATTGTGCAGGTGCTCGACGTACTCGCCCTCGAAGTTTGAGTGAAAGAAGCGGACCTCGACGCCCAGCTCGCCGGCGAAGGCTTCGATCTCGCGCTCGAGCTCATCGAGAGTGAGAGTGCCGTAATGCTCGGGCTCGCGCTTGCCGAGCATGTTCAGGTTGACCCCGTTCATCACCTCTATGCGCACGGGCCCGGGCATGAAGGGCAAGCCTAGCCGCGAAGCTCGCTGACGGCGGTGCGCAGTTCGGCCTCGCTTACATGACAGCCGGTCTTTGCCTGGCCGGGAGCGTCGAGCAGCACGAACGGGACCTGCTCGCCGACGCGCTTCTTGTCCCGCCAAGTCGCCGCCAGCACTTCCTCGACGTCCACGTCGTCAAGCACGGTAGGGAGCTCGTGTGCGCGCAGCAAATCGCCCACCTCAGCGCGCAGATCATCTAGACCCGACAGTCGCAGCGCCGCCAGCAGGCCCAGCGCGACCGCCTCGCCGTGGCGATAGCGCTCGTAGCCGGTGGCGGTCTCGATCGCGTGGCCGACCGTGTGACCTAGGTTGAGCACCTGTCGGCGTCCGCCGTCGCGCTCGTCCTCGGCCACGACAGCCAGCTTCGTGCGCGCACAGGCAAGGATCGTTTGCTCGTCGATCGGGGCGTCTGCCTGAACCCTCGCCCACAGCTCACCGCCGGCGATCAACGCCGTCTTGATCACCTCCGCATAGCCGGCCGAGCGCTCGGCGGCCGGCAAGCTCTCGAGCGCTTCGGGATCTACGATCACGCCCGCCGGCTGATGGTAGGCGCCGACGTAGTTCTTGGCCGCCGGCAGGTCCACTCCCGTCTTCCCGCCATAGGCGGAATCGACCTGGGCGACCAAACTCGTCGGGACGTGCACGACCGGCACACCGCGCTGATAGGTGGCGGCGCAAAAACCCGCCAGGTCGCCGACGACGCCGCCGCCGAGCGCGACCAGGTGATCGGCGCGTGTCATACCGCCGGCCACCAGAGCACCCCACACCGACTCCGCGCTCGCGAGCGTCTTGTGGCGCTCGCCGGGATCGATCTCGATCAACTCGGCGAGACCACCGAGCCGCTCGGCGTACAGGGGGGCGACATTGCGGTCAGAGACACAGAACGGCCGTGAGGCGCCGCGATCAAGCGGCCAGGCCGCACTCGCACACACCTCCGGCGTGAGCAGGCCGGGACCGACCAGCACCGGGTAATCGCCGGAGGCCGCGCTTGCCCACAGCAGCCGCGTCCCGACGGGCGCCGCCGCCAGTGCACGCAGGCCCGGTAGAGCGCGCACGGCCACCCGTTTGCCAAGCGAGGGGACGAAAGCATCGGCGATCGACTCGTACAGTTGCGCGCGGGAAGCATGCTCGGCAAAGAAAGCGGCGCGATCGGCCGCCAGCGGGCGGCGCGACGCGGCGGCGCCCTCCCCCACTCGCCGCCAGGCCGACTCGGCGGAGACGTCGAGCAAGACGGTCAGATGGGCCTCGAGCGCCTCGCGCACACGCTCGGAGAGCACGCTGCCGCCGCCGAGCGCGATCACCGAACCCGGACCCGCACGCGCCAGCAACCGGCAGACGATCTCCTGCTCGCGCTCGCGAAACGACGCCTCGCCGCAGCGCTCGAACTCCTCGGCGATCGAGTGGCCGAGCTCCTGCTCGATCAAGCGGTCGCTGTCCAGCGCCTCCGTCCCGAGCGCGGCGGCCACCTCGGCGGCGGCCGTGCTCTTGCCGGCCCCCATGAAGCCGATGAAGACGAACGCGCCCGCCGGCGCGCCGGCGGGCGCGTCGCTCAGGGTGCTCGCCATCCGATCCGCTCGCGGTAGGCATCGAGCGCGTGGCGCACGTCATCGATGTGATCGCCGCCGAACTTGGCGCGGTAGGCCTCGGCCAGCACCAGCGCGACCATCGCCTCGCCGACCACGCCGGCGGCCGGCACCGTGCAGGAGTCGGTGCGCTCGCGCAGCGCCGCACCCGGGCCGTGCGTGGCGATGTCCACCGAGCGCAATGGCTTGGTCAGCGTCGGCAGCGGCTTCATCGCGCCGCGCACGATCAGCGGCTCGCCGCTCGTCATCCCGCCCTCGAGGCCCCCGGAGCGGTTGGTTTCGCGGAAGTAGCCGTGCTGCTCTGAATAGAAGATCTCATCGTGGGCCTGCGAGCCGGGAACGCCGGCGACGGCAAAGCCATCGCCGATCGAGACGCCCTTCATCGCCTGGATCGAGAGGATCGCCATCGCCAGGCGGCCGTCCAGTCGCTCCTCCCAGGAGACGTGCGAGCCAAGACCCGGGACCAGGCCGAACGCCTGCACCTCAAAGACGCCGCCGAGTGACTCGTTGGCCTTGCGAAGGGTGTTGATCTCGGCCACCATCGCCCTGGTCGCCTCGGCGTCAAGGCAGCGCACCGGCGACTCGTCGACCGCGTCGAAGTCCGCCACGGCGAGCGCCTGCTCGCGCTCGGGGGCGTGTACGGAGGCGATCTGGATCACATGCGAGCGCACCTGGACGCCAAGCGCCGCCAGGAACGCCTTGCACAGGCCGCCGCCGGCCACGCGCGCGGCGGTCTCGCGGGCGGAGGCGCGCTCGAGGATGTTGCGCACGTCGCTCTGCTTGTACTTCTGAGTGCCGATCAGGTCGGCGTGACCAGGTCTTGGCAGGTGCACCTCCTCGACCTGCGCCTGCACCGGCCACGGCGACATCCGCTCTTCCCAGTTGGCGTAGTCGCGGTTTGCCACCTGCAGCGCGATCGGGCCGCCGAGCGTGCGACCGTGGCGCACGCCGCCGGTCACCTCGGCCGCGTCGCGCTCGATCTTCATTCGCCCGCCGCGGCCGTGGCCGAGCTGGCGGCGCGCCATGTCTCGGTTTAGGTCCTCCGGGGTCAGCTCGATGCCGGCCGGCAGGCCCTCAACGATGCAGGTCAGGCCGGGGCCATGGGACTCGCCGGCGGTGATCATGCGGACACTCATCCGCGAAAGCTTATTTGAGGGTGGCGAAATCGGCCGAAGGCCGATGACCTGGGCCCCTCATTTATCAATCTTGCCGCTCTACCCGGCAGCCTGCGAGCTGCTCTTGACGATGCTGACGGTCTTCAGCTCGTAGACGAAGGACTGGCCATTTTCTTCGATGTATTCGAGTTCCTCGGCGCGCCCCACTTCGAGCGAGAGTCGCTGACATTCGGAGGGGCTGGGCAGACAGACGCCCTGGCCGCGCAGGATCGCGGGTGCCAGCAGCGTGAAGATGGCGCTCTTGGCGTTGCCGTTGACGCGTTCAAGGGCGATCCGTTCTTCGCTGCCCGAAGGAATCGGCCGCTGTGGCTGCAGGTTCTGGTACGGCGGCAGCGTCACTTCCTGACCGGCGGTCGCGGGCAGCCTGCCGAACAGGATCGACACGTCGTACGGGAAAGCTTTTTTGTTCGGCTTGTTCGGTTTGCTCGACTTCGGCGGAGTCGGCGCCGGTTCGGTTCCACCCGATTTGCCACCCGATCCACCGGACCCTGAGCCACCGGAGGAGCCCGAGGATCCACCCGAGGAGGAGGAAGAAGAAGAGCCGCTCGTCGAGGATGAGGAGCCCGACGTCGCAGGCGCCGAGCTTTTTGCTTCGGGCAGCGGTGTGAACGGGTTGCGCGTGGCGCCGCCACTCTGGTAGCGGAGGCCGCCGGGCGTCTCCGATTCGGCCGCGTTCGGATTGGTCGAGGCGGCCACCACCGTCAGCGCGGACTGCTGGGAGGCGCCGACGGCCGGCGCCGGAGCAGGTGGCTGCGGGCTTGACCCGGCCCCGGCGAGCGCGTAGCCCAGCGCCACGGCCAGCGCCAGCAGCGCCAGCGCCACGAACGGCAGCAGCCGCCGCGAGAGCAGATCGGAGCGAAGCGATTGCAGGAACTCGGTCATGGCGTCGCCCCCTGTACGACGGCCGGGCTTGTCGGGCTGGAGCCGGTCGCGCTCGCGCTCGCCGGGGTCGCGCCGACCGGAGCGCCCGGCGTGGCGCCGCCGAGCGGCGTCTGGCCGGGCGGTAGCACGTAGGCGGTCGCGGAGACGGTCGCGGTAAGGTTTTCCGACGCGGCCTTGGAGCCGGCGGCTCCGCCTGCGGACCCGCCCGCGCTGGCCGAGAGAGTCACGCCGTCGATCGTCAACAGCCGTCCATTGACCTGCACCGCGCCGGACGTCGTCTGCTTTGTGAAGTTTTCGAGCTGGGCGAGCAGTTTGTAGAGGGCGGAGTAGGTGCCGGTGAACGCGAACGTGAACGGTTCCTGACTGAACGCGGCGCTCGCGGCGCCGGGGGTTGTGGCCCCGGCGGAGCCCGCGGCGGGGGCGGAGCCGGCTTTCGAAGAGCTCGAGCCGCCGCCGTCTGTGAGCGAGCTCAGTTCGACGTGACTGGCGTTCGTGAGGCTCGCCAGCGCGTATACGAGGGAAGGTGTTTCGCCCGACGCCGGCACCGCCGGACCGAGCCTCACGACCGACGCGTACGCGGTCGTGTAACGGTTACGCGCGGCGGTGGCTTCGGCCGCCTGACCTTCGAGCGTCTGCAGTTTCGAGCGCGCGGAGAGGACTTCGGCGGCGGCCTTGGACGCCTTCTGGCGCTCGGGAGAGACGACGAGCAGATAGCCGCCGACGAGGATCGCTCCCATCAGCACTCCGATCAGCACCAGACGATCGCGGGCGGTCATCGCCTCGCTCCTTTCTTTCGCAGAGCGACCTGCTGGGCGTGAGCGCCCTTGGCCGTCGTGCTCGACGCCGGGGTGGCGGCCGGGGTCGCCGGGGCCACGTTCGGCAGCGGCGTCGAGGGCAGCGCCGCGAACGTAACCGTGACCGAGAAGCTGACCTTGCCGCCGCAGGCGCCGCCGCCAGAGCCGCCCGAGGCCCCTGCGCCACCGGACGCCGAGGCGGCCTGGGTCGAGCTGTGCAGCGCGACTTCGGCCACGCCGTCCATCAGCTTCAGCCGTTGCAGCATCTGCGCGACCTCGGTCTGGCTGGTCGTGCAGCCGGACAGCGCCAGCGCTGGAGTGCTGCCGGGGGGGGTACTCGACGCGGGCGTCGCGCC
>JBOGXY010000150.1:0-16798 GCA_050696495.1 Solirubrobacteraceae bacterium
CTCCGGCGCCGAGCACCTCGACCACCGCCACGCGCGCGGCGGCAGGCTCGTAAGTCAACGCCTCAAGCAGGGCCGCCAGGGCTGCTCGTAGCCGCACGGGCCATGCTCCGCCGGCGTTGTAGGCGGGCACGACCGCTGCCGCGAGCCGTGCGATCGAATCCTCGAACGCCGCCACGAAGCACTGGTCGCGATCCTCGAAGCTCTCGTAGAAAGTGCGACGGGACACTCCCGAGCGCGCAACGACACGGGCGACCGTCGCGGCCGACAACCCCTTCTCGGCGGCTACATCGACCATCGCCGCAACCAGCCGCGCCCGCTGCAGGTCGACAAACCTCTCTCGATTATTGTCGTCCGACGCCGCCGGCTCCACGCCGGCTGCGGCCTGCAAGAACTGCGCCCGCCCGCCGCCGGCCATCTCAGTGCTTCTTCTTGTGCTGGGCCTTCTTCTTGTGTCTCACCTTGGCGCAGCCTGTGACAGTAATGGGTGTGTTTTGTTTGATTGTGGCGCCGTTTTGGGCGGTGAACATGGTGGGCATGACCAGTTTCTTGCCGCACAGCGGTGTTGGCGCGGCAAGCGCTGAGTATTTGCCTTGTGGGAGCGTCAGTTCGAAGCTGCCCACCGGCGCGTCGGGGACGGTATGGAAGGTGCTGGAGGTGACGTTGTTTTTGTTGATGAACGTTTCGCCGTGTAGGTCCAGCGTGACGCCGTAACCGGAGAGGACGACCACGAGTTCTGGGAACTTCGCGCCACCGTAGCTGACGAAATAGGCGGGTCCGGTTTGCCCGCGCCGACATAGATCTCTTCTTCGCCAGTCCCATGACCAACCGCGATACCCCCTCCGAAGTCGGTCACCGATCCTTGTTCGTTCAGCTGAGTGAGGAAGGTGCCCGTCACATCGTTGAACTCGTCGACCGCGTAACTGTTGGTCCCACTGAGGTGATCGGCCAGCCACAGGTGGCCGGAGTCGACGCTCATCGCCTTTACCTCGCTTAGAGGCCCAGTCAGCGCGACACCCGAGCTGACCGGAACGCCTTCTGTCAGCTTCTTTGAAGGTTCGGACAGGAATTCGTGTGTGAAAGCGGCCTGCGATGAGGATCCACTGAGCACCAGCAGCGCCGTCAGAACGCACACCCCTACCCAGACCCAACGATTCCCCGAGGCAAGGGCGGCGATCTGACTTTGGCTTGTCTTTTTCACTTTTGCGCCTTTCGGTGGAGTCATGCCATCGTTCGTTCATTGGTCGCGTGGGTGATGAGCATCGGCCTGGGGGCTGATATGCACATCCAGATCCCTCCCAAATGGGTCGACACAGCGCGAACCGTCGCCAGCGGATGCGCCCGTGCGAGGTCCCCTCTCCAAATTTCCCCGTGGCGCTCCCCTCAGGGGGATGCCACTACGGATACAACCTTATACCCGAGCGCCATCAAAAGTCAACCCCCTTGACAACATTTCTTGATTGCGATGAACAGGGGTATTTCTCGCGGGTCTGGTTGGCGGTAGGCCGTGAGGGCTGGCCATACAATCGGGGGATGGCCGGCGAGGATGGATCGAGATGACGCGCCTTGGGCGTGCGTGGGGCGCTCTGGGGGCCGAGCAGCGGCTGGCGGCGCTGGCCGCGCTGGGCTTGCTCGTGACGATGTTCCTGCCCTGGTATGAGCTGCAGAGCGTGGGGCGCCGCTCGCAGGCGATCTACTCGCATTCGATCTCGGCGTTCGGGGACGTGTCGTTTGTCGAGGCGGCTGTGTTCCTGGTCGCCGCCGGCGTGATCGCCCTGCTCTTCGCCCGCGCGGAGCGGCGCGACTTTCATATGCCCGGGTCCGACGGCGCCGTCGTGATGCTCGCCGGGGGATGGGCGACGTTGTTGATCTTCTACCGCGTGTTCTCGCGCCCCGACGGTCACGGCTATCCGGTCGGCATCCAGTGGGGCTTCTTCCTGGCGTTCGTCGCCGCCGGACTGCTCACCTACGCGGGTTGGCGCATGCGAGCCGGCGCCACGCCCGAACCGCCGCTGACCCGGCCGCGCACGCGCCGTCCCCCCGCCGCTCCGGCGGAGGATCTGTCCGCCATCGACCCTGCGGGGGATTTGACCGCTATCGACCCGGCGGAGGACCTGACCACCGTCGAACCGGCCCCGGAACGCGCACAGCGCTCCATTCCCGTCGCCGCGCACGCCGCGCCGGAACTGGAGCGGCCGCGGAGCACCGCGACGCCAAGCCCGGGGGCGCCGACCCGCACGCCCTCCCCTCCCCCATCCAAAACACGCAAGCGCCCTCGCTATCCCCCCACTCCCGCGCAGCAGCTCTCCTTCGAGGACCAGCCGCCGGACCCTGAGCGCAACTGACGCGCCCTATCATTCGCCCGACGATGGGCGCGCAACCAACCTCCTCGGCGGATGTCGCCGCCGGCCTCAGCCAGGTCGGCTACCTGCCCAGCGAGTCCACGGCGCTTGTCGCCTATCTGGCCACCAAGCTCGGCAAGCCGGTGCTGGTCGAGGGACCGGCCGGCGTCGGCAAGACCGAGCTGGCCAAGGCCCTCGCCCGCTATCTGGACCGCGAGCTGATCCGTCTGCAGTGCTACGAGGGCCTGGACGAGGCCAAGGCCTTGTACGAGTGGAACTACCGCAAGCAGCTGTTGCGCATTCAGGCCGAGGCGAGCGACACCGGCTGGGAGGCCGTGCAGCAGGACATCTTCGGCGAGGAGTTCCTGCTCGCCCGCCCGCTGATGAGCGCGATCGCCTCAGAGCAACCCGTCGTCTTGCTGATCGACGAGATCGACAAGACCGACCAGGAGTTCGAGGCGATGCTGCTCGAGGTGCTCTCGGACTTCCAGATCTCGATCCCCGAGCTGGGCCGCGTCGCCTCCACCACTCACCCGGTCGTGCTGCTCACCTCGAATAACTCGCGCGAGCTCACCGAGGCGCTCAAGCGTCGCTGCCTGTACCTGTGGCTCGACTACCCCGCGCTCGAGCACGAGCTTGCGATCGTCAAGCTGCACGCCCCCGACCTCGACGACGCTGTCGCCCAGCGCCTGGTCGAGGTCGTCGGCATGGTGCGCGAGCTGGACCTCAAGAAGCCCCCCTCGATCGCCGAGTCGATCGATTGGGCGAGAGCCCTGTTGCTCCTAGGCGCCAAGGACATCGACGCGACCACCTTCGCCGAGACGATGTCGGTGATAGTCAAGCACCGCACCGACATGGACATAGTCGCCGAGCGCGTGGGATTGAAGCTGGCCGAGACGGCCGCGTCGTCATCGAAGGTGGATGCCCAGCCCGCCTGAGCCGAGCGCCTCGACAACTCCACCCGGCGCCAACGCGCCGGAGGGCCTCGCCGCGCAAATGCTCTCCTTCGCCGAGCAGCTGCGCGAGGAGGGGATCGCGATCGGCACCTCCGAGCTGCTGGACGCCTTCGCCGTCCTGCGCGAGGTCGACTGGACCCACCAGAGCGAGTTCCGCGAGGCGCTGGCGGCGACGCTCGCCAAGTCCCAGGACGACCGGCGCATCTTCGAGCTGCTCTTCGAGCGCTTCTTCTTCCGCGCCGTGGAGCTGGCCGCCGTGCGCGAGGGGGTCGAGCAGCCCGGCGACACAGACGGCGCGGGCGACCTATCGGAGCTGAGCGAAACCGAACTGGACGCCCTGCGCATGCAGATCGCACAGGCGCTCAGAGACGGCGCCGAGGGAGCGATGCGCGACCTGGCACGGCTTGCAATCGCCACCTTCGGCCAGCAGGAGCAGGGGTCCGGCGTGATCGGCGTCGACGTTCAGCGCATCCGCCGCGCGCTCGGTCTGCGCGCCGAGCCCCAACCGGAGCTGCCACCGGACGATCCTCGCCGCGACGGCGTGCCTCGCGATGCGCTGCGGCGCTTCGAGCAGATGATGCGCCGCGAGCTCGAACGCCGCCAGGTGCAGCGCTCGGGCAAGCTGCCGCCCTCGCGGCCGCTGGGCGAGCTCGACCGCGCGCTTCCCTCAGGGCCCCTGCAGGACCTCGCCGCCGTGCACCGCGTCGTCACCCAGCTGCGCCGGCGCCTGGCCACGCAGGGCAAGCAGAACCGCGGTCACCGCCACCACGCGCACGTCGACGTCCGGCGCACGATGCGCGCCTCGCTGCAGACCGGCGGCGTGCCGGTCGAGCTTCGCTACCGGCCGCGCCGCCCCAAGCGGCCGGAGATCTACGTGCTCTGCGACGTCTCCACCAGCGTCACCTCGGCCTCGGTCTTCTTCCTCTCCGTCCTGCACGCGCTGCACGACTCGTTTCGCAAGATGCGCTCGTTCGTGTTCATCGAGCGGATCTCCGAGGTCACCGACGTGTTCGCCCACGAGCGCGACTTCCGCGCGGTCTCCGAGCGGATCTCCTCCGACGCGGGGGTGGCCGACATCTCCGGCTATACCGACTACGGACGCGTGTGGATGGAGCTGCTCGAGCAGATACAGGACGACCTGCACCCCCGCGCGACGGTGATCGTGCTCGGCGACGCGCGCACCAACGGCCGCGATCCGCGCTCCGACCTGTTCGGCCTCCTGGCCTCGCGGGCGGGGCGCACGTTCTGGCTGAACCCCGAGCCGCGGCTGTACTGGAACTACGGCGACTCGGTGATCGCCGCCTACGAGCAGCACTGCACGGCCTTTGAGTGCTGGACGGTCGCCCAGCTCGAGGAGTTCGTCAAGGCGCTGACGCGGCCCGTGGTCTCGGCGGCGGGCTGAGCCACGCTCTAACATCGATCGCGACAAACAGGGGAGCTGGCGGACGAGCCGGCTGAGATGGCGCACCGAATCCGGCGCCGACCCTTCGAACCTGTGGGGTAATGCCCGCGGAGGGAGTGCAGTGGCCGTTCAAACGACCTCACCGGTCTCACAACAGCAAGCCCCGCGCGATGACTTCGCGGTCGATTTGGGGGGGGTTGCGCGCTCGTATCGCGACAGGCGAGGCCTACCCGTCCCGGCGCTCGAGGACGTGTCCTTGCGCGTGCGAAGCGGCGAGGTCCTTGCCGTCGTCGGGCCAAGCGGCTGCGGGAAGACCACGCTGCTTGAGTTGATCTGCGGACTGCAGCGCCCCGATGCTGGGAAGGTCCTCTCAAGCCCGGCCGTGCTGATGCCCCAGCGCGACCTGCTGCTGCCATGGCTCTCGGCGCTCGACAACGCCGCGCTGGCGCTGCGCATCGCCGGAGAACCGCGAGCGCGGGCACGCGAACGGGCGGGAGAGCTGTTTGCGGAGCTCGGCCTGCACGGCTTCGAGTCCGCCCGCCCCGACGAGCTCTCCGGCGGCATGCGCCAGCGCGTCGCTTTCCTGCGGACACTGCTCTCGGGCAAGCCGGTGCTGTGCTTGGACGAGCCGCTATCCGCGCTGGATGCGATCACGCGCGGGGAGATGCAGAACTGGTTGACCGGAGCCCTCCTGCGCGAGCCGCGCACGGTCGTGCTCGTCACCCACGACGTCGAGGAGGCGATCGTGCTTGCCGACCGCGTGCTAGTGCTCTGCACCCGCCCCGGGCGCGTGATCGCCGAGATCGCGGTCGATCTGCCGCGTCCGCGCCGCGGCACCGACCCGGCCGCGATCGCCCTGCGCGAGCAGGCGATGCGGGCGCTCGGCGAGGGGGTGGCACGATGAGGCGCTGGTTGCCGGCTGCCCTGCTGGCGCTGGCGCTGCTGGCTACCTGGGAGATCTACGTCGACGCCGCCGCAGTCGACCAGCTGGTGCTGCCGGCGCCGCATGCGATGTTCGCGCAACTGTGGGAGAACGCCGGGCTGTTGTGGTCGAACTTCACGGTCACCGCCCGCGAGGTCGTGCTCGGCCTGGCGCTGGCGCTGGCGGCCGGCTTCCTCGCCGCAGTGGCGATTCACTTCTCACCGCTGGCGCGCCGCGCCGTCTATCCGCACGCGGTCGGCTCGCAGGCCGTGCCGATCGCGATCGTCGCGGTACCGCTGTGTTATTGGTGGGGGTTCGGAATCCTGCCGAAGCTGTTCGTAATCGCGCTGATCTGCTTCTTCCCGGTGCTGGTTAGCACGATCGATGGGCTGCAGCGCGTAGACCCCGACCAGTTGAAGCTGCTGCGCACCCTCGACGCTTCGCGACTGCAGGCGTTTCGCTTCGCCGAGCTGCCGGCGGCGGTTCCGGCCGCGATCAGCGGCGCACGCATCGCGCTGGCGGTGGGCGTGATCGGGGCGTTCATCGCCGAGACCTCGACGCCCACTATCGGAGCTTACGCCGGCCTCGGTCGTCAGATCACCTCCGACCTGACCGGCCTGCAGACGGCGCGAGCCTATGCCGCGACAAGCGTGCTGTTCGTGTTTGCGATCGCCTGCTTCTACAGCCTCACATTGATCGAGCGCCACTTGGCGCCGTGGGCGTACACCAACAAAGGAGACGAACCTTGAGAACACGAGCGATCGCTGCCGCCATCACCTGCCTTGCCGCCTGCGCACTGGCTCTGGCCGCCTGCGGCTCCAAGCAGGACACGATCGGCGCCGCCTCCACCAAGCCGTTCACGGTGATGCTCGACTGGTTCCCAAACGCCGATCACGCCGCGCTCTACAGCGCGATCGCCGGCGGCGACTTCAAGACGGCCGGACTCGACGTGAAGCCCGTGATCCCCTCGGAAACGGCCGAACCTTTGAAGCTGCTTGCGGCCGGCAAGGTGGATATGGCGATCTCCTACGAGCCCGAGTTGCTGTTGGCGCGCGACCAGGGGCTCAAAGTGGTCTCGATCGCAGCGCTCGTGCAGCGGCCGCTGACCTCGATCATCGCTTTGGGAAGCCGGCACATCGCGAAGGTCTCAGACCTCGCCGGCAAGACCGTCGGCACCGCCGGCATCGACTACCAGTCCGCCGAGCTCAAGACGGCGCTACAGAGCGCGGGGGTGAATCCTGGCAGCGTGCGCGAAGCTAACGTCGGCTTTAACCTGGTGCCGGCGATGCTCTCAAACAGGGTCGCCGCCACGCTCGGCGGCTTTTGGAACTACGAGGCGATCCAGCTGCAACAGATGGGCAAGCATCCGACCGTCATCCCGGTCGATCAGGCGGGCGTTCCCACCTATGACGAGCTGGTGCTGGTGGTGCGCGAAGACGAGGCCGGTACGCGCGGGCAAGACCTGCGTGCTTTTCTACAAGCGCTTACCAGCGGACAGCGTCGTGTGCGCGCCAACCCGCGCGCGGCCGCTGAACTGATCGTGAAAGCCAATCCATCCGCACAGGCCAAGCTGCAACTTGCGTCGATTCAAGCCACCCTTCCCGCCACGATTCCAACCGACAAATCAAATCCCTACGGTTGGCAGGACCCGAACGCTTGGGCCTCCTTTGGACGCTGGATGCTCGCGCACGGACTGATCCACTCAGACCCCAACCGAGCGGCACTTCCTCCCTTCACCAACGAGTTCCTCCCGGGGCAGGGGATTTAGCGCGTGCCCACGGATCATTTTCACTTTCAGTGACCGGGATTACCATTATTTTTAGGATAGATCCCTAACAACACAAGCCCGTCATTTTCGGCAGGCTTTGGTGTTAGTATTCCAATGAGGTGGAAGCTGCCCGAAAGCTTGAATTTCGGCGCAAGGAGACGTCTCAGCGCCTGGAGAGCCTCGGCGAGCTTGCCGGTGGAATAGCGCACGACTTCAACAACCTGCTGGCGGTGATCATCAACTACGCCGCGTTCGTAGAGCACGACATCGAGAACGCCGCCAAAGCGCCGGGCGGACACCGGTGGGAGTCAACACTCGAGGACATCGAGCAGATCCGCCGGGCCTCCGAGCGAGCCGCCAACCTGACCGCGCAACTGCTTGCCTTCGCCCGCCGCGATGTGGTGCAACCGGAAGTCTTCGACGTAAATGCGGTGGTGGGCGAAATAGAGCAGCTGCTGCGGCGCACGCTCGGCGAGCACGTGGAACTGGTGAGCACGCTCGCGCCCGATCTGTGGTCGGTGCGAATGGACCCGGGACAGCTGCAGCAGATACTCGTCAACCTGGCGGTAAACGCGCGCGATGCGATGCCCGACGGCGGACGACTTACGATCGACTCGGCCAACGTGACGATCGACGAGCTCTACGCCGTCGACTCAGAGCTCATGCCGGGCGACTATGTTCAACTGCGAATCGCCGACACCGGCAAAGGGATGGCAGAGGAGGTCGCGCGCAAGGCGTTCGATCCGTTCTTCACCACCAAGCCTCCCGGCCAGGGCACCGGGCTCGGGCTGGCGACCGTGTACGGCATCATCAAGCAGGCTGGCGGTCGTGTACGCCTGTACTCAGAGCCGGGCATAGGCACCACGCTGAGCGTGGTCATCCCCGCCACCGATCAGCCGCTGACACGCGCCGAGCGCGAGGCGCTGCCGGCGCCCGTGCGCGACGAGAAGACGATCCTGCTGGTCGAGGACGAGCAGTCGCTGCGCGAAGTCACCGAGCGCATGCTCCATCGCCACGGCTACACGGTGATCGCCGCCAAGGACGCCGAGGAGGCTCTTGGCGCGGCGAGCGCTCACGCCGGTTCGATCGACCTGCTGCTAACCGACGTGATCATGCCGCGCATGGCAGGGCCCCAGCTGGCACGCGAGCTGCAGAGCGAACGACCTGAGACGCGGGTGCTGTTGATGTCAGGCTTTGCCGGACCGATCCTCAACGCCCAGGGACAGATGAGCGGCGGGTTGGAGCTGCTCGACAAGCCGTTCTCCGCACCGGCGTTGCTGGCAAAGGTCGAGCAGGTACTCCAGCGATGACCGATGTCCTGGTCGTCGACGACGACGACGCCCTGCGCGCTTGGGCTCAGCGCGTCGTGCGTGAGCGCGGCTACGGCTGCGAGAGCGCCGCGGGCGCCAAGGACGCGCGCTCGCTGCTCGCCCACGGTGAATATGACCTGGCTCTGCTGGATGTCAACATGCCCGGCGAGTCGGGCATCGAGCTGCTCTCCCACATCCGCGCCGAGCGGCCCGACACCGCGGTCGTGATGGTCACCGGCGAGGACGACATGCGACTGGCGATGACCGCGATCGAGCAGGGGGCCTACGGATATCTCGTAAAGCCCGTCGCCGCGCCGGAGCTGCTGATCAATGTCGCCAACGCGCTTCACCGCCGCTCGCTGGAGCTCGAGCGCCGCCGGCTCCTGCACAGCCTGCGGGCAACCGCGGCGGAGCGCGAGGTTGAACTGCACGATGCGCTCGAGGGGCTCGAGCGCTCGCAGAGCAAGGTCTGGACCTCACAAGCGGAGACGATCTTCCGGCTTGCCCGCGTGGTGGAGTTCAGAGACGAGGAGACCGGACACCATCTGCAGCGAATGAGCTCCTACTGCGAGACCCTCGCCCATGCCCTGGGACTCGACGCCGAATACGCCGAGCAACTGCGTCTGGCAAGCCAGCTGCACGATGTCGGCAAGGTCGCGGTCCCCGACACGATCCTGCTCAAGCGCGGCAAGCTGACCGATGAAGAGTTCGAGGTGATAAAGACACACGCCGAGACCGGCTACGAGATGCTCTCCGGCTCGAGCTCGGCGGTGGTGCAACTGGGGGCGCGCATTGCTCGCAGCCACCACGAGCGCTGGGACGGGGGCGGCTACCCAAAGGGGCTGGCCGGCGAGGCGATTCCCGCCGAGGGGCGGATCGCGGCCCTCGCGGACGTGTTCGACGCGCTGACCAGCGATCGCGTATACCGGCCGGCTTTCCCGCTGAAGAGCGCTGTGGAGATGATGCTCAAAGAACGCGGCACGCACTTCGATCCGGACATGCTGGACACCTTCATGGACACGCTTGCGGAGCTTGAGAGCATCCGCCGCGCCTACGCCGATTGAGAGCACGGTCGATGGCGTCGCCGAGCTGCGTGGCCCTAAACGGCTTGACCACTTGGCAGACTGGATCGATGTCGAGCTCTGAGGGCGCGCCGACCGTGACGAATACGATCGGCAGCGCCGGCGCGATCAGCTCCGCGGCCTTTGCCAGCACCGCGCCGATCGGAGCAGCCGGCTCGACCAGGAACACATCCGCGCCGAGGAAGGCCTCGGGTGTCGGCGCGTCGAGCAGGAACGGCTCGTGGCCCAATTGCAGGACCATGCGGGCGAGCAGCCGGCGAACGTCCGGATGGGGCTCGCTGATCAATATCTTTGCCATGAGAACACTCTCGACGCGCCCGGTCAGAAGCCGGTGGTCAAAGCGTGTGATGCCGGTATGAGTCGCGTGCTGGTGATCGACGACGACGAGGTGCTGCGCGGTGTCGTGCGCGAGCTGCTGCAGCGCTCCGGTCACGATGTCGGCGAAGCGGCCGACGGAAAAGCCGGGCTGCGGGCTGTCTATGCACGCCGCCCCGACCTGGTGATCCTCGATGTGGAGATGCCAGAGCTCGACGGCTGGCAGACGCTCGAGCGGATAAGGGAGCTCAGCGATGTACCCGTGCTGATGCTGACCGCGCGCGAGGCCGAGCTCGAGCGGGTGCGCGGGCTGCAGGGCGGCGCCGACGATTACGTGGTCAAGCCATTCGGCCGCCAGGAGCTGGTGGCGCGGGTGCAGGCGCTGCTGCGTCGTGCCGCGCCCGGGCCCATCGATGCCGTGAGCGTGGGCGGCGCCGACAGCGCCGACGGCGGTCGCTCAGCGGGAGCCGGCTACGCCGACGGGCGCACCTCGATCGACTTCGCCGCCCATGTCGTGCGCTTTGACGATCGCCTCGTCGAGCTGACGCCGCTCGAGTTCAAGCTGCTGGCGGCGTTCGTGCGCCATCCCAACCAGGTGCTCAGCCACGATCAACTGCTCGAGCTGGTGTGGGGAGACTCCTACGGCGTCTCGCCCGACCAGGTGAAGCTGTACGTCGGCTATCTGCGCCGCAAGCTCTCGCCAGAGGATCCGGGTTGCACGCCGGTGCAGACCGTTCGCGGGTTCGGCTATCGCTATCGGCGGCCGGACTGAGCGCTGTCGCACTCAGTGGCACTGCTTGTTGAGCGTCGTTACCGGCGTGAGTGGGGACGGAGCGCTCCAGGACATATAGAGCGCGCTCACACGGTAGTAGTAAGTGGTGGTTGTATTCAAAGCGGTACTCGTATCGATGAAGACCAGGCTGCCGATCGGCAGAATCGCCACGCGCGCATACGAACCCGAGCTGGACGTGGAGCGTTCGACCACATAAGAGGTCGCGTAGCTCGCGCTCGTGGCCGTCCATTGCAGTTCGATTTCCACAGACCCGTTGCGGCGACAGTTGACCTGTTCGACGCCAAGGGACCCAGGACCAGGCATCATGGCGCTTGTCACCGTCACGGTGGCGCTGTCGCTGCCGGTAAACAGCGCCGTCGCGGCTTGAGCGCTAACCAGCACCAGGCCCGCGACCAGCAGACCAACGGGGATGGAGACCACTGTTCTCAACGAACGGCTCATCTCAGGCTCCTGAGGCTTGAGGTCACCAACTCACCACAGGTGCCGGCAGCGGGACATGACCGTTCCGCGCGGCGCGTCGATCGCGACCGCGCCGGCGCTCTGGGCCTTTGTACGGACCGACCCACACGCGCCGCTCGCCGCTGCGGGGCACGCGCGGACGCTCGGCCAGATTGGCCTCATCTCGCTCATCGGCGCTGCCCGACCAGATCTCCGAGAGCGCGAGCGCCAGCAGGAACAGCGGGGCGATCAGAACGGCTGCCATGCGCACCTGCGGAGTGCGAAAGGCGTTGACCAGATAACCGAGCTTCGGCGCCACGGCCACCTGATGCCATGCGGTTGCGCCTTCCAGCTTGGCGATCCAGGGGTCGGGATAGTTGTTTGCGTCGCCCTGCGTCCGCACCACGGGGTGCATAGCGCCGGCGCCGCTCAAAATCTTGACGACCCGATGGGTCTCCACTTGGTGGATGCCGACCGGGACCTGGTAGGAGATCACCTGGCCGACGCGTACCGAGCTTGTCGGCTCGGGGACGACAACGACCATATCTCCGGGAGAGAAGGTCGGGCGCATGCTGCCCGAGAGGATCGTGACCGGGCGATACAGGCCCAGATGGGGAAGGATCGCGAGGCCGAGCAACATGAGCACGCCCACCGCCAGCAGCGCTCGCTGCAGGAATACCCATGTCGCTCGGATGCTCATCGCGATGCTCCTGTCGTTTGCTCGAGATTCCTATTTGTTCCCGGCGACCCGCTGGGTGCCGACGAAGTTGTAGGAGATCGTGGATGTCTGGTTCTGCAGTGCGTTGGGCGCGGCCGCCGGCAGCGTCAGGGTGACGCGCAGGTGGTCGGTCGAACCGGGGGTGAGCGAGGCCAGCCCGGCCAGCGCCAGGTTCGAGCCGATCACCGGACGTGAGGCCAGCACCGTGGAGGTGGTGCCAGAGCACGTGTAGGTGTAGGCCGGAGAGGTGCCTGCCTCAGTCCAGGCGTTCGAGCACTTCTCGATCGTCATCTGCAGGCCACCCGCCGTTTCGGTGTCGAGCAGCGAGCTCGGCGAGGCGCCCGTGCTGAGCACGATCGCTGAGAGCGTGTCGCCACCGCCGCCGCTGCTGTTGGTCAAGTCAGCGACGCGTTGGATCGTGTCGCCGGGAACGACGTTGGCGGCCCCGATCGTGAGGCGATTGGCCGTTCCGGGCGCCGCGAGGTTGATCGCGACGGTCCCCGAGGAGACCGTGTGACTGGCTGAGGTAGAGCTCGTGAAGGTAGCGAACGAGCCGAGCCCGGCAACCGCGGCTGCCACGCCGACCGCCGCGAACGAGGCGACCAACCGCTTGATCATCTTCCTGTCCATTTCCGTTCACCTTTCGTGGTGGGCGGGACCCACTTGGCGAGCCCCTGAGATTGCTTGCATGAACAGAGTCGACGGCGCGCGAATGAGCGCCGTCAGCAATAGGGATGAGGCGGGTATGAGCGATAACGCCCGCATTTTCGGCGTCCTGGGGCTCTCATTCGGTACCGCGCCGCACAGCAACCAGTAGTTCTCCGCAACCATCGCTCCGGCGAGCGCGCTAGCGTGCCGGGCGTGACGCAATCGGGTCAAGCACAGGGCGAGTCCTCGGCCAAGGCCGGGACGCCCGAGAGCGAGCAGACGATCAGGATCGTCCTCGCCGACGACCACGCGGTCGTGCGCAGCGGGCTGAAGCTGCTGCTTGAGTCAGAGAGCGACTTCGAGGTCGTGGCCGAGGCCGGCGACACCGAAAGCGCCAAGCGCTACGTGCGCGGGCACAAGCCGATGGTGCTCGTGCTCGACCTGAACATGCCCGGCGGATCGAGTCTCGAGGCGATCCCCGAGATCCGCGAGAACTCTCCCGATACTCAAATCGTCGTGCTGACGATGCAGCAAGAGCCCGCCTTCGCACGCCACGCGCTCAGCGCCGGAGCGATCGGGTACGTGCTCAAGGAGGCCGCCGACGACGAGCTGGTCGAGGCGGTGCGCAGGGCCGCCAAGGGCGAGAGCTACTTGAACCCTCGTCTTGGAGCGCGTCTTGCCTCAGAGCCGGCACCGGGGCCTCCCGATGACCTCAGCGAGCGTGAGGTGGACGTGCTCACGCTGATAGCGCTGGGACACACTAACGCCGAGATCGCCGAGCGGCTGTATCTGTCGGTGCGAACGGTCGAGACCCATCGCGCGCACATCCAGCAGAAGCTGAATCTCTCCTCGCGCGCCGAGCTTGTCGCTTACGCGCTCAAGCGCGGGCTGATCAAGCCCTCATAGCGGCCAGTAATGGCCGACCTGCGCCGCGGCTCGTGACGTGAGCAAAGCCTCCGGCGCCGCCGAGTGCGGCTGCTCGTCGCTCGCGAACGCCTCGAGCGCCGCGATCACCGAAGCCGCAAGGGCCGCCGGCGCGTAACCGCCCTCGAGCACCACTCCGACCGGAGCGCCGACCTGTTCGGCCAAAGCGCGTACGTGTCGGGCCATTTCGGCGAAGGACTCTGTCTCCAGACGCACCGAGGCCAGCGGGTCTTCGCGGTGAGCGTCAAAGCCGGCGGAGACGAGCACGAGATCGGGATCGAACGCAGCCGCGGCTGGGACGATCACGTGCTCGATCAGCGAGAGCCACAGGTCCTCTTCGCTGCCGGGCGTGACCGGCAGGTTGATCGTAAAGCCCTCCCCCTCACCCGAGCCAACGTCTGAGAGCGGGCCCGTGCCGGGATATAGCGGCGACTGATGAATGCTTGCGAACAACACATCCGAGCGGCGCCGAAAGGCCTCGGCGGTGCCGTTGCCGTGGTGGACGTCCCAGTCGAGCACGAACACCCGCTCTGCTCCGAGCTCTGCGATCGCCAAAGCGGCGGCCACGGCGACGTTGTTGAACAGACAGAAGCCCATCGCTCGAGCAGGCTCGGCGTGGTGACCGGAAGGGCGCACGCCGGTGAAGGCCAGCCGGGTCTCGCCACCCAGTAGCGCGCGCACAGCAGCACAGGCACCGCCGGCGGCGTGCAGCGCGGCGCGGTAGGAGAGCTCGCCGACATAGGTGTCGGCGTCGATCGGCCCGCCCCCCGACTCGCACAGCTCGCGGATCGAGGATACGAGCGCAGCATCATGCACGAGCTCGAGCTCGTCCTCGCTTGCGGCCGGCGCCTGCCGGCGCTCGAAGCCGAGCCAGTCGCGCTCGCGCAGCTCCCGCTCGAGCACCAGCAAGCGCTCGGGGGTGTCGGGGTGCGCAGGAACATGAGCGCTTGGATCGTGCTCCATGCAGATCGGGTGATGGAAGTACAGCGGCGCGGCCATCGCCCACATGATGATGACCTCTATCGTCTCGGGGCAATGACAGGTCCCGCTCAGATGCGCGCGATCGTCTTCGACGGGCCCAACCGTCCGCTGCGCGCCGAGACGAGGGCCGTGCCCGAGCCGAGCGAGGGTCAGCTGCTGTTGAAGGTGAAGGCGTGCGGTGTGTGCCGCACCGACCTGCACCTGCTCGACGGCGAGGTCGCGGTCGAGCGTCCGCCGCGCATCCTCGGCCATCAGATCGTCGCGACGGTCATTGCCGCCGGGCCAGGCGTACCGCCCGCCAACCTCACCACCGGCCGGCGCGTCGGGGTGCCGTGGCTGGGCTGGACCTGCGGCGAGTGCGAGTGGTGCCACTCGGGACGCGAGAACCTCTGCCCGCGCGCACGCTTCACAGGACGGGACATCGACGGCGGTATGGCCGAGTACACGGTGGCCGATGCTCGCTACTGCTTCGCGATTCCCGAGGACTACCCCGACGAGCAGGCGGCGCCACTGCTGTGCGCCGGGTTGATCGGCTGGCGATCGCTGCGCATGTGCGGCGATGCACAGCGGCTCGGGCTCTATGGCTTCGGCGCCGCCGCGCACATCGTCGCTCAGGTCGCGGCTTGGCAGGGGCGCAGCGTGTTCGCCCTGACAAGGCCAGGCGACACCGCTGCTGGAGAGTTCGCGCGCAAGCTCGGGGCGGTCTGGGCGGGAGGCTCTGACGAACAACCGCCTGAAGAGCTCGAAGCCGCGATCGTGTTTGCCCCCGACGGCGCGCTCGTGCCGTTGGCGCTACGTACGCTGCAGCCGGGCGGGACGGTGGTTTGCGGCGGGATTCACATGAGCGACATACCCACTTTCCCCTACGAGATCCTGTGGGGGGAGCGCAGCATTCGCTCAGTGGCCAACCTGACTCGCCGCGACGCGACCGAGTTTCTCGCACTTGCTCCCCAAGCGGGCGTACAGACGCAGGTGACACGCTACGAGCTGGCCGCCGCGCAAGACGCTCTGGATGACCTGCGCGCCGGGCGCTTTACCGGCGCCGCCGTGCTCGTCCCCTAGCCGGCACGCGTCGCGAGGCGCCATCGCTTTGGCTGCTTTTCGAGCGCTCGAGCTCTTGCTCGTCAGACGAAGCTTCGCCGCGCAGGGGCACGACAATCACCGGGACCGGCGAGCAGCGCAGCAACTCAACGGTGACCGTGCCAATTGCCGTGTGCAGGCGCGAGTGGTCCTCAGAGCCCACCACGATTGCCTCGGCGTCATGGCGAACCGCCGCTTCACACAGGGCGGAGACAGGGTCCGACTCGACCACATCCACCTCGACGTCGATGTCGAACATCGCATCCTCGCCCTCGAGCAGCAGCTCATCGACGATATCCCGGCCGAGACGGTGGCGCTCCTCGGCGTGCGTCATCGGCGACGCGGGCAGGTGTAGGTCACGACAGGAGTGGACGATCACAAGCTCGCCGTCGGGCAACAACTGCTCGGTCGCCCACCTGGCGGCTGCACGAGCACTATCGCTGCGGTTATAGCCGAGCACATAACGCCTGGTCATCGCTGAGAACCTAAGAGCGTTGGGCGAGCGGGACACCGGCGAAAAACCGCCGGCGTTCGCCGAAAACTACTGAGCGGGTCTCGCCGAGGGTATAGCTGCGGGAAACCCACCGCCGGCAAGCGTGCTCAGCGCGGATGAATGAAAGCGGCGCGAGCGGGAGCATGCCCGGCAGGACGAACACCGAGGAAGGACGACAAGAGTGTCAACTACCACAGCCGTAGCTCAGCCCGGAGCGCCGCGCGCCAGGGCCACAACCACCGCGACTCTCCCGCAGAGCACACCGAGACAGGTGCACGCCGAGACCAGAGAGCGCGACCAGCTACTGGATCGCCTGGGCAGTTTGCGCCGGGTGCTGCCGGTGCTGGCCCAGGAAATGGCCTCCGCCCGGCGCCAGGCAGCGCATCTACGTATCGATAACCGGCGTCTGACCGACCAGGTGCGCGAACTGCGCGCTCAATTGCAGGCTCGCGAACATTAGGCCACGATGACTTCAAGCCGCCTACAAGCTGCCCCGACCGCGCCATCGCGGTCTCAGCGCCGTCCCCTGACCCGAGGGCGGCGGAGATGGCGCGACATCCACCGGGACAGGCCGACGTCCAGAGCTCCCTACCTGGACGCCATGGTGAGTCGCGCACGCACCTAGCGCA
>JBOGXY010000151.1:0-27140 GCA_050696495.1 Solirubrobacteraceae bacterium
GCGCTGGGGCCTGCTGGCCATGTCCAGCGGCCAGGACGTCCGCTTCTCCGAGGACAAGGTGGCCCAGGGCCAGCAGCTGACCAACAAGCTGTGGAACGCCGCGCGGCTCATCCAGCTCAACGTCGGCGACGCCGCGGACGGCGGCGACGGGCCGGCGGTCACGGCGGCGGCCATGCCCACCGCCGTCGAGGACCACTGGATCCTGTCGCGCCTGGAGCGCGCCCGCGCCGACGTGGCGGCCGACATCGAGGGCTTTGACTTCTCCCACGCCGCGCTGGGCCTCTACGACTTCGTCTACGGCGAGCTGTGTGACTGGTACCTGGAGCTGGTCAAGCATCGCCTCCCCGACTTGGAGGAGGGCGACGAGCAGGACGAGGACTCGCGCGAAGCGCTCGCGGCGACGCTCCTCTACGTGCTGCGCCAGACAGTCGCGTTGGCTCATCCGCTGATCCCGTTCGTGACCGAGGAGCTGTGGAGCTACCTCGACGGGGCCGGCGACCTGCTCGCCGGTTGTGAGTATCCGTGTGCCGACGCTTCGCTGGTGGACCTCGACGCCGAGGTCCAGATCGAGCGCACGATCGAGGCGATCGTCGCTGTGCGCGGCTGGCGCGACTCGGTCGGCGCTCGTGCCGGCACCAGCATCCCCGCGCGTCTGCGTGCGTCGTGTTACGAGTCCACAGCGCCGCTGCTGGCGCGGATGGCGCGCCTCGAGCTCATCGATGACGGCGAGTCGCAGCGCGCGCGGGGACCGGCGCTTGCCTCGGTGGCGATCCCCGGCGGCGCGATCGAGATCCTCTCGGCCGAGGGACTTGACCTGCACGTGGCCGAGCGTCGCCGTGCGGCCGCCGCCGAGAAGTTGACAGTGGAGATCGAGCGCATCCGCAGCAAGCTTGAGAATCCGGGCTTCGTGGCCAAGGCGCCGGCAGCTGTGGTCGAGGGGGAGCGCGACCGGCTACAGCGGCTCAGCACTGAATTGGCGGCGCTGTGAGAGAGCGATCTCCGCGCCCGGGGGCGGCGAGTCAGGGCAGGAGCGCTCCGTGGACGCCCGAGCATGCAGAGAGTCACCTGCGCTCGCTGGAGCTGTTTGGCATGCGCTTCGGGCTGGACCGGATGAGACGGATGATGACCGTGCTCGGATCGCCACAGGAACACTTCCAGAGCATCCACGTGGTCGGCACCAACGGCAAGACCTCGACGACGAAGATGGTCGCGGCGATCTTGGGGAACCACGACCTGAGCGTCGGCAGCTACACCTCGCCGCACCTGATCTCCTACTCAGAGCGCGTCCAGGTGCAAGGCAAGGACGTCAGCACACACGCCTTTGCGGCGGCGATCGCCCGTGCCGCCCATGCGGCCGAGCAGGTCAATCGTACGCTCGCCGAGGGCGATCACGTCACCCAGTTCGAGCTGATGAGCGCCGCGGCCTTCTGGGAGTTGGCGCGGCGCGAAGTCGATGTCGTCGTGGTCGAGGCCGGGCTCGGCGGGCGCTTTGACGCGACCAACGTGATCGCTTCGAGCGTCGCTGTCTTGACGAACGTCGGCCTGGAGCACACTCGCTGGCTTGGGCCAACCGTGCGCGACATCGCCATCGAGAAGCTAGCTGTGCTCGGCGAGCGTTCGGTCCTGGTCGCCCCGTCTGGGCTGGCGCAAGAGGTGTTGGAGCTCGCCCGCGACGCTGCCGGCGAGCGTGGCGCCGAGCTGATCCTCGCCGAGCCACCCGCGGATTCCCAGACGCTCAGCGTCGCCGGAGGGTTCCAGCGGGAGAACTTCGCCTTGGCGCGATGCGCCGCCGAGGCATACCTGACGCGAGCCGGCATCAAGCCGCGCGAGCGTGAGGTGAGCGCCGCTGCGCAGCGCGTGCGTATACCCGGGCGTCTGCAGACAATCGACACGGACCCATTGACGGTGCTCGACAGCGCTCACAACCCGGCGGCCACCGAGGCTCTCTCGGATGCGCTGGTGGAGCTGCTTGACGAACGCGAAGCGGTGTTGGTGATGGGCGTGCTCGAGGATAAGGACGCCGCGTCGATGCTCGCGAAGTTGCTCCCACGCTTCCGGCGGGCCTGGTTTACCGCGCCGCCCAGCGCGAGAGCGCTGTCGCCCTCGGCGCTGGCCTCGCTGGCTCGTCAGCTCGGCTTCGAGCAGGCGATCTGCGAGCCCGATCCGCTACTGGCGCTGCGCGAGGCCCGCCGGTGGGCCTCGCCGCGCGCCGCCGCGGTGGTGGCGACCGGCTCGGTCTACCTGGTGGGGAAGCTGTTGGAGCACACAGGTGAGCGAGCAAGCGCGAGGTTGCCCGCCTGCGAGAAGATGGGGACCTGATGAACGACGACGGGCCTTCGGTGCTCAAGATGATCGGCGGTGTGGCGCTGTTCGTGGCGCTCGTGATCTTGATCTTCTTCGCTGCCGGTTACGGTTTCGGCCGCTTGTTCCTTTAGGCTTAGAGCCAACATGTCACCAATCGCATATTTCGGAATCGAAAGCAGCGGCCTGAGCCTGGCGATCGACCTGCTGATTCTGTTCCTGGTCGTCCTATACGGCTCGTTGGTCTATTGGACCTACGCCGACGCACGCCGGCGGATCGCCGATCCGGTGCTGATCGGCTGCGCCACTCTTGCCTCGCTGATCCTACCGTTCGTCGGGACGATCATCTACATGATCGTGCGACCGCCCGAGTACCTCGAGGATGCGCGCGAGCGCGAGCTCGATCTGCAGGCCGCGGAAGCTCGCCTGCACGAGCTCGATCACAGCCTCTGCCCGCACTGTGACTACCGCGTCGAGCGCGACTTCATCCGTTGTCCCAGCTGTCTGCGCAAGCTCAAGGACCGTTGCGAGAGCTGCTCTAAGCCACTTGATCGCGCTTGGACGATCTGCCCCTATTGCGAGGCGGAGGTCAAGTCGGCCAAGCCCGCTCGCCGCACGCGACGCGAGGGCGCCGCAGGGCGCTCGGCCGAGCCACCCGCTCGCTCGCGCCGCAAGAGCGCCGAGGCTGAAACCGAGATTGAGCCGATCGAGCCAATTGGCACGGTCGAGGAGATCGAGCTCGAGCCGCGCCCGGCCCGCCGACGTGCAGGCGCCGCGGCGGTGCGCGCACCGGAGACCACTTCGCTGCTCTCCGACGCGCCGGCGCAGGAGGCCGAGCAAACTCTTTCAGGCCGGCAGAACGGCACAACGGCCGAGCCGCCGGCCGAACCACCGAAACGACGCTCCTCGCGCCCGCGCGCGAGCGAATAGACGCTGCTCTCGCGCGTCGCAAAACCTCTGAAACTCGATAACAAAGGACTCGCATGGACCGCACGCTGATCCTCGTCAAGCCCGACGCCTTCGCCCGGTCGCTGACGGGGGAGATCATCGCCCGTTTCGAGCGCAAGGGGCTGCGAATCGTCGCCCTTCGCCACATGACCGTCACCGTCGAGTTGGCCGAGCGCCACTATGCCGAGCATGCGCAGAAGCCGTTCTTCGGCGAGCTTGTGCGGTTCATCACCTCAGGTGCAATCGTGGCGATGGTGCTGGAGGGCGTCGATGCCGTGAAGGCCGCGCGTCAGGTGATCGGAGCGACCAACCCGCTGGAGGCGGCCACAGGGTCGATCCGCGGTGACTTCGCGATCGAGATGGGCCAGAACATGGTGCACGGCTCCGACTCGGCCGAGTCGGCCGCGCGCGAGGCGGCGCTGTTCTTTGCCGACCTGGCCTCCTGAGCTGACACGAGCATTCCCGTGAGCGCTCAGGCGGGCAGGAGCGCGAGCAGGCCGCTGGTGCTCGCCTCAGCCTCTCCCCAACGCCGCGCGATCCTCGCGCGGCTGGGGATCGTCTTCGAGGTAAGGCCGACCGACGTGGAGGAGCTCGCCGAGGGCGACCCGCAGGCGGTAGCGCTCCAGAACGCGCTGCTCAAGGCCAGGGCGGCAGCCGACCCGCAGCGCGATGAGCTGGTGCTGGGCTGCGACACGCTGGTCGAGATGGGCGGGCGCATCTACGGCAAGCCTGTAGATCAAGACGCCGCGCGCGAGACGCTGCGGGCGCTGGCCGGCGCCACGCACACGGTGATAAGCGGGCTGGCGTTGCTCGACGAGACGGGCGAGCGCACGACGCTGGCCCGCACCAGCGTGAGCTTCCGCGAGCTTGCCCCGAGCACGATCGATTGGTACCTGGACACCGGCGAGTGGCGCGATCGCGCCGGCGGCTATGCGATCCAGGGGGCGGGGGCCGCACTTGTGCGCGAGATCTCAGGGGACTACGAGAACGTCGTCGGCCTGCCGCTGGCGGCCCTGCTCGACCTGCACCCGATGCTGCTCTCGCCCTCGCCCGAGCCGGCGGGCTAGGCTCGCTTTCCCCCTGCAAATACGCTGTCAAGCGTCTCAGCGGCCTCAGGGTGTCCGCTAGACTCACCGCCTTGCACGCCCCGGCCGGCGGGCGCCGGCCAACAGCGGCGGCGAAGCCGTATCCCGATGCGTGCTCAAACGCCCCGCAATGAGCATTCTCACCTACCTGACCGGATTTGGCGGCCGCGACATGGCGGTCGACCTCGGCACCGCCAACACGCTCGTGTACGTGCGCGGTCGCGGCATCGTGCTCTCTGAGCCCAGCGTGGTCGCGATCGACTCGCGCACCGGCGAAGTTCACGCCGTGGGTATCGAGGCCAAGCGCATGCTGGGACGCACGCCCGGCACGATCCAGGCGATCCGGCCGCTGAAGGACGGCGTGATCGCCGATTTCGACGTGACCGAGGAGATGCTCCGCCACTTCATCCAGAAGGTCCACCAGAACCGCTGGGCGCATCCGCGTGTTGTGGTGTGCGTGCCCTCCGGCGTGACCGGCGTTGAGAAGCGCGCCGTCGAGGAGGCTTGCCTCTCAGCGGGAGCGCGCACCGCCTATCTGATCGAGGAGCCGATGGCGGCTGCGATCGGCGCGGGACTGCCGGTGGGCGAGCCGACCGGCTCGATGGTCGTAGATATCGGCGGCGGCACCTCTGAGGTTGCCGTCATCTCGCTCGGCGGGATCGTCGTCTCGCAGTCGATCCGCGTCGGCGGCGATGAGATGGACGAGGCGATCATCAACTACGCCAAGAAGGAGTACAAGCTGCTGATCGGCCAGCAGACCGCTGAGGAGCTGAAGCTCGAGATCGGCTCGGCCTGCGCGATGGCCGAGGAGCTGCAGGCCGAGATCCGCGGGCGCGACATGGTCTCAGGGCTCCCAAAGACCGTGGTCTTGACCAGCGAGGAGATCCGCCAAGCGCTCGAGGAGCCGCTCGGGCAGATCATCGAGGCGGTCAAGGAGACGCTCGACCGTACGCCACCGGAGCTCGCATCGGACATCATGGACCGCGGCATCATGCTCGCCGGCGGTGGATCGCTGCTGCATGGCCTGGATCAGCGACTGCGCGAGGAGACGCAGATGCCGGCGCATCTGGCCGAATCGCCACTGACGTGCGTGGCCGTCGGCTCAGGACGCTCGCTCGAGGAGTTCGAGGCGATTCACCGCTCCAACCGCAACACACGTAATCGCCGCCGCCGATGAGCGCGCGGCAGCTCGCACCGGCGCCCGCCGGAGTGAGCCGCAGGTACCCTGAAAGGCGAAGACTTCGGAAGGTCGCTACTGGTGTATGACAAGACGGTCCGGCGCAGACGCGCGGTGCTCGCACTGCTCGTGGCGCTCTCGCTGATATTGCTGACCGCCTACTTCGGCGAGGCCTCAAGCGGCGGCTTGCACTCGCTGCAAAACGGCTTCCTGACGGTGGTCTCCCCGATCCAGGACGGCGCCAACAAGGCGCTCAAGCCCGTGCGCGACATGTTCGGCTGGTTTGGCAGCACACTGAAAGCAAAGAGCCAGAACAAGCAGCTGCGCCAAGAACTCGCGAGCACCCGCCGGCAGCTGACCCAATACCAGTTTGACCAGCGCAGCTACCAAGAACTGCTGCGCCTTTATCACCTCGATCAGACTCTCAGCATCTCCGACTACCGGCCGGTCAGCGCGAACGTCGTTGCGCAGACGCCGAACGTCTGGTACCTGACGATCGGCATCGACGCGGGCTCCTCCGCGGGTGTTCGCGTCAACGATCCCGTGATCGATAGCGAAGGGTTGATCGGCAAGGTCACGCGGGTTGTCTCAGACGGTGCCGTGGTGAGCCTGATCACAGACAGCGAAGTCGAAGTCAGCGCACGCATCAGCGCCACCGGTACGGTGGGGATGCTGCAACCGCAGGTGGGCGAACCGGGAAGGCTCTTGATGCGCTTCCTGACCTCCAACAAGCGAGCCGTCAAGGGCGATTACGTCGTTACCTCCGGCACCGTTGTCAGCGGCGGCGAATCGCTATATCCGCGAGGGATTCCGATCGGAACCGTCACATCCGAAAGCGAACAGTCGGCCTACCGGACGGTGAATGTCTCGCCGCTTGCCGACCTACGCAACCTCGACGCCGTCCAGGTTCTGACCGCTCCGCCGGGCTCGCGCGCGGCGACGCTCGCCGCCACGGCCGCGAATCTCGCGCCAAGCGAAGGCGGTGGCCAAGAAAGCGAATCGGGTCAGGCCGCCACAAGCGAAGCGAGCGGATGAGCAGTACCTCGACTCGCTCCACGCTCGGCTCGGCCACCCAGGTCAGCGCGGCCTGGCTGCCCGGGTCGCTGCTGTGGCGAGTGGCTTTGCTCTCCGTTGTGGTTGTGTTCGTGCAGATCGGTGTCGTCTCGGAGGTGCCGATATTCGGCGTCAGTGTCGACCTCTCACCGCTGCTGGTGGCGTTCACAGGCTTGCTGTGCGGCTCGATGGTCGGTGCGATCACGGGCTTTGCCGTCGGCTTGCTGCTCGACCTATCGCTCGTGCAGACGCTCGGCATCACCTCGCTCGTGTTCACCCTGATCGGCTATGGCGCGGGACGCTTGCGCGAACTGCGTGACCCTCAGGCCGCCCTCACGCCGCTATTGGTGGGGACAGTCGCCGCGGCCTGCGCAACTGTCGGCTACTCGCTGTTTGAGTTCCTGCTCGGCGTCGATGCGCCGGTCAGCTTGGAGCTGCTGCGCGAGATCGTCATCGGTGTGCTGATCGACGCCGCGCTGGCGCTGCCGATGTGGGCGCTCGTGCGCCGCTGCTTGATCGGCGGTCTCTCCGAGGACCCGCGCCGCCGCCGCCGGCGTGCCTATACGACCGGCGGGCTCAGTCCGCTATCGCGCGCATCGGAGCGCAGCCGATGAGCACGATCGAGCGCCTGAAGCCCAGCGAGCCGCGCGGGCAGATATCTCCCCAACTGGGCTTGCGGGTGGCGATACTCGGCGGCTTTGCGCTGGCGATGTTCGCGATCGTCTTCTTCCGCCTCTGGTACCTACAGGTGCTCACCGGCGAACAGTACGTCAACCAGGCCAAGGTCAACGACCAGCGCGTGCTGGCTATACCCGCGCCGCGAGGCGAAATTCTCGATCGGTCCGGGCGGGCGATCGTCACCTCCTCGACGACTAACGCGGTGCAAGTGATTCCGGGGGCGCTACCCGCGGCGGTAAGTAAGCAGGCGGCCGAATATCAGGAAGAGCTCGGCAAGGCTCAGACGGAATACACCGAAGCTCACGAACGGGTCAAGGCGTTTGAGAGCGAGCTGAACGGACGCCTGCCCACGCGCGCGCAGAGTTTGCGGCTGCATCGTTTGCGCCATCTGGCTGCGCACATCCGCGTCGTGCCGATCCCGCAACTGCCTGCCTCGGCGAGTAGCACTCGCGATCTGTTCGATCGATTGGCGCCGGTGATCAAGCTCAGCCCGCGTCTGATCGACGAACGCGTGATCGCGGGCATAACCAAGCTGCCCTACGCTCCTGTGACGATCAAGGAAGACGCGGGGCGCGCGGCGCTCACCTATCTATCTGAGCGGCGCAACGAGTTCCCGGGCGTGCGCCAGGAACCGGTGGCGATCCGTCGCTACCAATACGGAGAAATGGCTGCGCAGGTGCTCGGACACGTCGGCGATCTCTCAAAAGAAGAGTTGAAGCTGAAAGCATTCCGCGGTGTTGCCCAGGGCACGGTCGTCGGCCAGGAGGGGCTTGAGTATTACTACGACCGCTACCTGCGTGGTAGCCCTGGCGCGCAGAACGTACAGGTCAACGCCGCCGGCGAACCGATCCCGACCGCTCTGCCGTCCACCGAACCGATCGCCGGCCACAGTTTGCGCCTGTCGCTGGACCTCGGGCTCGAGCAGGAGTCAGAACGGGCGCTGCGTCAGGGCATCTCAGACGCACAGGCCGCCGGCAAGCCCGCCGACGCCGGAGCGTTCGTGGCGATGGAACCGCGCAGCGGGCAGATCCTGGCGATCGGCTCCTACCCTAGTTTCAATCCGAATGTGTTCGCCAAACCGCTCACGCCCTCGCAGTTCAAGGCATTGGAGGGAGGCGCCGGAGCGCTGACCGACAGGGCGGTAAACGGCGAGTATCCGACCGGCTCGACCTTCAAGCCGATCACCGCGATGGCGGCGCTTGAAGCGGGAGTCATTACGCCCAACGAAGTGTTCGGGCCGGGACCATGCATCACAGTCGGCACAGAGCCCTTCTGTAACGCCGGTAAGGCGGCCCTGCCGGCGATGGCTCTAGTGGAAGCGTTGAAGGTCTCCTCTGACACCTATTTCTTCGAAGTCGGCGAGCGCGCCAACAGCCACGGCAACGTGATTCAGAACAAGGCTCGCGAACTGGGGGTTGGCACACCCTCGGAAATAGACCTCCCCGAAGAATTCGCCGGCGTCGTGCCGGACCGCCAGTGGTTGGCCAAGCGCAACCGAGAAGAAGCGCGCTGCAAATTCAAGTGCGGGCTGCTGGCCGAACCCGGCGCCCCTTGGACGGTCGGCTACAACATGCAGCTGGCTGTCGGGCAGGGCGATCTGCTGACCGACCCGCTGCAGATGGCCGTCGCCTACTCGGCGCTGTCTAACGCCTTCACCCACGAAGGGCACGGCTGGGTGCCCCGCCCGCACCTGGGAATGCAGATCGACGACTCCAGCGGCGCGCTGGTCCAGGACCTGTCGTTCCCGTTGCTACGGCGGGTGAACCTCAACGAGGAAGACCTGTCGCTCGTAATGCGGGGCATCCACGAGGCCGCCTCGGAAGCAGGCGGCACCTCCGCGGACGTCTGGTCAGGCTGGAATCAGGCGGCCCATCCCGTCTACGGCAAGACCGGCACCGCCCAGCACGAAGGCAAGGAAGACCAGTCGTGGTACATGTGCTACATCGGTGACCAGTCGCACCCGATCGTGATCGCGACGACCGTCGAGCAGGGCGGTTTCGGGGCCGAAACGGCCGCGCCGATCGCGCGGCTGATCGCGGCCAAGTGGTTCGGCCAGGCTGAGAAGTACGTCGCTGGGAGCTCGAAAACCGCATGAGCCCGCCGCCTCCCGCCGCCGGCCCGATCGCCGCCCCTGCCGAAGTCTCCGTGCCGCGCGCACACGCGCTGCGCATGCCGCTCGACCCGCTGCTGACCCTGGCCGTGGTCGGCCTCGGTATCTGCTCGATCGTGACGCTGCGCGCCGCCACGCAGCATCTGATCGCCGGACAGCCTCGCTACTACGTCGATCGCCAAGCCGTCTATCTGATCGTCGGCTTCGCTCTGATGCTTGCGCTCTCGCGAATCGACTATGCCCGCTTTCGCCATATGGCCTACGGCATCTACGCGGCGCTCGTGCTGAGCATCCTCGCCGTGCTGGGACTGGGTCATGCCGCCAACGGCGCGCAGCGGGCGATCAACTTTCCGCTGTTCTCCTTCCAGGGCTCTGAGATCGGCAAGGTGCTGCTGATCCTCTCGCTCTCGGCGCTGGTCGCGGCACGCTCGCGGCAATTGCAGGAGGTGGGGACGACTGTGCGTGTGATCGCGGCGGCGGCGCTGCCCGCGCTGTTCGTGATCGTCCAGCCCGACCTGGGCTCAGGGATGGTCTACATGGTGATCGCCTTCACGCTGCTGTTCGTCGCCGGGACCTCATGGCGTCAACTTGGGGCGATCGTCGCGCTGGTGCTCGCGGCGGCCACTTTCGCGCTGGTGCTCGCGCCGGCCGCCGGCGTGCACGTGCTCAAACCCTTCCAGGAAGAACGCTTGACGGCCTTTCTTCATCCATCCAGCAACCCTGAGAAGCAGGGGTATCAGCAGGAGGAGTCGAAGGTAGCGATCGGCGCCGGCCAGAAGACCGGCCGCGGCGAAAGCTCGACCCAGACCAACCTGAACTTCGTGCCTGAGGACCACACCGATTTCATCTTCGCCGCCGTCGGCGAGCAGTACGGGTTCGCCGGCGCCGCGCTTGTCCTGTCCCTCTACGCGCTGCTGATCTGGCGCACGCTGCGGGTCCTGACGAGCGCCAGGGATCTGTTCGGCACGCTGGTAGCCGGGGGAGTCGTAGCTATGCTGATGTTCCAAGTGTTCGTGAACGTGGGGATGGCCGTTGGGATAATGCCCATAACCGGCGTGACCCTGCCGCTCATGAGCTACGGCGGATCGTCGGTGATAACGACGCTCCTGGCCGTGGGTCTACTGCAATCGATCTACGTCCGGGCCGGCGCTCCGAAGGCGCCGCGAGGCAGCGTCCTTCGCTACTGAATAGATGTCAGCCGCAATCTCCCCAAACCCACAACCAACCACGCAGGAGCCCGCTACGACCTCAGCGGTCCGGCCTCTGCTCGCATCGGGCATCGAGATTGCGCTATGCACACACTCACAAAGACTGGAACCACAAATTGAAAAAGCAAGTACTTGTCAGCGTCGATCGCGCCGAGACGCGCGTGGCGCTACTGGAGGCCGCCGGCACGCCCGCCGCCTCACCCCAGGGGCGCTCTCGCAAGCGCACCACCGCTCGCTCGGGAGCCGGCTATCGCATAGCTGAGCTCTACATAGAGCGCCGCGGCGGGCGCTCGATCGTCGGCAACATCTACAAGGGCAAGGTCGACAACGTCCTGCCGGGGCTTGAGGCCGCCTTTGTCGACATCGGCCTTGAGAAGAACGGCTTCCTGCACGTCGATGAGATCGTGCTGCCGGGCGTTGAGACGCCCAAGCGCGGGCGTGGAGGGGCCGGTCGCAGCAAAATCGCCGAGCTGCTCAAACCCGGGCAGGAGATCGTCGTTCAGGTCGTCAAGGACCCCTTGAAGACCAAGGGGGCGCGACTGTCGATGGAGCTGACGATCGCCGGACGCTACATGGTCTACGCGCCCACCGGCGAGGGCGTCGGCGTCTCGCGCCGGCTCGATGACAAAGAGCGCGAGCGCTTGCGCCGCCAGACCGCCAAGCTCGACATCGGCGGCGGCGGCGTGATCGTGCGCACCGCCGCTCACGGCGCCCAGCGCGCCGACTTCGAGCGCGAGCTGCTCTACCTGCACAAGCTGCACGAGGTGCTGATGAAGCGTGTCGAGGATACGCAGGCGCCGGAGATGGTCTTCCAGGAGGCCGATCTGTCGGTGCGCGTCGTGCGCGACATCTTCTCCGAGCACTTTGAGCGAGCGATCGTCGACGACGAGCAGCAGCACAAGCGGCTCGTGTCGTTCTTCGCGCGCACGGCTCCCGAGCTGGTCGAGCGCGTCGAGCTCTGGGACGGCAAGGAACCGTTGCTCGACGCCTACAAGGTCACCGATGCGATCGACGGGCTGATGTCCCGGCGCGTGGATTTGCCAAGCGGCGGCTACCTGATGATCGACTACGCCGAGGCGCTGACGGTGATCGACGTAAACTCCGGCAGCTTCATCGGGCGCGGCAAGGGGGCGGGACTCGAGGACACGATCACCAAGACCAACCTGGAGGCCGCCGAGGAGGTCGTAAACCAGCTGCGCCTGCGTGACATCGGCGGCATCATCGTGATCGATTTCATCGACATGGCGCGCGCTCGCAACCGCGACGCCGTCATGAAGACGCTGCGCAAGTCACTAGACGAAGATCGCACGAAGACCTTCACGGCCGAGCTCTCGCGGCTGGGGCTTGTGGAGATGACCCGCCAGAACGTCACCGAGGGGGTGCGCGAGATCATGAGTCGTCCCTGCCCCACCTGCGAGGGCGAGGGAGTGATCCGCTCCGAGGAGACGATCGCGATCGAGTTCGAGCGGCGCCTGCGCGACATCGCCGCCGAGCATCCCGACGACGAGGCCTTTCTCGTGCAGATCAACCCGCGTGTCACCGCCCAGTTCACCGGGCAGGGCTCGCGCGTGCTGCATGCGCTGGAGGCGCAGACGGGCAAGTCATTTCACTTCGAGGGCTCCGAAGGGCTGCTGCTCGACCATTTCGCGATCACCTTCCAGGGGACCCGCGAGCAGGTCGAAGAACGGGCTCTGCCCTTCCGCGAGGGCGATGAGGTGCTGGTGGAGATCGTCGAGCCGCACATGTACGACGTCGATGACGCTGTCGCAAAGCTTGACGGCTACATCATCTCGATCGCCGGAGCCGCCCGCCAGGTCGGCGAGAAGCGGATGGTCAGGATCGATACGGTCGGTCGTACCGCCGCCACGGCGCTACTGCTCGACGAGTCCGGTGAGGTGATCGAGAGTGCGGCTGGGCAGTCCGATCCCCTACAATCCCGCACACGGCGCCGTGGCCGTAGAGGCGGACGGCGCCGTTCGGCTGCTAAGGCACCGGCAACCTCGGAGTAGAGAGAGCGGAAACCAAGCGACATGTACGCGATCGTAAAGACAGGTGGCAAGCAGTACCGCGTCGAGCGGGGTCAGACCCTGCTCGTCGAGCGTTTGGGAGCCGAGACCGGCTCCAATGTGGCGCTCGAGCCGATTCTGTACCGCTCCGATGACGCGGTCTTCGACGCCGATGGGCTAAAGAAGGTGAAGGTCACCGCCAAGGTGATCGGACACGAGCGCGGCGAGAAGCTGCGGGTGTTCAAGTTCAAGCCCAAGCGCGGTTACAAGCGCCGCACCGGACACCGCCAGGAGCTTACCCGCATCGAGGTGACCGACATTTCGATGGGGGCCGCCAAGGCGGCGTCAAAGAGCGCGGCCAAGCCGGTGGCGGCCAAGCCCGCCGCCGAGCAGGCAAGCGAGCCGAAGGCCACCGCTAAGCCTGCCGCGGCTAAGCCCGCCGCGGCCAAGAAGCCGGCGGCCAAGAAGGAGGAGGCGACAGATGGCGCATAAGAAGGGACTCGGCTCGAGCCGCAACGGGCGCGACTCAAACGCGCAACGCCTCGGCGTCAAGACGTTCGCCGGGCAGAGCGTCAGCGGTGGGGAGATCATCGTGCGCCAGCGCGGCACGCGCTTCAAGCCGGGCGTGGGCGTCGGCATCGGTAAGGACGACACTCTGTATGCGCGCGCCGCCGGGACCGTCGAGTTCACGACCGGCCGTCGTGGCAGGGTCGTGAACGTCCTCTCTGAGAGCTAACAGCGCCGTCCGCGGCGCGGACGTTGGAGTGGGGCTGTGTTGCACGACCGCGCCAGAATCGAAGTGAGGGCAGGGGCCGGCGGCGACGGCTCCGCGGGGTTTCGCCGCGAAGCGCACGTTCCGCGCGGCGGGCCCGACGGCGGCGACGGTGGGCGCGGCGGCGATGTCGTGCTCGTCTGCGACGCCTCGCTGCGCGATCTGCAGAGCTTTCGCCGCAAGGGGCGCTATCGGGCAGGTCGCGGCGGGCACGGTGAGGGCGCGCTGCGCCACGGCGCCGAAGGCGAGACGCTGCTCGTGCGCGTGCCTCCGGGCACGCAGGTGCGGGGCGTCGAGGGCGATCTCGAGGGGCGCAGCTGGGAGCTGCTTGCCGACGGCCAACGGACGCTGCTTGCCCGCGGCGGCTCGGGGGGCAGAGGCAACAAGCGCTTTGCCAATCCCACTCGCCAGGCGCCGCACTTCGCCGAGCGCGGGCTCGCCGGCGAGCAGGGGTGGGTGGAGCTTCAGCTGAAGCTGCTGGCCGACGTCGGCCTGGTCGGGCTGCCAAACGCCGGCAAGTCCTCGCTGCTTACGCGGCTCACGCGAGCGGCGCCAAAGGTCGCCGACTACCCCTTCACGACGCTCTCGCCGGTGCTCGGAGTGTTGGAGGCCGAGGAGCGCCAACTGGTGATCGCCGATATCCCGGGGTTGATCGAGGGCGCCAGCGAAGGCGCGGGGCTTGGACACGATTTTCTCGCCCACGTCGAGCGCACGCGGCTGCTCGTGCATGTGCTCGACATTGCACCGGAGATATCCGGCGGCGAGGATTCCGATGCGGCGATCAACTACGAGACGATCGAGCGCGAGCTGGCGGCGCACGATCCCCGTCTGGCCTCGCTGCCGCGTGTGCTTGCGCTCTCAAAGGCCGACCTGGTCTCATCCGAGCGCGCGGACGAGGAGGCCAAGCGCTGGCGCGAGCGGCTGCCACAGGTGCCGGTGCTCCTCACCTCCAGCGCGACCAGCTTGGGTATCTCAGAGCTTGCCGGCGAGCTGCTGCACAGCGTCCCGGCGCAAGTGCAGCCGCAGGAGGGATCGATCGCCTCAGGCTCAGGCGCCGGTGGCGGTGAGGTCGAGCTTGCCGAGCACATTGTCTTTCGCCCGAAAGGGCCCGACGGCTTCACGGTCGAGCAGGTCGCGCCCGGCGAGTACGCCGTCAGTGGGCGTGGGCTCGAGCGGCTGCTTGCCCGCCACGATCTGAACAACGAGGACGCGCTTGCCTACGTCGAGGAGCGCTTGCGCAAGATCGGAGTGCTGCGGGCGCTACAAGCGCGGGGCTTTCAAGCCGGCGATGAGCTGAGCATCGTTGGCGTGGCCTTTGAGCTTGACCCGGAGGAGTCGCGGTAAGCCTGGCGCGGATCGCTCTGCGGCCGGCGCGAGGAAAGGCTCAGCTGAGCGGCAAGCGCTGTCCCGAGCGCCTACCCTTCTATCTCTGATGGC
This sequence comes from Solirubrobacteraceae bacterium, assembly GCA_050696495.1. Taxonomy (GTDB): domain Bacteria; phylum Actinomycetota; class Thermoleophilia; order Solirubrobacterales; family Solirubrobacteraceae; genus Palsa-744. The sequence continues at coordinate 14,776 of JBOGXY010000151.1, forward strand.
GGTCACGGTCTCATCGGTAACGCAAGTGTGCGAACGGGCGCGCGGCGCGGCGCGTGCGCTGGCCGCCGCCGACACGGCCACTAAGAACGCCGCGCTGTTTGCGATCGCACGTGCGCTGCGCTCGCGCGAGGCCGAGATCCTCGCGGCCAACGAGCTCGACCTGCAGGCCGGGCGCGAGGCCGGCATCGGCGCGGCGCTGCTTGACAGGCTTCGCCTCGACAGCGAGCGGCTGGAGGGTATCGCTGTCGCCGTGGAAGCCGTGGCCGCGCTTGGCGATCCGGTCGGCGAGGTGATCGACGGCTACCGGTTGCCCAACGGGCTCGACGTGCGCAAGGTGCGCGTGCCGCTCGGGGTCATCGCCGTCGTCTACGAGGCCCGTCCGAACGTGACGATCGACGCCGCCGCGCTGTGCCTGAAGTCAGGCAACGCGATCGTGCTGCGGGGCTCCTCGAGCGCCGGCGAGTCAAACGCCGTGCTTGCGGCGATCGCCTCCGAGGCGGCGATCGCCGCCGGACTGCCCGAGGGCTGCATCGGCCTGATTGGTGGTCCCGCCCACCCTGGCGGCCGGGAGGAGTTGGCCGAGCTTGCCGTGCAGGACGGGCTCGTGGACCTGCTGATACCACGTGGGGGTGAGGGGCTGAAGGCGGCGCTGAAGGATGTCGCGACGGTGCCTGTGATCTATGCGGCCTCTGGCAACTGCCATGTCTATGTCGATGAGACGGCCGATCTCGATCGGGCGCTTGCGATCGTGCTCAACGCAAAGACGCAGCGGCCCGGGGTATGTAATGCCGCCGAGACGCTGCTTGTGCATGCCGATATCGCGGAGCGGTTCCTACCTGAGGCGCTCGTCGCGTTGCGCGCTCGCGACGTGGAGTTGCGAGCGGACGAGCGGACGATAGCGTTGGCCGGCGGGCTTGGCGCTGAGCTAATCCGCGCAAACGAGCAGGACTGGGACACGGAGTATTTGGCGCTTACGTTGGCGGTCGGGGTCGTCGACTCGGTGGGGCAGGCGATCGAGCACATCTCCCGCCACGGCTCGGGGCACTCCGAGGCGATCATCACCAAAGACACCGCCTCCGCACGCGCGTTCCAGTTGGGTGTCGATGCCGCCTGTGTGTATGTCAACGCCTCCACGCGCTTTACCGATGGAGGCGAGTTCGGGATGGGAGCGGAGATCGGCAACTCCACCCAGAAGCTCCATGCCCGCGGTCCGATCGGGCTGCGCGAGCTGTGCACGTTCAAGTATCTGGTCGAGGGCTCCGGTCACGTCCGCGCTTGAGCAGCCGTCCGCGCCTGCGCGCATCGGGATCCTCGGCGGCATGTTCAACCCGCCGCACGCGGGGCATCTCCAGCTGGCAAGGGCGGCGTTGGATGAGCTTGGCCTCACGCGGGTGCTGCTCGTGCCCTCCTCGATCCCACCTCACAAGCCGGTGATCTGGGACCCGGGTGGTGAGCATCGCGCGCAGATGTGCCGGCTTGCCTGCCGGCAGGAACCGCGGATCGAGGTATGCGCCGTCGAGCTCGGGCGACCCGGGCCGTCCTACACCGTCGATACGCTGAGAAGCATCCATGACAGTCATCCAGACGCAGAGCTGACGCTGATCCTCGGCGCGGACATGGCGGCTACGCTCGATCGCTGGCGCGAGCCGGCTGCGATCGTCGGGCTTGCACGGGTTGCTGTGGCACAGCGCGAGGGGGTCGGTCGCGAGCAGGTTCTGGGGACGCTCCGCTCGCTCGGTGCAAGCGAGCGCGCCGACTTCCTTGAGATGGCCCCATGCGATCTGTCCTCCTCGCAGGTGCGCCGCGCACTCACATCAGGCCAACCGATCGAGTCGCTGGTCGGGGCCGATGTCGCCGCCTATATACACGAGCACGAGCTTTATGGGCGCACACCGGCTGCGAGCGCCAGTGGGGGCAGGGCATGAGCCCGGACGAATTGTTGGCGGAGATTCGCCGCTACGCCGAGGACAAGAAGGCCGGCGAGGTGGTCGAGATCGACTTGCGCGAGGTGCTCGGCTACACCGACTGGTTTGTGATCTGCTCGGGCAACACCGAGCGCCAGACCAAGGCGATCCACGACGGCATCCACGAGGGGCTCAAGCACGAGCACGGACTGCTCCCGAGCCGCGTGGAGGGGCTTGGCAACGCCGACTGGATCCTGATGGACTATCTCGACGTTGTCGTGCACATCTTCACGCCGGCAACGCGCGAGTTCTATCGCCTCGAGCAGTTGTGGGGCGAGGCGCCGGCGCACCGCGCGCAAGACGCCGCCAGCGCTTAGAGCGCTCGCGTCTGCTCAACACCGCAGCCAAGATAGCTCCCGCCGTCAACCGATCATCTGGCTAATTCGGTTGCGTTGACTTTTTCTTCACTGTAGTGTCGGCCGCTAAAAGCGCCGCGCGTAAGGCGCGGTGCGCGACATCGGAAGGGGAGTTCCGGATGTACGCTGTAACCAACCTCCGTATCGGGCGGCCCGCGCTGTACGCGCTGCCGGCCGCCGTCATCGCAACCGTCGTGCTCGCGCTCGTGGGCGCGATCGCAACCACGCCCGCTCATGCCGAAGGGCCGGGAGAAGGCACGCCATGGGTCGTGACCCTCGGCGATTCCTACATCTCCGGCGAGGCCGGGCGCTGGGCCGGCAACACCAACGAAAGCTCGTCTTGGATCGATGCGCTGGGCGAAAAAGCCTATGACGACAATGCCGGGCACACGGCCGAACTGATCCCAGGCTGTCATCGCTCTCAGTCCGCCGAGGCATATATCGGCGGCGGCGTGGAAGGCGAGAACCTCGCCTGCTCGGGAGCCAAGACCTCCTCGTTTACCTCCGGAGAAGACTTCAAGCCAGGGCTTGACTTCTACAACTCAGGCGGCCACGAAGGCCAGGCGCTGATGCTCGAAAAATTCGCGAAAACGCACAACGTCAAACTGGTCCCGATCTCGATCGGCGGCAATAACTTCAACTTCGCCGAAATAGTGCAGACCTGCGTCGAAGACTTTCTTTTCACACCGGAATGGTGGCCGTCCTACTGCTCCGAAGAAGAATCGGTTACCAAAAACTTCACCACCGGCAACGTCTCCACGCAGCAAACGGCGATCAAGAACGCCGTTCTGAACGTAGCCAAAGCAATGACCAATGCCGGCTACAGCGCCACCCAGTACACGATCCTGATGCAGAACTACCCCTCGCCCATACCAAACGGCGAAGGCTTCCGCTACGGCCAGAAAGGCTACTCACGCCAGGAAGTTGGCGGCTGCGGATTCTGGAATCACGACGCCAACGAAGCCAACTCGAAAATGCTGCCGACGATCGACGGGGCGGTCTTCAAAGGGGCTGAAGAAGCGGGACTGACGAATCTGAAGATGATGAACATCTCCTCGGCCTTCAACGGCCGCAGGCTCTGTGAGAAAGGCGTGGGCCTGCTCGAGGAAGAGGGTCTCACGTCCTGGAAAGGCACGGGCGCGGTCAACAAGACCGAGTGGATCAACCAGATCCGCACGGTGACCGCCCTGTTCCCGCCGTATGAAATCCAGGAAGACCTGCACCCCAACTACTGGGCACAGCTGGCGCTGCGCAACTGCGCAACCCAGGCCTACAACGCGGGTACGCCGAAGGGCGGGACGTGCACCATCTCAGGCGAAGGGCTCAACGGAGCCGGTGAGCCGAACATGACGTTGAAATAGAGCATCTTGGACCTGCGCCGCGCTGTGCGGCGCCGGTCCAGTGCCCTTGCTGGTGGTGCCCCGGTGCCAGAGTTCGACGAGTGGCAGATCGAGCTGCACGGGCGTCGCGCCGTCTATCGCATCGCGGGCGACGGGCCGGCGGTCGTGCTCATCCACGGGATGCTCAACTCCTCAAGCCACTGGCAAGCCGTGGCGCGAGAGCTTGCCATCGAGCACACGGTCATCGCGCCGGACCTGATCGGCCACGGCGACTCTGCCGCACCGCGCGGCGACTACTCGCTGGGCGCGCACGCCGCAAGCATCCGGGACCTGCTCACAGCACTGGGGGTCGAGCGCGCCACGATCGTCGGGCACTCGCTCGGCGGTGGCGTCGCGATGCAGTTCTTCTACCAGTTCCCCGCTCGCGTGGAGCGCCTTGTACTGGTCTCGAGCGGCGGACTTGGCCACGAGGTCAGCCCGATGCTTCGCACCGCCGCGCTGCCGGGCGTATCTGCCGCGCTCTCGCTTGCCGCGCACCCGCGCCTGCTCGGGGCGCTGTATGACGCGGGCGGGCGTCTACGCGCTCGCGGCGTGCGCCACGGCACCTACGTGCAGGCGGTTGCCAGAGCTCTACGTCCGCTTGAGCGACCGCAGGCGCGCGAGGCGTTCCTGCAGACCCTGCGCTCGGTGATCGATGTGCGCGGTCAGCGCGTCAGCGCCACCGATCGTCTGTATCTGCTCGAGTCGATGCCGACGATGATCGTCTGGGGCGAGCGTGACAACACGATCCCTGTGGATCACGGCCGTCGCGCCCACGAAGCGGTCCCGCACTCGAGCTTTCGCACGGTCCCGCGCGCGGCGCACTTCCCGCACCTGGAAGAGCCAGAGGCGCTGGCGTCTGTGTTGCGTGAGTTCTTGCTGGAGACAGAGCCCTCGCGGATGGACGACGCCGACTGGGGAGCCATGCTCTCACGGCGCTCTGAGCGCAAGCGCCGCATGGCCGGCGCCGCGGCATAGGTCTCAAGCGTGCCGGGATTGCCACCGAAGGCACGCGGATCGCTGCTGCTTGACACGCTGCGCTTCACCTTCGACCCGGATGGCTACTTCGCCGCGGCGCACCGTCGCTACGGCGACGTGTTCAGACTGCGACTGCTTGGCCAGGAATGGGTCGCGATCGCAAGCCCGGAGGCTGTCAAGGAAGTCTTCTCACACGGGCCCGATGAGGTGAACTCCGGTGAGGCAAACCAGGCGCTCAGCCCGGCGCTTGGCAGGCGCAACCTGCTCCTGCTCGACGGCGAGGAGCATCTGCACCGCCGTCGCCTCGTTCTCCCGCCATTTCACGGTGAGCGCATGCGCGCCTATGAGCAGACGATTCGCGCCGCCGCTGCCGAGCAGATCGCGTCGTGGCCGCTTGGCGAGCCGACGGCGGCGCTGGCGCGCATGCAGGAGCTGACCTTTGCCGTGATCGTGAGCTGTGTCTTTGGCGTGCGCGAGCAGGAGCGCATCGACCAACTCGGCGGCGCTCTGCGCGACATGGTCGCCTGGTTGACCGACATGCGCCGCGTGCTGTTCTTCTTCATCGTCGGCCCGGACCGTTTGGAGTTGGTGCCGTCGTTTCGTCGTCAGCGCGAGCGTGTGGACCGCGAGATCCTCGCCGAGATCGCCCGCCGCCGCTCGCTCGAGGATCTGCACGAGCGCGAGGACATCCTCTCGATGCTGATCCAGGCGGTCGATGAGAACGGCGAGCATCTCTCAGACGAGGAGCTGCGCGACGAACTGATGACGCTGCTGATCGCCGGGCACGAGACCACAGCGACGCTGCTCTCCTGGGCGATTCATGATCTCGCACGCGACCAGACAAGCCAGGACCGACTCGCGGCCGAGGGCGGCGCGTTTACGGACGCGGTCGTGACAGAGACGCTGCGCCTGCATCCGCCGACCGGTGGGGTGGTGCGGCGTTTGCGCGAGCCGCTGAGGATCGCCGGCTATGACCTGCCAAAGGGAGTGGACGTGCTGCCGGTGACGTTGCTGGTGCATCGCCGAGCCGACGTCTACCCATCGCCGTGGCGGTTTGACCCGACGCGCTTCCTGCACGAGCGCCCCGCGGCCGGCGCGTGGTTGCCCTTCGGAGGCTCGGTACGGCGTTGCATAGGTGCAGCGTTCGCGCAGTTCGAGGCGAAAATCGTGCTGGAGGAGATGGTCGACGCGCTGCGGTTTCGGCCGGTCGTACAGCGCCCTGAGCGCACCAGTCGCCGCGCGATCGTGCTTGTGCCCTCCAAGGGGGCGCGGGTGATCGCCGAGCGGCGCTGACTCTCAGTTGTCCTGCTTCCACTTGATCGAGCAGCCGATCGGCTCCGTCTCCGCGATCGCCGGAGCATCGTCGGCGAGCACGGCATCGAGCGCATCGCGCAAGTAGCTCGCGTTCTGGTTCGGGTCTTCGTAATCGCTGTCGGGGGCGCCTCGATAGCGCAGAATGCCATCGGCGTCGAGCACGAACACGTCGGGTGTCGTCTTGGCGTGGTAGGCGTGGGCGACATCCTGGGACTCGTCGCGCAGGTAAGGAACGCCGTCGAACTCACCCGCCTGCACTCGCTCGCGCATCGCCGCCTGAGAGTCGCGCGGATAGCGCTCGGCGTCGTTCGGGTTGATCGCCAACACGCGCACGCCACGAGGCGCGTAGTCGCGTGCGACGTCGACGGTTCGCTCGTGCCAGGCAAGCGCATAGGGACAGTGGTTGCATGTGAAGATCACAACCGTCGCAGGGGCGCCACCGGGCTGGCGCTCGACCCCGTCGGTGTCTGGCAGTGAGAACGTGGGGGCGGGCTCTCCGATCGCTGGCATCTATGTCCTCTCGCTGGTTGTGGTCATCGCCGCGCTGAGCGCGTCGCGCAGGTCGGCAGGGTCGGGGGTGGGGGAGATCCGGCCGTCGCGGCGATGGTAGACGCGACAGTTCAGGCCGTATGGCTCGCCATCGGCGGGAGCGATGTCGATGCCGTCGATGCGGATTGTGGGGGAGCCGATGAAGCGTTCCCGCTGGGCGTCGCTGTCGGTCTCGATCTGGCGCACCTCGACCGTCTCTGGATCGAGGCCCATCTCGGCCATGGCCGAGCGCAGGTCGCTGAGTGCCTGTGGCTGCGATGGACAGCCCTCCCACCAAAGAAGCTCTATACGCATCGCAGACACCATAGGAAAGGTTGCCCGCGGTTTCCCAATTGCACGGCCAACGAGCTCAGGCGATCAAGTCCAGACGCTGATAGTCATGTCGCATTTCCGCCAGACTTTGACCGATCAGTGCGTAACACTGCTGGTGTGATCGAGGACTTCGAGCGTTGTTATCAGGCGGCTCTCTCGCGCGATCCGCGCTTTGACGGGTGGTTCTTCGGCGCGGTTACCTCGACCGGGATCTACTGCCGTCCCAGCTGTCCGGCGGTTACGTCCAAGCGCGAGAACATGCGCTTCTACCCATCCGCGGCGGCGGCTCAGCAAGCCGGGTTTCGTGCCTGCAAGCGCTGCCGGCCCGATGCTTCACCGGGATCGCCCGAGTGGGACGGGCGCGCCGATGTCGTGGCCCGGGCGATGCGCATGATCGCCGACGGCGTCGTCGATCGCGACGGTGTGGGCGGGCTTGCCGAGCGGCTCGGCTACAGCGTGCGTCAGCTGCAACGCATGCTGCTGGGCGAGGTGGGCGCCGGTCCGCTTGCGATCGCGCGTGCCCAGCGGGCGCAGACGGCGCGGATCCTGATCGAGACGAGCGATCTGAGCATGACCGAAGTCGCCTTCGCCGCCGGCTTCTCGAGCGTGCGGCAGTTCAACGAGACGGTTCGCGCCGTCTTTGCTTGCTCGCCGACCGAGCTGCGTAGGCGCGTTGCGGGAGCGCTCAAGCGAGGGTCGGCGAGTGTCGCGCGCCCTGCGATCGGAGCCGCCGGCACTCTGCAACTGCGACTCCCGTTTCGCCGCCCGCTGAATCCCGAGAACCTGTTTGGGCATCTGGCGGCGACCGCGATCCCCGGTGTCGAGGAAATATCCGGTGAGACCTATCGCCGCACGATGCGACTCCCCGGCGGCCCGGCGATCGTCGAGCTCACGCCGAGCGCAGACCACGTAGCCTGCCGGCTCAGCCTCTCGGCCGTCAGCGATCTGACGACAGCGATCAGCCGCTGTCGCTGGCTGCTAGATCTCGACGCCGACCCGCTTGCGATCGACGAGCGCCTGCGCGCCGACCCTGCCTTGAGCCCGTTGCTGGACGGAGCGCAGGGGCGCCGAGTGCCGCGTTGCATCGACGGAGCGGAGATGGCGATACGCGCCGTGCTCGGCCAGCAGGTCTCAACGGTGGCAGCCCGCACTCATGCGGCTCGCATCGTCCTGCAGTGTGGCGAGCCGATCGCAGATCACGCCGGCACCTTGACTCACCTATTTCCCGAGCCGCAGGCGCTCGGCGATGTGCGACTGGCGATGCCGGCGAGTCGTCGACGCACGCTGAAAGCGCTCGTCAGCGCACTCGGCCAGGGATCGCTCTCGCTCGACGCGGGCTGTGACCGCGAAGAGGCGTTGGCGCTGCTGGGAACCCTTCCCGGCTTTGGTCCATGGACGCTCGGTGTCATAGCGATGCGCGCACTCGGCGATCCCGACGCTTTCCCGGCGGGCGATCTCGGCGTGCGTCGGGCGGCCGAATCGCTTGGACTGCCCGCTGCGCCGGCGGCGCTTGAAGCGCGCTCACAGCCGTGGCGACCGTGGCGCGCTTATGCCGTGCAATACCTGTGGTCGGCATCCGGGCACCCAATCAATAATTGGCCTCCGCGCGCCCTGGAGGCGCCGGAAGCCCGAGGCCTAAAGGAGGCGGCATGATCGCTACAGCTCAAGACAGCGCTGTCATGAGCACGATGGACAGCCCGATCGGCACACTCACGCTCACAGCGCAGGGCGAGACGCTTACCGGCGTTCACATGCATGATCAGCGCCACGCCCCGGCGCTCTCGCCGGGCATCGAGCGCGACGATGCGGCCTTGGCGCCGTTCGTGGCTCAGTTGCAGGCCTATTTCGCCGGCGATCTGACCGATTTCGAGGGGCAGATCGAGCTGTGTGGAACAGAGTTCCAGCGCCGTGTGTGGGCTTCGCTACAGGAGATCCCCTATGGGCAGACGATCAGCTACGGCGAGCTTGCTCGCTGGGTCGGCAACCCGAAGGCCTCGCGCGCCGTGGGCACCGCCAACGGGCACAACCCGGCCGCGGTGATCGTGCCGTGCCACCGCGTGATCGCCGCCGACGGCGGCATCGGTGGCTACGGCGGTGGGCTCGAGCGCAAGCGTTGGTTGCTGGAGCACGAGGCGCGCTCCAGTTCCCGGTAGAGAGCGTTCGTCGCAAGCAATGGGATTGGCGCGAGCAGGAGTGCAGCCAGCGTTCCGCTGAGCTGGCTACCCTCGAATTCGTCGGCGCCGAGCAGCGCTCGCAGGCCGAGGTTGACGGTCAAGACCAGCAGGGCAAGCAGCGTAACGACCGCAAACGCCCTTAGCCTGTTGCCACGGATCAGCTCATAACTGCGGCCGAGGGGCAGGATTCCGCCTGGGCGCTCGTGTACGGCGATCGGCAGCGCCACCGACCAAGCCGTGAACAGCAGGAGCAGCGGTAGCGTGGTCACCGATAGGTACGCGGGCAGGCCGACCAGCAGGAGTGAATGTGACTTGAATCCTCCGTGAAACAGAACCGTGATCGCAACGATCAGGGAGACGAACTCGAGCAAGCCGACCAAGATCGCGGCGGTGATGGCCATCACCAGCAGCAATAGCGCGAGCTCGCCCACCACGCTCCTGGCGCGCTGCGCGACGTCCAGGCAACGCCGCGCGTCGTCTGTGTAGTTTGAGGTGCGCCCGCCCGTTGCGCTCAGCACGAACGCGACGAAGGCGCAAACCGCGCAGAAGCTGACGATCGCGGTAACCACTGAAGTCAAGGGCCCGCTCAGCGACGGCAGTTTCAGCAGCCAAAGTGTCAGCACAATCGCTACGGTCGCCGTCAGGATCAGCTTTGGCTCGCGGGCGTAAGCGCGAGCCGTACCGCGGATCACTGCCGCCACGGAGACCCGGTTCCCAGTTCCAGATGGTGACATCCAGCGTGAGTGTACCCGCAGCCCAATCGATGGCGAGATAAACGGGCTTGCACTACCCGCCGATCGTGATCCGCCCAAAGGAGTGCGGCGTGCCGAGCTTGGTGATCGCCGCATCTGCGAGGCAGGTGGCGAGAAGCTATCAGCGCGCGGCGTGCGTGCCGAAGCCTGGCCCCGGCACGATTGCGCGGGCGGCTGGTGGCAGCCTGCCCGAAAAGCGGAGCCGTTCCAGCTAGCCGACGTCGTCGTCCGTAGCGATGTAGGCTCCACGCTGATGCGCGGGGTTGGGAGAGTCATGGGTGGAGTACTGATCGCCGCGATTGGGCTGGTCGTGGCTCCGACAGCCTCGGCTGCGGTCAAGCCCGCCGACCGTGTCGCCACGCACGCCTATCTGCAGGCTGAGTACGAATACAACCAAGCGCTGCTGGCGGCGGCGCCGGCGGCGGGCGCCGCCGTCGATACCGCAGCGTCGCAGATCGGCGCGGAATGCCACGGTGTGCTCGCGGGCGCGCCGCGGCCGAGCTTCTCGGGTCCGCGTGCTCGTGCTCCAGGTGCCCGTCAGCAGGGAGAAGAAGAGCGACTGCAGACGCAGGTGAGCGTGCTCGAGTCGGAGCTCGGCGCAGCGTTGACTATTGTCGCCGAACCGCCTACGCTCGAAGCCGATGCCGCGCTGGCGCGCAAGTTGAGCGGGTTGCGGTGGAGCGATCGCAGGATCACTGCGGTGGTTCGCTACGCGGCCCGGACAATCGGACAGCGCGCGCACATTGTGCAGCTGCCGGTATGCGCCGACATGAGGGCCTGGGTCGCCAGCGGATACAAGATTCTGGCGCCTGCGAGCAAGGCTCTGGCCGAACGCGATCAGACAGAAGTGGCGCGGCTGCTCTTGCTCTCTGTGCCGGAACTGTTGCTGTCCCGGATGAAGCGCTTCAACGGTCCTGTAGAGAACGCTCTGGAACACAGGCTAAAAGCGTTGCGCGAACGTGTTAGTGAAGCCCGATCGTCCGAGCGGGGCATGTATGACCGTGCGCTGACCGCCATCGGCCTGCCGTCGCGAGAGAGCGCGACGAAAACCTCTAGTCGTAAACGCAAACCGCCGATCGAGTTCGGCCAGGGCAGGACGGCGAGCGGGAATCGCTACTCGGTGTGGCTGCTCGCTCACGACGGTATCCGGAAGTGCGAGACGGGGGTAGAGGTCAGGCAAGGTGAAAAGGTCAATGCCAGTGACTGCATCCCCGGCTTCGGCAAGCCGCAGCCGACGGTGAAGTGCATCGAGGGGTTGCTGACCGTCGAGATTGTCACAACCGGCGCGGCTCGCACCGTCGAATTGCGCCTGAGCGATGGCTCGCGGATCGCGTCTCGTCCGATCCGGATCCCCATGCGCCTCGGTGGTCACGGGGGCGTCTACTACCAGCAGATCCGCGGACCCGCGCCGGTACCGGTTGCTCTGGTCGAGTTGAGCGCCCGCGGCCGCCGGCTGAAGACGTTCAAGCTCGAACGGTTTATGGGCTGTACCAAGCACCCGTTCACATACCTGCCCGGAGGGTTCAAGGTGCTGGCCAGAGGGAGCGAGCCACGCGGTCCGCAGTTTGCGATCGTGGCCGAACGTTACCGGTTCTACGGCGTCGTGCACTTCAAACTGCGGTTCGTGGAAGGCGCTCAGGCGAGCGAACTTCGACGAGTTCACGAATCCGATGGTTTGTTCGAACAGGTCATCGAAACCGGAGGCGAAGAAGAACCGGGCGAAGTCGTACGATCTGGTCGCTTTGTGCGGCCGGTCTTCCTTACCAACGTGGAATCGGGCTGCCATCCCTACGAGCATTCACTCGTCTACGGGTTGTTGAAGTCGCGACGAGATCGAGTCTTCGTGAAGTTCTCGGGACAGCTCCGCCAGTTGCGCCCGGTGTCGATCCCAGTCGATATGCGCGCGGGTGCCGGTGCCGGAGCCGTTGCCTACGGCGCTTTCTCTTCGCCGCCGGAAACGGTGATCGTGCGGGGTCCCGAAGGAAGGGTGCTCATGAGAGAAGATCGCCGCAGGGAAGCCGATGAAGAGCGTGAAAAGTGCGAAGGAGAAGCCGAAGGGGCCGGTCCCACCGTGGGCGAAGACGGCGACACTCTCTTCTTTGCCAGTGCGCTCTTCCTATAGCGACGTGCCGGCGTTTACGATCGCTCGGCAGTCAACTCCCGCGGCTTCCCAAACGCCGCGTGCAACAACCCGTTGACCGCGCTGACGATTATCGCAGCGAGCGCTCCCCACCAGAACGTGGCGATCGTGAACTCGGGGACGATCCAGCTCGTCAGGTAGAGCATCAGGATGTTGATCAGGAAATAGAAGAGGCCGAGCGTCACCACGATGAAGGGGATCGAGAGGATCGCCAGCACCGGCTTCACCGCGAAATTGACTAGTGTGAACACGAGCGCCGCGATCAGCAGCGCCCACCAGTCTTCGCCGTAGCTCAGGCCCGAGAGCAGCCACGTCGCCACGAACAGCGCGACGGTGTTGAACAGGCAGGTGAGCGCGAGTCGCTTTGCCATTTGAGAGATGGTAAACGGCCATGCCACATGTGGCATGGCCCCGGGCCGTACATGTACGGCCCGGCCGGTCGGCACA
>JBOGXY010000152.1:0-9505 GCA_050696495.1 Solirubrobacteraceae bacterium
AAGCCGCCGGTGCCCCTCTTGCTATCCCCCCGCTACACAGCCCTCGACGCTACCGCCCGATCCCCTGCAAAACGACTCGAAATGCCGAAACTCAAGGGGCAAGTGTTCCCAAGCAGATTCCCTTTCCCTCGTTCCTGTTCCTTCGTACTTGACCAACTGGACCAACCTTGCCATGATGGCCCCATGGCCGAGAGTGTGACCATCCATGAGGCCAAGGCCCATTTCTCCAAGCTGGTGCGCCGCGCGGAGGCCGGCGAGGAGATCGTGGTGCGCCGCGGCCGTGAGCCTGTCGCCCGAATCATGGCACTGCCCAAGCGCCGCGGTGTCCGTGGTTTCGGATCCATGAAGGGCGAGATCTGGATGGTCTCTGACGAGGAGATGAAGAAGGTCGACGAGGAAATCGCCGACCTGTTCGAGCAGAGCGTCATCTTTCCCGAAGAAAAGACGCGGCCGGGCAAGGCTTGAGGCTGCTTCTCGACAGCCACCCACTGCTCTGGTTCGTGCTCGGGAACAAGAAGCGCCTCTCCGCAAAGATGCGCGCTCAGATCGAAGACGGAGAATCGCTCGTCAGCCTCGCGAGCATCTGGGAGATCGCGATCAAGTCCGCACTCGGCAAGCTGAATACGCCGGACGACCTCCCCGAGCGCGTCCAGGCCCTCGGCTTCGAGCTGCTGCCGATCGCGGGCGAGCACGCTTGGCGCGTGCGGGAGTTGCCACACCATCACGGCGATCCCTTCGACCGCGTGTTGATCGCCCAGGCGCAGACCGACTCCCTGCCGATCGTGACAGCCGACCCTGCGTTCGCCGACTACGACGTCACCGTGATCTGGGACTGACGAGCGGTCGGCTCAAACCCGAGGGCCGTGCCCTTGTGCGGACTGTGGGCGCCCTAGCGCAAGAGCCCGGGCCGGCCAGAGAGAGAGACGCGTCTTATCCGGAATAGAGTGCCCGACTATCTCGGGGTAAGGAGTGCGACTATTCCGGAATAGGATTCGCCTGTCTCGAGGCGGAGTGCCATTGGTGGCTGGTTCAGCCGCGAGCCGGCTATCTCTCCCAAGCCGGACAGGCAATCCGGTAGTCACACAGCGCACACGTGGCGGGCGCCGGCGTCGGCTCGAAGCGCTCGGCCATGATCGCCGCGGCGACCTCCTCAACGACGCGGGCGATCCAGTCGGAGTCCATGTCCGCGCTTGGGACCGGCACCTTCAGATCGTCGAGCACGTAGTAGTAGGAGAGCCGCTCGGCGCTCACCTGCCAGGACTCGCGCGCGCCCAGCGCGTACAGCGAGAGCTGCACATCGTCGTGCAGCTGCTCGGCGCTCTTGGGCCGCGAGGTCTTGTAGTCGATCATCTCGTAGTTGCCGTCGGGCAACCGGTCGACGCGATCGACCCGGCCGCGCAGGTGGTGCGGACCGAGCTTGAAGGAGAACGAGCGCTCGAACCACACCGGCTCGGCCTCGTGGGCCTCCAGGTGGCGGTGGTAGAGGATCAGCGCGGCGCGGGCCTTGCCGTGCAGCTCGAGCTCCCGGGCGCTATCGCCGAAGCCGCCTCGACGCCAGCAGGTCTCGAACTGCTCGAGCATCTGACCGACCGTCGTGTGCTCAGAGGCGTGGTAGCGCTCCAGGGCCTGGTGCACGGCGATGCCAAAGCGCTGGTGCAGCGTCTGCGGCGAGGGGATCTTCAGGACGCGCCCGTACTTGTAGCGAAGCGGGCAGGCGCGATACGTGTCGATGTCAGAGGCCGAGAGCACCAGCCCATCGCCCCGGCGGGGGACGAAGGCAAGCAGCGAGGGCTCCTCGCGACGCGCGAATGCGTCGCCCGCGCCAGGGACCACGGCCGGTCGCGGTCCCTGCTCCTCGGGCTCTTCGCGCTCGGCGGCAAGCAGCGCCTGATCCAGAGCGGAGCTCTGAAAGATCTCCCGCTGCAATGGGGTGCAGGCGGCAAGTAGCCGCTGATTGACGTCCTGGAGCGCCTCGGCCAGGCGTTGCCCGGCGGGACGGTCGGCCAGCGCGTCGAGCTTGACAAGCTCCAGATAGCGCACAACCCCATGGGAGATGTCGAGGTCGGTGTCCAGGCGCAGCTCCCCCAGCCGGCCCGCGATCCGCTCCGCGCCACCGAGCACCTCCTCGCGCATCAGCAGGGTCGCCTCTTGCAGCGTCTGCGCGCGCGAGTCAGAGCCGCTCTCGCCGGCGAGCACGCCGGCCTCCGAGGCGGCGGTCAACTCCGCGGCCAGCTCGCGCGCAGACCCGTGCAGGCGTGGCAGCAGCGCCTCGAAGGCGACCTGCGCCTCGCTGTGAAGCGCCTGGAAGCGCTCGATTCGCTCCCGTGCCTCCGGCGGCATGCCGGGCGCCTCGATCGCCGGGCCGAGCGCCGCGATCAGATCGAGCTTTGCCTTGCGCGCCACCTGGACGACCCGCGCGATGTCGACCTGGCGCAACTCGATCGGCGGGCGCCCGAGCGCACGCACCACCGCCGCCGCGTCGCTCGGGTCGCTGAGCAGCCGCAGCCAAGCGATCACATCGCGCGCGCCTGCCTGTTCAAAGAGCTCGATTCGAGGCGCCGGCACAGCGCAAGCATATGAGTGCGTACGCTGCTTGTATGGATAGCATCGACTGGAACGTCGCACAGCGAGTGGGCGAGATGCTCTCGGGCGGCTCGCCCTACGTCAGTCCCGGTACAAACGCGGTGCAATCGCTGGCCGAGGACTTCGCCACGCGCGTGTCCGCCTATACGGGCCTGAAGCCAAGTGGCGGCATCCCCGAGATCGAGTCGATCGACCGACCGCGCTGGATCGAAGCCAACATCGCCACGATGCAGCCGCTGCTCGATCCGATGACCAAACGCCTTGGTGGCGGCTCCGGGCCGCTGGGGCCGGCGCTGCGCTCGACAACGCAACTGCTGCTGGGCGCCCAGGTCGGCGCGCTCACGGGGGTGCTCTCTCAACGAGTGCTCGGCCAGTACGACATCTCCCTGCTGGATGCCGAGCGTGAGCCGCGCCTGCTGCTGCTTGCGCCGAACATCGCCCAGGCGGCGCGCAACCTCAGTCTCGATCGCGACGAGTTCACAAACTGGGTGGCGATCCACGAGGTCACCCACGCCGTCCAGTTCGGCGGCGCGCCCTGGCTGCGCGATCACCTCGGGGGGATGCTGCGCGAACTGCTCGAGGGCATGCAGGTGGGAGTGCGCTTGCGCGCCCTGCCGAGCCTGCCCAGCGCTGCCGATCTGCGCTCGCTGGTAGACCGGCTTCGCGCGGGCGATCTGCTGCGCATCGGCCTGGGCGAGGAGCGCTGGGCGCTGGTCGAGGAGATGCAGGCGACGATGTCGCTGATCGAGGGTCACGCCGAGCACGTGATGGATGCCGTCGGCGCTGAGGTGCTCCCGTCGCTTGAGAAGATGCGCACCGCGATGAACAAGCGTCGGCGCAGTCGCGCCTGGCCGTGGCGGATCCTCGAGCGCCTAATGGGGCTTGAGATGAAGATGCGCCAGTACGAGGTCGGGCGGGCCTTCTGCGACGAGGTGGTCGAGGCTGGGGGGCCAGGCGCGCTGGCGCGCGCCTGGGAGTCCTCCTCCATGCTGCCGTCCATGCAGGAGCTTCAGCAACCGGCTGCGTGGCTACAGCGAACACATGTTCCATCTGTTACAAGCTGAGCGGGATATATACGGCTTCTTTACACGCCGTTCACCGTGGCTTGAGGTTTTGGTGTAACGATCTCTCCAGAGCGGGTTAGGAACATGTGTTCGGTGCTATCTTGCATCGACCAGAACAAGTGTGCCCCTCAAGAAATTAGGAGATCCCCTCCACATGCCTCAAGCCAAGAGCACTTCCGCCAAGCCCCGCACGAGCGCCGCTTCCAAGCGCTCCACGACCGCGTCCAAACCGGCGACGCGCGCAACAAAGCAGTCGAGCACGGCCGAGCGCGCCGTGCTGATCCCGGTCGGCGCCGCCCTGATCGCCCGCGAGCGCGTGGTCTCTGGCGTCGGCGACGCGATCGCCAACTACAACAGCACCGCCAAAGCCAGCGCTCAGCTGCGCAAGTTCGAGCGCCGCGGCGTCACCGCCCGCAACCGCGTCGAGCGTGAGCTGCGCAAGACCCGGGTTCGCGTCGAGCGCGAGCTGCGCCAGCGTCGTCAGGAGAGCGAAGAGCTCGCCGGAAAGGTCCAGGAGCGCATCCTGAGCCTCGTCTAGTCGACTTCCCCCGCTCGACCGCCGGAGACGGCGAACGGGAAGGTCTGCCGGCCTCATAACCCGCCGGCAGTAGTAGCACCCTCTCCTCCCTCGCCGCCGGGCGGTCCCCCTACCGCCCGGCGGCTTTTTAAGTTCAGCGGCCAAGCAGCGCCCGCCAGCGCGCGATGCCGCCGGCGCGGCTTGCGGCCTTGTACAGGTCGCCACGGCCGGCTGCCTCGAAGTCGGCTCGTGGAGGCCAGTCGGAACGATCGTCGAGATAGGCGCGCAGCTCACGCTCGATCGACCCATCCGTCCAACGGCGCGGTCGTCCCGACCGGTTGTCGTCCCCCAGTTGGGCGGCGCCGATAAGCGCGTAGCGAGTGCTCGGGCCGCGGCCCCGCACCCGAAGCACGCCATGGCGCACAAGCGTCTGGATGTCGGTGAGCGCGGCTGTGCGCCCCACCGCCGCAGCTTGTTCGTACTCGTCGCGGCCGAATTCGCGCCGACCCTCGACTCGAAGCTTGGCAAGCGCTCGCTGCTGGGAGGGAGTGAGCTGCAACTGCGTCGAGCCGCCGGGTGCAAGCTCACTGAGGTCTTCAATCGTGACCGCCACCCGCTCGTACTCTTCGGCCAAGCCCGCGAGAAAATAGTGCAACCAGGACTCCATATTCAGCGTCCGCTCGCGGACCGACCGCAGGGCTCCGTAGTAGGCGTCACGGTCCTCGGCGTAGTAGCGCTCGAACGAGAACATCCGTCCGGGCAGCACGTCGGCCTTCATCATCAGAGCCACCTGAAACAGGCGTGCCGCGCGCCCGTTGCCGTCGGCGAATGGGTGGATCTCGGTGATGCCGTAATGCATGACACCAGCAGCCACAAACGGGGGATAGTCCTCGCGCCTGAGTGTCGCCTGCAGCCAATCGAACAGGCCGAGCATCCTCGGCTGCACCTCCTCCCGCGGAGGAGCCGTATGCATCACCCTCTGGGTCAACCTGTCCACCACAACGGCTTCCCCGTCTCGCCACTCGCCCTCGTGGTAGGGCTTGAAGTGCGGATCCTGATCGCGTCCGAGGCCGTCAGTGGCCGCCTTATGCAGCTCCTTAAGCAGCTCTGGGCAGAGGTCCAACGAGCCGTCAGCAAGCCGCGAGTCGATCAAATCGAGCGCTGAGACGTAGTTGACCAGCTCGATCTTCGCGCGAGTGTCAGGCGCCAACTCTCGACGAGTTGCGCGTTCGGCCTCGATCAACGGCAGTTCGTTGCCCTCGATCAGGTTCGAGTAATGAACGGTCCCGACACGAGCGGATGCCCGCAGCTGATCGGCAACAGCGGGAAGCACACGAGCGGCCCTGATCGTTCCCAGGGCGGTGTGGATTCGCGTCAGACATGTCAACGTCTGTGGCGTCCAACGTTGAAAGCGGGCGTGGAACCCGATGACGCCAGGATGGCTCAATGTCGAAATATCGGTCGGTTTAGGGACACAATTAATTAGCTTATTAGCAGGGAAATTTAGCTTATCGACCGCTCAGGGACATAATATCGAGCGCACGCATAGAATCGCTGGCACTCGGCATCGCAGGTCGCCTGCGAGAATGGACGCCATGACCGATCGAGACGAAGTACTCAAAGCCCTCGAGGCCGTGATAGACCCCGAGCTGCGCCGCTCGATCGTCGAGCTCGAGATGGTCCGTCAGATCGACATCTCCGAGAACGGCGTAATAGACGTAACCGTCTCACTGACGACCGCCGGCTGTCCCATCAAGGGCCACTTCCAGACCTCTGTGGCCCAAGCAGTCCAGGCTCTGGACGGCGTCACTCACGTCAACGTCTACTTCGACGTGCTCTCAGACAGCGAGAAGGCGGCGCTGCAACAGAAGCTCGGCCGTGGCGCGCTACCCGATGGAGCGCTCGCTCAGATCTCCAACGTGATCTGCGTCGGTTCGGGCAAGGGCGGCGTCGGCAAGTCCACGCTGACCGCCAACCTCGCGGCGGCTTTGACGGCGGAGGGCAAGCGCGTTGGCATTCTCGACGCCGACGTCTGGGGCTACTCGATCCCGCGCATGTACGGACTGGGTGCTACGCGTCCGGCGGTCTCACCGCAGCGCAAGATCGTGCCGCTGGAAGCGCACGGCGTAAAGGTGATGTCTATCGGCTTCTTCGTGGCTGAGGATGCCGCCGTCGTCTGGCGAGGACCGATGCTGCACAAGGCGCTCGGCCAGTTTCTGCAAGACGTCGAATGGGGCGCACTCGACTACCTGCTACTCGATCTGCCACCCGGAACGGGCGATGTGTCGATGACACTCGCGCAGATGCTGCCCCAAGCACAGTTCGTGATCGTCACAACCCCACAGGCGACCGCTCAGAAGGTGGCGCGCCGCTCGGCTGAGATGGCGAACAAGGTCAACCTGGAGATCTGCGGAGTGATCGAGAACATGACCGCGTTCGCCACGCCGGACGGCGAGCGCTACGCGATCTTCGGCGAGGGCGGCGGCCAGGAGTTGGCCGACGAGCTGGATGTGCCGCTGCTTGGCAAGGTGCCGCTGACGATGCCGCTGCGCGAGCACGCCGACGGCGGCGTGCCGCTCGTGATCGAGGACCCCGACGACGCCGCCGCTCAGGCGATCCGCCACGCGGCGCGCGGCCTGATCGCGCTGGCGCCGATCGAGTTGCCGACGCTGCAGGTCACCCAGGTTGCGCCGCCGCAGCCGCCGGCAGCGCCAAAGCCGGCCGGCATGTCGCTACCGATGGCCTAGAGCCGCGACCGGACTCCTGACCGCCGTGCGGCGGTCAGGGACGAATCTACTTCGCGTTGGCGAAGTACTCCGCGTTGATCTGACCATACTTCTGCCACTCGTCGGGGAGCTGATCCTCGGCGAAGCAGGCATCGACGGGACAGGCCTCCACGCAGGCATCGCAGTCGATGCACTCCTCCGGGTCGATGTAGAGCATCTCGGCCGCGTCGTAGCCGGGCTCGTCGGGCGTCGGGTGGATGCAATCCACGGGGCACACCTCGACGCAGGAATTGTCCTTCGTGCCAATGCACGGCTCAGCGATTACGTAGGCCATTTACTTCCTTCTCGTTCGTTGTGGGGCTTGCTGCGGGAGGACGAATACTAGCGAGGCCGTCGCCCTCACCGTAGAGGACCGCCAGGCAGGGCCGCGGCCGACCGCGCTTGCACAGACTCCGCTAGCTTGAGTCGATGCTCTTGCTAACCGGAGCCACGGGCACCGTCGGCTCGGCGCTGCTGCGCCGCCTGGTGGCCGAAGGCAAGCAGGTCCGCTGTCTGGTTCGCGACCCCCGCCGCTTGGGTCCGCTACGCGTGCGCGTGCAGATCGCGCTCGGCGATCTTGCCGACCCGCCCTCCTTTCGCAACGCGATGCGTGGGGTGGACACGGTTGTGCACCTTGCCGCCTCCACCCGCGACCAGCCCCGGGGATCGATCGAGGAGCTGGCCGCAATCGCCACCTGGCGTATGGTCGAGGCGGCGCAGCGCGCCGGCGTCGAGCGCTTCGTCTTCTTCTCCGCGCTGGGAGCCTCCGAGCACCATCGCTGCCGGCTGTTCCGTGCCAAGGCGCTGGCAGAGCAGGCCGTTCGCGAGTCCGACATGCGCTCGACCGTGATCGCTCCCTCGCTCGTGTACGCGCCGGGCGACCGCTGTCTGACCTTGATCGACCGGCTGGCGCTGCTGCCGGTCGTGCCCGTCTCCGGGCGTGGGAAGGCGCTCTGCCAGCCAATCTGGGCGGAGGACGTCGCCGACTGCACGATCGCGGTGCTACGGGACGAGGGCCCGTCGCCAAACGGCGCAAGCAGCACCCATTATGAGCTTGCCGGCCCAGACACGCTTACCTACGACGAGGTGATCAGAGCGGTGCTGTCCGCGGACGAGCGCCGACGACCGCTGCTGCACATACCCACCCCGATCGTCTCACGCACGTTGCGAGCCGTCGAGCGCGTTACCGGCGAGCGAGCGGGTGGCCGGGCACCTATCACGTGGGATGAGGCGGAGCTGCTGGAGGCCAACTTGATCGCCAAGGACGGTCCTGCGGACGCACAGTCGCTGGGCGTG
The DNA here is from genome assembly GCA_050696495.1 of Solirubrobacteraceae bacterium. Classification (GTDB taxonomy): domain Bacteria; phylum Actinomycetota; class Thermoleophilia; order Solirubrobacterales; family Solirubrobacteraceae; genus Palsa-744. Next base: position 8,226 of record JBOGXY010000152.1, read on the forward strand.
ACGCCCCAGGAGATGTCCTCGGTGCTCGATTTCCATCCCCGCGTCTGACTACAATTGTCTGTACGGAAGGTGAAGTGGTCTGGGACCACAAACGGCTGATACCCATGAGTCCGGTTCGCTCCGGATGGAGTTCGATTCTCCCGCCTTCCGCCAATGATTGACTCGACTGGTGACCGACCAACGAGAGCAGGCGCGAGGATCAGTGCGTCGACGGGTTGCAACCGTCACGCTTTCGCGGCCACCGTCGAGCCAACTTGCTAGAGTGACCCTTGGTATCAGCCGTTTGGGGTAGCTCCCCATCACCTCGACCCGCCGCACGGCGGGTCGACTTGTTTAAGCATGAGCGTGTTGGTCAAGAGACGGCAGCGCGCCGCCCGACCCACGGTACGGCGATCTCCAGTTGCCTGGCCAGACTCAACAGCGTCGCCTCATCTGCCGGTCGCCCGATCAGCTGCACCGCCAGCGGCAGGCCATCCTCTCCCTCATACAGCGGCAGCGAGATCGCCGGCTGACCGCTCGCGTTGACGATCGGCGTAAACGGCGTGAAGTAGCCCGAGCGCGTGAACGTCGCCATCGGGTCGGGGGCGGCTGTGTCGAGTGTCCCGAGCGGCAGGGGGCGCTCGGCCAGCGCCGGGGTCAGCAGCGCGTCATAGGGCGCCAGGAATGCGATCAGCTGGCGCGTGAGCGCCTGCAACTGGATTTCCATCGCCAAGCCGTGCACCGAGTCGATCTGTTTGGTCATCTGATAGATCGCCCAACTCATCGGCTCCATGTCATCGGCGCGCAGCTCACGGCCGGCGACCATCCCCGCGTAAAGGATCTGCGTGGCGATGTGGATTGAGAACACCCCTCCGAACAGCTCGGAGAGGCCCTCGATCTGCCACGGCGGATCGATCTCCTGCACGTCATGCCCGAGCGAGCGCAGCAAGCCGGCGGCATCGTCCACCGCGCGCAGGCAGAGAGGATCGATGGTCGCATCGGCAAGCGGCGGCTTGCCGGTCACCGCGATCCGTAGCCGGCGCGGCTCGCGGCCGGCGGCGCCCGCGAACGGCTCAGCCGGCGGCGGCGCCCAGGTGATGTCGCCCAGCTCATAGCCGGCGAGCACGTCGAGCACCGCGGCGCTATCGGCCACCGTGCGTGTCAGCACGCCGTCGACGTCGAGCGGCGCCTCGCCACGTTCGGGCGCGGCGGAGATGCGCCCGCGCGCGGGCTTGAGGCCGACCAACCCACAGCAGGCGGCCGGTATCCGGATCGAGCCGCCGCCGTCGTTGCCGTGCGCG
>JBOGXY010000153.1:0-8020 GCA_050696495.1 Solirubrobacteraceae bacterium
CTCGCAGCCCATAACGTCTAACGGCCTGCCCTCACACATCTGCTCCAGGGAAGCCCCCGTCCCGATCAGCCGAAGCTACGACCCGGACCGGACGGCTACCCACGCGCAGTTTCATGCCAGTAGCTCAGTCTCAAACGTGTTGCCGTTGCGACTGTCCGCGCTGATGCTCGTCTGCTCACCGCGCGCTTGTGTGTCGGGTTTGTCGAGGTGTTGGCGGTAGGCGCGCAGTACGTCGCGGTGGCTGAGCCAGCCGATCGGTCGTTGTTGCTCGTCGAGGACTGGTAGGCCGTCTTCGTCGCGGCCGCTCATTGCCTGTACGGCGTGCTCTAGCGAATCGTTGCCGGTGAGCTTCGCGGCGGGTCTTGCCAGCGCCGCCGCGGTCGGCTCGTCGGTGTCGCGGCCAAGCTCACGCTCGAGGTCTACAGCGTCGATGACGCCCAACAGGCGTCCGTCGACGTCGATGACCGTTAGCGCGTCACGCTGTTGGTTTGTGAAGCGCTCAAGTAGCTCTGTCAGCGGTTGCTCGCCGTGTAGTGATGGTGGAGCGGATCCCATCGCGTCGATGACGAGGATTTGTTCCATCAGTCGCGCGCCGGTGGGCTTGTCTATGTCGATCCCGCGTCGGCGCAGCTTCAGCGTGTAGATCGTGTCGTGGCTGAGCGCGTTGCTGAGCGCGGTCGCGACCACGACGGCGAACATCAGCGGCAGGATGATGCTGTAGTCGCCGGTCAGCTCGAAGATGATGATCACGGCGGTGATCGGCGCGCGCGCGGCGGCGGCGAACACGGCGCCCATGCCAACCAGGCCGTAGGCGCCCGCAGCGGAGGCCAGGTGTGGCAAGAGTTGGTGGGCGCCGGCGCCGTAAGCGGAGCCCAGCATCGCTCCCATGAACAGTGAGGGAGCGAACACGCCGCCGGAGCCGCCGATCCACATCGTCATGCTGGTCGCGAGGATCTTGGCGACCAGTAGACCCAGTAGCGCAAGCACGACGTAATGTCCGGCGACCGCTCCCTGCAATACGGGATAGCCGACGCCATACATCTGCGGTACCGCCAGCAACAGCAGACCGAGTAGAACTCCACCGACGGCGGGTCGCAGCCACTGGGGTCCTCTCCACAGTCGGTCGGCGAGGTCCTCTCCCTTGTAGAGGAACCGCACGAACGCGAGACCGACCAGCGTGGCAAGCACTCCCAGGCCGGCGTAGAGCAACAGCTCGACCGGTGAGCTGAAGCGAAAGCTCGGCAGCGAGAGGAACGAGCGGTCTCCGAATGCCGCGCGCCCGATCGCGTCGGCGGTCACCGAGCTGAGCACTACCAGCCCAAACGCGCGCGTCTCGAAGTCGCGCAGGATCAACTCCAGCGCGAAGAACACTCCGGCGATCGGCGCGTTGAAGGTCGCGGAGATCCCGCCGGCCGCACCGCAGGCGACCAGCAATCGCAAATGGCTCTCTGAGAGTCGCATCGCTTGTCCGAGCACCGAGCCGAGCGCTGAGCCGATCTGAACGATCGGGCCCTCGCGTCCCACCGAGCCACCCGAGCCGATGCACAGCGCCGAGGCCAGCGACTTGACGATCGGCACCTGCGGGCGCATCTTGCCACCGAGCCGGTTGACCGCGTACATCACCTCGGGTACGCCGTGGCCGCGCGCCTCCGGCGCGAAGCGGCTGACCAAAGGGCCGTAGATGAGCCCGCCGAGGATCGGTGCGAGCAGCACAAACCAGACACCCAGCCCTGGAATCCACGGGTTCGCGGCGTGACCGGCGGCGCTGTAGTCGCTATGACCGCTGAACAGGTAGGTAAACCCAAGGATCATGTAGCGAAACGCGACCGCTCCCACTCCCGCTCCCGCGCCCACGAGCAGCGCAAGGATCGTCAAGCCGGTCGAACCCTGTGCGCCGGCGCCGCGCACACGGCCAAGCAGTCTCTTCAGCGGTCCTGTCATCTCCAGAGGAGCCTATGTGAGCCCGACCGTAGCGCCGTGCTCGATGGGCGAGTAACGGCAGCGACATGTCAGGAATCTGACAAGAATCCGAGGAGCGCGGATAAACGGTGCGATCTTCCAGCGGTGGAGAGTCAAGAGGAGATCGCTGTCGGCGCCGAACGGCGATCTGCCAAATTGTCGTGATGGACGAGAACGCGTGGAGTGCTGAGCGGCCCTGCCGCGTACTCGAAGAGGATCCCGAGTTGGCTGAGGCGATCCCCCTCTCACACCGCGACGGCGCACAGCGAGAGTGCGTGGCGCACTGCGTCTCGATCTCTACCGGACGCTGGCCCGCTGAGTCGCAGATCGCTGTTGCCGGAGAGGCGATCGGGCTGCTCGTGCTCTCTGGACTGTTGCTCAGACGCGTCGGTGTTGACGGCAGATATGGCGCTGAGCTGCTGGGCGCCGGTGACCTGCTCAGACCATGGCAGGGCCAGGAAGAGCCACCCACGCTGCCGGTCACGACCGGATGGCGAGTGATCGAGCCGGCGCGGATGGCGATCCTCGACGAGTCATTCGCGCGCAGAGCGGCGCGCTACCCAAACTTGACTGGCCGGCTGGTCGGCCGAGCGCTGCAACGCTCGCGCAACCTCGCCGTGAACATGGCGATCGTTCACCAGGCACGAGTGGATGTGCGCCTGCAAATGTTGTTCTGGCACATCGCACGCCGCTGGGGAAAGGTCCGAAGCGAAGGGGTGCTACTGCCGCTGCGGCTCACCCACGCCGTCCTGGCCGACCTAACAGCCTCTCGTCGACCAACGGTGAGCAGCGCCCTCTCAGATCTCACACGAGAAGGCGTCCTGCGCCAAAGCGATGACGGTTGGCTGCTGCTCGGCAAACCACCGGGAGAGCTACTCGAACTGGTCACCCTGCCCTCAGTGCCCGCCGGCTGGTCCGGTTAGCGCAGGCGCCGCCACGCCTCGATCAGCCTGGTAGTAGCGCACGAGATGTTCGCGTCGCCTCGCTCCTTGGCCGGCGCTCGGCTTGCTTGGAACTCTCGGGCCAGGCGACCGGCCTCCGCCGCGAGCAGTAGGGAGTAGCGGCGTCTTGCCGCCTGCGCTCGGGCAGAGGCCGGCCTGGCACGAGAACCGCTATTCCGACCATCGCGGATGAACCCGCCCAGCGAGGAGAGTCCTTCATTTGGCATAGGCGGGCGGCGCTGGTCGTTACTCGTCTGGCTCTCGATACGCAACCAAACACGCTCCCGCACCCAGCCGAGCGGTCCACCGGACGCGACTGTCTGGATTCTGACAATGCACGCTGCACCTGCGCAACCGCACGCAGCGAACGGTGTCTTTCAGATTTGTCAGGAGCGCCGTCCGGCGAGACGGCGCGCTCGACACATCCGGGGATGAGCAACCAGGAGGAGCGATGAGCAGAGCACAGGGAGCGACGAGCTTGAGAGGCGGTCACCGCAAGAGGTGGCCGGCGGCGGGACCGTCGCTCCCGGTTCTTGCCGTGGGGGCGGTCGCGATCTTTTGGATGATGCCGGCCGCACGGGGCGCCACGATCTCACCGCTGCCCGGTACGCGCGACGCGTCCGCGCAGACACAGATCAGCTTCCTGGGCGTCCCGGCGAGCCAGATTCGCGACCTGTCGGTCCTAGGTTCACGAAGCGGCGCCCACACAGGACATTTGCAGTCATACGCAAGCGCCCTCGGTGCAAGCTTCCTACCCACCCGGCCGTTTACCGACGGTGAGCATGTGACGGTCAGCGCCCTGCTCGGCCCGGCCACAAACGCGCACCGCGCCACGACCAGCTTTCAGATCGCGCGCCCCGACGCCTACCGTCTGGTCCCGTTTGCGACCTCAACGCAAACCAAGCCTGACCTGGCTCAGAGCTTTGTCTCAGAACCGACGCTCAAACCCACAACGGTCGCCGTAACGGTCCATTCGCCGCTCGCCTCACCCGGGGACGTATTCATGACCTTCGGTCACGGATACGGTCAAGCCGGCCCGATGATCCTCGACGGGTCCGGCAACCTCATGTGGTTCAAGCCCGTTCCCAAAGGCACCGCCGCGATGGACTTCCAGGTCGACAGTTATGAAGATAAACCGGTGCTCGTGTGGTGGCAGGGCTCTATCGCCAGCCTCGGCATCGGATTCGGCGCCGATGAGATCTACGACTCCAGCTACCGGCCAATCGCGCAAGTCACCGGAGGAAACGGCTACAAAGTCGGTCTGCACGACGTACAGATCACGCCCGCCGGCTCGGCTCTGGTCACGACAAACACACTGGTCCACGCCGACCTATCCTCAGCCGGCGGGCCCCGTGACGGCGTTCTGATCGACTCGATCCTCCAGGAGATCGACATCAAGACAGGACTGGTCATGTTCGAGTGGCACGCCTACGGTCACGTCGCGCTGTGGGACTCCTACTCGCCACGCCGCTCCTCCACAACACAACCCTGGGACTATTTTCACCTCAACTCCGTGGACCAAGGACCGGACGGCAACCTCTTGATCTCCGCACGAAACACCTCCACCGTCTATGACATCAGTGCAACGACCGGAAGAGTGCTCTGGAGGATCGGCGGCAAGTACCCAAGCTTCAAAATGGGCGCGGGAACAGGCATCGCCTGGCAACACGACGCACGCTGGCAACCAGACCACACGATCACCATCTTCGACGACGGCGCGACACCCCAACGGCACTCCCAATCACGGGCGATACGCCTAGTGATCGACTGGAAACACCGCGCGGTTCACCTAGTTGGCCGTTACATACACACACCTGCGCTGCTCGCCGGCAGTCAAGGAAGCGAGCAGATCCTCCCCAACGGAGATGCATTCGTCGGATGGGGAGAAAGACCATACTTCACCGAGTTCACCCCCACCGGACAAGTCGTGCTCGACGGTCACGTGCCGGCGCCAGGACAGTCATACCGCGCTTACAAGTTCCCGTGGACAGCGACACCCACCAACCCGCCCGCGATCGCCGTCAAGTCAACCGGTAGCGCAACCGCCACCGTATACGCGAGTTGGAACGGCGCCACCCAAGTAACCAAGTGGCGCGTACTCGCAGGCACGACACCAACCACACTCGCCCCAGTTGCCACGGTCGCCAAGAACGGTTTTGAGACCGCCATCCCCGTGCAAAGCGCCGCTACGCGTTTTGAGGTACAGCCACTCGATATAAACGGACGCCTACTCGATTCTTCACCGGTCGCGACGATCGACGGTCCGGTGCTAAACGGACACTAATTCACAGGGGAGGCCTGGCAGTCAAACCTCGGAGGACATCGCCCAAACCCTATGCGCTGGATTTGGCGAGCACCTTCTACGAGGTCGCTTGGCTTGACATCGGGCGATTGGTCTCGCCGCCAGGCGCGAGTGTCGATGCGTCCCCGCGCGCGTAGATGAGGATACTCGCGACCAGTGTCCACAGGCCGGCTGCCAGGAAGGCGAAGAAGCCGACCGGGGTAAGCCCAACGACAGCTATGACGATCGCGATCCAGCCGAGCCATACCGGCAGCACACGGGTGCGGAGGATGGCAATACCCGATGCCATCAGCAGCACAGCGACACCGGCCGTGAGCGCAAATACGCTCATGTCGTTCTCGAGAAGGTTCAGCGCCTGAGCGGCCGCGGGGCTCAGCTTGCTGGGAACGTCGGCGAGCGCGAACTGCAACCCGGCCGCGATACCGCCCCCAACCGCGAACAAAACGGCGCCGCCGAACGCTGTCGCCGCGAGCCGCTGCCCTGCCCTCGCGCGGGCGAGGTAGTCTCGCAGGCAAGCGTAGAAGAACAACCCGAAGAACAGACTGAGCCCTGTCAGGTAGGAGCCGATCTGAACATTGGTGCGATGCGCCTCATAGAAAGCGATCACCTTGACGGCGCTGTCGCCGCTTTCTGGTGCGCTCCCCAAGAGCACATTTGTGGCCACCAGCAGCGCCACGAATACCACGCCGGTCAGCGGCACAAAGCGACTCCAACGATCGGACATCCAAACCTCCTCTTGCCTCCGAAATCCGTACCCGCGCCACATTACACATTGCAACAGACGACACGAGCACGCAACCACGCGACACCGATCAGGTCATGCTGCTTCGCAGCCGACGTGCGCGGCATGTGGTCGCTTGATTGTCGGCGCTCGCCAGGGTTTGATCGTGTGGGGATCGCGCTTATCTGCCGGTGGCGGTGTGCAGAGCCGTCATCAGGCTCTTTAGCTGCGCGCTCTGCCATTGCTCAAAGCTGGTCGAGGCGGGGGAGAGCGTCTCTGTGATCGTTGTGATCGGGATGTGGGATTCGCGGGCGAGCTGGTTGACTCGTTGCACATCGGGCGTCGCGTTCTGGCTGTTGTAAACCCACACCTTGATCGCGCCTGTTTCGGCCTGACGATCGACCGTCTGCTTGTCCTGTGCGCTCACGTCCGTGCCCTCCGCGATCGCCTTGGCGAAGCTGTAGGGCGTCATCAGCTTCAGGCCCAGACTGAGCCCCAGCGGCTGGAAAATACTCTCCGAGTAGCCGACCGGCACGCCGGCGAACCGAGCGCGGATTTCGCGGCGCAACCGATCGTATTCAGCGAGGCCTGAAATCTCAAAGGCGTTGCGCTGCTGCTCGAAGTAGCCCGCGTCCTTGGGGTCCAGGCGCTTGTAGTCGGCGACGATCTGCTCGATCATCCGCCGTACGCTCGTGGGCGAGTACCACTGATGAGGATTATCACCCTCACTGAGGCCAAGCAGGTTCCCGATGTTGAGCACAGCTCGGCCGCTCGAAGGGTTAGCGGCGAGTAGCTTTGAGGCCCAAGGGTCGTAGCCGATCCGGTTGACGATCGCCATTTGCGAGCGCGCGATCGTCACTCCGTCGGTGGCGGTCGGTTCATAGGAGTGAGGGTCCGTGTTCGGGTTGGCGATGATGCTGCTCACGGAGACCTTCTCGCCGCCGAGCTGCGCGGCGATGCTGCCCCAGAAGTTCTCCGCCGCCGCAACCTGCAGCTTCCCGGAGGATGAGCCGCCGCCAGACAGACCTGCACCGCCACAGCCGGCCATCAGGACAGCAATACCGAACAGCGGTACAGCCAGCCAGTCCAGCCGCGATCTTCTCATCAAACGCCTCCGTGATCGTTTTGCGCGGGTCGAGTCGGCAAGCACCATAACATATGAACAGGAATCAGTCTTATTCCTGTTATTGAGGTGCGCTGCCCTCAAGCAAACTCGAGGGAGTCCACTCGGCTAAAGGCTTCTCAGAACGGCTCTTGTAGCGCAACCCGACCGGTGGTTCGCTATGTTCAACGCGCATGTGCATAGGGTGCGCAATGGCCGCAGCATCGGCAGCGACGGGCTTTCGCAGCTGGTTGCAGACGCACAACATGGGCTGGCTGACGCCACGCCGCCTCCGTGCGATCACCGTCACGGCGATGCTCGCCGCAGGACTCGTCTCGACCGTAGGGATCAGCGGATCCACACCATCGGCCTCCCATCCCGCTCGACACACGCAAACCACGCATCCGCCCACTACGAAGGAAAGGTAGCCGCCCGCCCCGGGTGGTCGACGCCGTGAAGTCTGGCGAGCCGCTCACGCTGGCAGTCCACGGGGAACCCGTCGCGGATATCGTCCCTCATGCCCGCCGCACGCGTTGGTTGTCGGGATCGCATCTACGCGAGCAACGGGAGGCCGGTGCTGCTGATCCTGCGTTGCGCCGCGAATTTGACGAGCTGGTCTGTCAGACTTTGGATGAGGCCTGAGTCAGGCTCCTGTTGGCCTGTTGGATGCGTCGGTGTTCATCGCTGGTAAGACAGGGCGTCCGCTGGGCGAGTTGCCTGAGCGCGTGGCGGTCTCGGTCGTCACGATCGGCGAGCTGCAACTTGGCGTGCTGAACGCTGCCGATGAGGTGGCGCAGGCGTGTCGTGCCGGTACGCTCGCGCTTGCTAGAGCGGATCGTGCAGTAACGGTCTGATCGCGACGGGGTCCGCGTGGGGCGGGTGGGCGTGGGGCACGGTGAGTGCTGTTGGCGTGCGGCGGTGCGCGCCGGGGGCGGGTGCTCGGCGTTGTGGGTGTTTTTCGTGGTGGTTTCGGGCAGCCGTGATCGCGGCGGTGT
>JBOGXY010000154.1:0-13471 GCA_050696495.1 Solirubrobacteraceae bacterium
CCTCAAGGTGAACCTCCAAGCTCGGGATCAAGGACCTTCGACAAGCCCAAGAATCCCTGCTCCACCGGACGTATCCGCGCCCCCGCTCACCCCGGGGGCGCGGTGCTTACTGCACAGTCCGGGCTAGAGCGGCCGGTCCCCTGCCCGTCAGTGAGGCGGTCATGGTTGCTTGGGCACGACTCGTCGCGGACTGTCGTAGCGCTGGACTGCAACGGACGGTCAAGCTCACTGATGCGCTGATCGCCGCGACGGCCGTTGAGCATGGGCTTCCGGTCGTCAGTCAGGACGGTAACTACGGCCAAATCGCCGGAGCCCACTCGTCGCTTCAGGTCATCGACGTTTGACGGCGAGCATCAATGGAAGCGGGCCAGATCGGTAGGATCAGCGGTCAGTGCCGACGTAGCTCAGTTGGTAGAGCACTCGCATGGTAAGCGAGAGGTCTCGGGTTCGAATCCCGACGTCGGCTCTACGAGGTGTTCACGTTTGAACGCCTCTTCTGTTCACGTTTGGCTTTGTCTGCGCGTGTCGCGGCGGGGCTTGGGTTTTTTGGGGTGCCGATGGGCCTGCCGACGGGTCATCTGGGCGTCTTTGAGCAGGATGGCAGCGCGCCCGGATGGAGTTTCGGGTGGTCCCAGGGCGTGGTTGTGCTCGGAGGTGCCGCGTGGTTTGGTGTGGGTGGTTGGGAGCGCTGTGTCAGGCTGGTGGCGCGTTGGCGTTGGCGGTGGGTTTGTGGATCGTGGTTCGGTGTCTGCGGCATGTTCGTGGCGGGAGCCCGCGGGCGGCGCGCCGCTGGTCGGCGGCTTAGCGGGCTGTGAAGGCGTCTGCGACGCGGATGTTGGCGATGATGAACGCGCAGGAGAGCAGGAGAGCAGGAGCGTGTTGGGCGTGAGTCCCATCAGCCGGCACCATCCGCGGGAGATGTCGTTGCTGGCGGGGTCGTAGAGTTGGGAGAAGGTTCGCTCTGAGGCGCTGCGCCGGGCGTAGGAGTCGCGGAAGGCTTTGGAGGGGTAATCGTGCTTCTGGGCGCTCTTTGCGTTGATCGTGGGCGCCACGGTGATCGTTTGTTGGGAGCAGCAGGTGGACGGGTGCTCTGGTGGGCTCATGACCGTCGGGTGCTCGTAGGGCAGCTTCATCGAGCGGGGACGCAGCGGGCAGCGGATCTTGCCCTTCACGGCCGGGCAGATGGCGCGGTGGTAGCCGTCCTTATCGGGGGCGCTGAGCGGTGAGAGCTTGTATTTGGAGAGCTCGGCTGTCTTTTGGTCGTGGGCGGCGAGGTGCTCCTCGGATGCCGTGGGTGTAAGCGGGGCGAGCTCAAAGAGCGTCTTTGGTGTGGCCGGGCAGTAGAGGTTGCCGTTGGCGATGATCGCGCCTTGATGGGGTGCCTTTCATCCCGCGGTCGTTTGGGTGGATGTCCATGACGAGCTTTGCGCCGGCTGCGCGCATCGGCGTTGCGAAGGTCTCGGGTTGGCGGTATGAGTAGCCGCTGTCGACGGTCAGGTCGCCGAGTTCGGTTCTCTGCCCGGCCATGCGCTTGATCACCGGCACGATCTGCGCGGGTGGGTCGTGCTTGCAGGATGCGAGCGTGATCCTGCGCACCAGCTCAGGGGCCTCGGGGCCGCCCTCGTCCTTGACGATCGTGGCGGCCTGAACGTAGTAGCCGAAGAAGCTCTCGCTCTTGCCGGGATGGTTCACTTTGCGGTAGCCCCAGGAGGCCTCGGGGTCGGCGAGATCGGCCTTCTCTTCCTGCTGCGCCTCTTCCTGCTCGCCCTCCCGCTCGTCCTGTTGCGCCTCGTTCTTCTCGCGTGGTTTTAGTGGTGGGCGCGCGAAGCTCTCATAGTCTGACCAGTCGAGGGCGAGCGCTGTGCTGTCGGGGACGCCAAGCACCGTGACGCTGCCTTGGAGCAGGCTGTCGATGACCTCGGAGAGGATCTGCGAAGGCTCGCCGTCCGGTTTCTGCTTGGAAAGCGCTCTCACCACGCGCGCGAAGGTGTACTCGATTTGGCGGTAGGTGAGCTCATGCGGACCGTCCTGGAAGGCGCAGGTCACACCGAGGCGGCGCTTATCCTCATCGCTGCTCTCGGACCCGGGGTTGCTTGGGCCGGTCGTGGAGCGCTTTCGGCGGGAGGTGGTCGAGCAGAAGCGGGCGGTGTTGACGGATGGTCGTCCGACGATCGCGATGGAGACGTTCATTCGCTTGATGGTGCTCAAGACGCGCTACCGGTGGGGGTACCGGTCGCTGGTGGCGGAGGTCTCGGACTCGATTCATTTGCGGCGGTTCTGCCGGATCTCTTTGTGCGAGCGGGTGCCGGACGAGTCGACGGTCCGCAAGCTCGCCCGCCGGATCGGGCCCGAGACAGTGTCGGAGCTGACGCGCACGCTGATCGCCAGGGCGACGCGCGAGAAACGCTTTCGCCCGCGGGCGGTGCGGATCGACTCGACCGTTGTCGAGGCGGATGTGAAGTATCCAACCGATGCGGGGCTGGCCGCGCATGGGGTGCGTGCGTTTGCGCGGGAGGCTCGCAAGCTGGCCGAGCGGATCGGGGAGAGCAAGCGGCGGGTGCGGGATCCCTCGCGGGCTATGGGCCGGCGGTTGCGGGGGATCGCGCGCACGATCCGGGCTCGCTCAAGGGAAGCGAAGGCGCATGTGCTCAAGCTCACGGCGCAAACCGGCGAACTGTTGGAGCGCTCAGTGAGCGAGGCCAGGCGGCTGGTGGGGCTCGCGCGGTCCAAGGCGCGAGGCCGAGGCGCAAAGGCGAAGCTGAAGGCGGTGGCCAGACTCGAGCAGATCGCGGATCGCCGCGAGAAGGTCGCCTCCCAGATCAAGCAGCGCGTGGCGGGCGAGCCGATCCGCGAGCGGATCGTGTCGCTGGCCGATCCGGACGCCCGCCCGATCCGCAAGGGCAAGCTGGGCAAGCCCAACGAGTTCGGGTATGTGACCCAGCTCGCGGAGGTGACCGAGAACACCAAGCGCGGCGCACGGGGGTTGATCCTGCCGGCGGCGACCGCGCCGGGCAACCCGACCGAGAACACGCTGCTCCCCGACACGGTCGCGGAACTCAAACGGCTTCAGATCTCCCCGCGCGAGCTGGCGCTCGACGGCGGGTTCATGCCCGGCCCGACGAACGAGGCGCTCGAAGCTCTCGCACCAGAGCGAGTGTTCATCTCCGGCCGCCAAGAACCAGGCTCCAGACACACCAACAGGCGGTTGCAGCGCTACCGAACAGGCGAGGAGGGCCGAATCAGCTACCTCAAGCGCTGCTACGGGATGGGCCGCAGCCGCCTGAAGGGCAACGAAGGCCAGAAGATCTGGACCGAGTGGGGAATCCTCGCCTATAACGCCGACACGCTCGCCATCCGAGCCGCCTGAAACACTGCCAGTCGCTCGACAAGAGCAACCCACTCATTCAGAAACGGCCGCGCCCTCGACCAGCGCGGCCGTTTCTATGCTCCAGAGTCTTTCCGCGGCAAGTATTCTAGTTCACCGTTGTTGCTGTCCTTTGCTGGATTGTCAGCGTGCTCGGTGGTGGTTTGCTGCTCGCGAGGATGAAGGGAAATTACGAGCAGTCACCGGAACAACAGGTACGCGAAGCCGAAACCATGCCGCCAGTCTCCGACCAGCTCATGGCCATACTTGCGACATTCTTTGTCGCTGCCGGTGCGCTCATCGCACAGGTTGCGGGACGATGAGTGCAAGTAGTGCGTGCTCTCGGAACGGTGGCTTCAAAATTACGCAGGGATTGCGACACCAACGCTCGAATAGAGCCGACACCCGCGAATCTTCGGCAGCCCGTCAGGCGCCGCAAGACGTCAGCGTCAAACTCCGATTGCGCTCACTCTGGAACATGTACACAACAGTGGCCTGACGAGAGTGATCGCTTGCGAGGAGCCGCTCGGCCGTCACCAGACCACTCGGCTCATCGTGATCGAAGACGTCGGTGTCTTCGCTGAAGGCGTTCTGTTAGCTCGCGGGCCAGCGTCCTAACCAACCTCAAATAGATGTGATGTCATCAGAGCCCACCGGAGATCACCGCAATCAGGCGGCGGCCGGACCTCCTTGGCGAAACAGGCTACCGCCGGTCGTGCGCGACCTCATCATTCCCGCCGGCTTTTTCGGGTGCTGGATTCTTTTCGCGGGCCCATTGTGGATTTTCGCCGGCGGTCCGACGAAGGGGCACCCCAAGACATACCATCTTTGGTTCCTGTCCATCTCCCAACTTAGTGGCGACTTCGCCGCTATAGCGGTAGACGCCCTTCTCGGCGGGTTCTTGTTGGCCCTGATGCTGCTCGTGGTCCTGCGATCGGATTTCTGGCCAACCTCTGATCGGCTAGCGCCCTGGCTCAACGCGGTCGTGTTCGTAGTGTGTTTCGCAAATCTCATCGCGCTCTACGCAAGCGCCTATGACCAGCTTGCACACGACTCTCGGCAATGCTTCGGGCACGGCTTGACTCACGTTGAAGCCCTTATCGTCGCGACCATGACGTTCACCAACGCTGGCTCTGGCATCAGCCCCGCATCGGACGAATGCCGGCTCCTAGTCGCGTCACAGTCGCTGGTCGGACTAGTGATTATCACCGTTGCGATTGCCTCCTTGGCTGCGCGTCTTCTTCGTGGGCGCAGCGCAGGCTAGTCGGAACGCCTCACGCCACGCCAAGCCACGCTCGATGGTCGGCACCCGATGGTGGAAGCGCTGTCCCGCCTGGAATCACGGTGGACTGGAAAGCGCGATCTCGGAGCCAATCCAGGCCGCGCGCTCGATTTGCTTCTCGCCGACTAACACCGTCAGCTGGCAACGGGGGAGTAGTCTTCGTTCGTCATCTGAGGAGGTTGGTGGCGGGGGATCACGTGTTGGAGCTGCACAACGTCTCAAAGGGCTTTGCTCGCGGTAGCGAGTGGCTGCACGTGCTCCAATGTGTGTCGCTAACCGTCGGCGCTGGGGAGATCGTCGCCGTTGTAGGTACGCGTGATCAGGGCAAGACGACGCTGCTTCGGATCGCCGCCGGGACGTTGCTGCCGGACCAGGGGTCGGTTCGAGTCGCGGGGCGTGAACTCGGCTTGTTGAAAGACCGCCACCTCGCGCAATTGCTGCGCTCTGAGGTCGGCCTGGCGACGAGAGGAGGACCGTCAGGCCGGACACGGGTCTGCGACTACGTGGGTCTGCAGATAGCGGCCGGCGGCTGGTTTGGGCGGCGAGAACGACGGCGCAAGACGATTGAGACGCTGCTGATGCTCGGCGTCGCCGATCGCGCAAACGCTCGCTGGCGAGAGCTGTCGAACTGGCAGCGTGTGCGCGTCGAGTTGGCGCAGGCTGTCGTCTGCCGGCCGCAGTTGGTGTTGGTCGATGATTTGTTTGATGGGCTCATGTTCGGCCAGAAGCAGGAGGCGACGAGGATCTTGCGGGGGTTTGCTGACGATCTTGGCTGTGGGGTGCTGATGGCGTGCTCGGACCACACGTCGGCGTTGCCGTCGGATCGCATATGGCAGCTCGACGACGGTGCTCTCAAGCTGATGGCCGACCTCACAGTCGTCGATCCGGGCCTGCCCGCCGAGAGCGAGCGTGTGGACGAGGCCACTGGATAGCGCCGATTGTTTCTGACTACTGATGTTGTTTTGGCCACGGTCCTGCTTGCATGAGGCGAACCCGAGCGGCTACTGCTGACCGTCTCTCGGAATCGTTCGGTGTGAGCGGCCACGACCGGGATGATTGGGATAGCATCTTTGGGCGCTATGGCGCGTGTGACCCCAACCGAACTCTCGGGGAGCATGGCGGTCCTGGGTCTTGTCATCGAACAGCCCAACCAGACCGTCTCCTACATAGCGCGCTGCTTGGAGAGCCGCTTTCCGCGGGCTCGGTTTGCGCCGTCGACTGCGCACAACGCGTTGCGCCAGATGGCGGAAGCCAAGCGCAAACGGGTGCTGTGCACTCATGAGGAGTCCGGTGAAGACTCAGCGAACCGTTATGAAGCGACGGTCGGCGGCCTTGAGGACTTTGAATTATGGATGCATGCGATGCCTGGCGCCGCTCCGGTGTTGCGCGATGTCGTGTATGGGCGCGTCGAGTTCTCCCGACCGGCGAACCTCCCCACGCTGATCAAGATGGCTCGACTGGAAGAGGCTGTCGCCGACGATCTCTACCAGGCGGCGGCACGCAAGCTGAGTAGGTATCGGCCGCGCCCCGCAGAGCCGCGCGACTTTGCGCGAGAGATTCGCGAGGCATTGCTGTACGTGGAGCCGATGCGATGGTCGGAGCGCTCGGAAGCGTACAAAGTGCTCGCCAAACGCTACGAGGAGCTTTACAGGGAAATCAAGTTGCTTGCACCGGAGTTGCTCCGTGCCTGACGACGTCTTGGTGCTGGATGGTGTGTGCAAGGGCTTTGCGCGCGGCGACGAATGGCTACATGTGCTCCAAGACGTGTCGCTGGCAGTCTGCACCGGCGAGATTGTCGCGGTCGTCGGCACACGCGACCAGGGCAAGACGACTTTGCTGCGGATTGCCGCGGGTACATTGCCGCCGGAGCAGGGGTCGGTGCGGTTGGGAGAGCGTGATCTGGCCGGCTTGAAGGATTCTCAGCTTGCACGCGTGCTGCGTTCTGAGATTGGTCTGGCTACCAGGAGTGGCCCAGCTGTTCGTGTGCGTGTTCGCGACTACGCCGGGTTGCATTTGACGACGGGTGTGCGACTCAAACGGCGGGAGCGCCGTCGTCGGGTGACGCAAGCGTTGGAAATGACGGGGGTCACGGAGTGCGCAGCTATGCGTTGGCGTGATCTCTCAAACTGGCAGCGTCTGCGCGTCGAGCTCGCTCAAGGAGTCGTGACCCGTCCGCGGCTGTTGCTCGTCGATGATTTGCTCGACGGGTTTGGGCTCGGCAAGAAGCAGGCGGCAATGGACATGTTGCGAGCCTTTGCTACCGATGTTCACTGTGGTGTATTGATGGCATGCTCGGACCATACCTCTGCGTTGTCGTCAGACCGCATCTGGCGGTTGGACGGTGGGAGGCTGAAGCTGATGGCTGATCTCAGCGACCCTGATGTGATTCCGTTGCACAAGGATGTCGAGCGGGGCCGCGTATGGTATGCCGAGTCCTGAGATGTTGCGGATATCTGGATTGGTCAAGCATTACCGGGTTGGGGACGACGAACCCATACGCGCCATCGACGGTGTCTCGCTCTCGATCGAAGCCGGCGAGTTCGTGGCGCTGTACGGGCCCAGCGGGTCCGGCAAGTCGACGCTGATCGATCTGATCGCTGGTTTCCAGGCACCCGACCGTGGAGGTGTTGTCGTTGACGATCGCGATATCTCGACGTTCACAGAACGCGAGCACGCTGATTATCTGTTGAACGTGCTCGGCATAGTCGGTCAGCCGAGTGACCTGCGCCCGGGTGCACTGGCGCGAGAGAACGCGGCGCTGAAGCTTGTGCGTACCGACCCGCGCAACGCCACGCGTCGTGTCGAGCCGCTGTTGCGCCAGCTCGGGCTCGGTGAGCGGTTGAAGCATCGTACGAGCAAGTTGTCGATGGGGGAGCGCCAGCGCGTGATGATCGCTCAAGCGCTCTCGACGAATCCCAAGCTCGTGCTTGCCGATGAGCCGACTGGGAACCTCGATACGCAGCGCAGCCGCGAAATCCTGGGACTGTTGCGCGACCTTTGCCGGGAGCGCGAGTTGGCAGTGCTGCTCGCGACACATGATCCCCAGGCGGTCGCATATGCCGATCGAGCGCACGAACTCAGAGACGGACGCTTGCACGAGTACGACGCCGACGACGTCTATCTGCCCGTCCGCGAGGCGTTGGCAGAGTCCTGACCGTGCTGTCGTTTGGAGAGATCCTGTTCCTTTACCGCGCACGTCTGCGCGAACGGGCAGTTGTAGTTCAAGAGCTGCTCGCGGTGTTGGGGATCGCCGTCGGCGTCGCGCTCCTGTTCGCCTCGCAGGTGGCGAGCAGCAGCCTCGACGGGTCCGTGCGTGCGATCACAAAGCAGATATTCGCGGGGACGCAGTACCAGCTCGACGCTCGCGGTAGCACCGGGTTCCCCGAAGGGATCGTTGCTCGCGTTCAGCGCATACCTGGGGTGTCCGCGGCGTTGCCGCTGCTTGAGCAGCAGGCGACGATAACCGGGCCGAGCGGACAGGCCTCGGTCGATCTCGTCGGCGCCGACCCGCGATTCGTGCACGCCGGCGGCCCGCTGCTGAAGCGCTTTCACGCCAACCTGCTCAGACATCAGCAGGCGATCGCGCTGCCGGCACCGGTCGCGAACACGATCGGCGCCGGTCCCTTGCAACCGGTGAACCTACAACTCGGGTCAAAGGTCGTTGAAAGCCTGGTTGGAGCGACGTTGCAGGAAGCCGATATCGGTGCGCTCATCCACAGTCAGGTCGCGCTTGCGCCTATCTCCTATACCCAACTGCTGACGGGTATGCAGGGGCGGGTCACTCGCGCATTCGTCCAGGCGAAGCCGGGGCAAGAGGCAACGGTTCAAGCGGGCTTGCATAAGCTCGCGGCGGCTAATGGGCTGAACGTCGAGCCTGCGGATTTCGACTCGACACTGTTTCGCGTCGCGTCCGGTCCGGCACAGCAGAGCGAGGGTTTGTTCTCGGCGATCAGCGCGATCGTGGGCTTCATGTTCGCGTTCAACGCGATGCTCTTGACGGTGCCGGAGCGGCGGCGACTGATCGAGGACATCCGCCGCCGGGGAGCCACGCGCTTGGGGACGGTCCAAGCGCTCGCTTTTGACGCACTCGTGCTCGGCGTGTTGGCGTGCATCGCAGGCCTGCTGCTCGGCGACTGGCTCTCTCTCAAGGTCTTTCACTCACAGTCGGGTTACCTGTCGTTCGCGTTTCCCGTGGGCTCCCAAAGGGACGTGACATGGTTGACGGTGTTCGAGGCCGCCGGTGCGGGCATGCTCGCGGCGTTCGTGGGTGTGCTCGCACCCGTACGCGACATCGTCGCCCGTCCCCTGCGCTCGCAGGCTGCGCTCGAACGTCCACCGCATGGCTGGAACGCTTTCCGTATCGCTGTCGGCATTGCATGTCTGACGGTGACGACGCTCATCCTCCTGTTCCGTCCGCAGTCGGCGGCGCTCGGTAGCGCCACGTTGATAGTCGCGCTGCTGGCGACTTTGCCATTCCTGTTCAGTTGGATCGTCGCCGCATTCGATCGTGTTCAACGCGTCTTTTCGCATACCTCGACCGTTCTTGCGGTCGCTGAGCTTGAGGACCCCTTGACGCGGGTGCGTTCGCTCGCGATTGCGGCGACAGGAGCGATCGCCGTCTTCGGCAGTGTCGCGATCACGGGCGCTCAGCACAACCTGCAGAAAGGGCTGGATCGCACCGCCTACGAGTGGAACAGGTCAGCGGCATTGTGGGTGTCGCCGTCAGGGGTCAACAACACGCTGGGCACCACCGCGTTCCCGGTATCGACCGCCTCGAAGCTGAAAGGACTGCCAGGGGTTCGGGGCGTGCGCGTCTATCGTGGGAGCTTCCTGAATGTTGGCGAGCGCCGCATATGGGTGATCGCGCCACCGCGCGTCTCATCTGAACCCATTCCGGCGGGCCAACTCACATCAGGAGATGTCGCCGAAGTCAACGCGCGCCTGCGAGGCCACGGCTGGGCTGTGCTCTCCGAAGCTATCGCCCGCGAACAACAACTGCATATCGGTGACGCGTTCACATTGCCGTCGCCACGCCCGAGGACGTTGCGAGTGGCGGGCCTGAGCACGAACGCGGGATGGCCTCCAGGCGCGATCGTCATCAACTCCGAAGACTATGCGCAAGCGTGGGGCTCGCCGGCCGCGAGCGCTCTGAACATCGACCTCGCACCCGGGATCTCCCCAGCCCAAGCAAGAGCGCAGATCATTCACGTCCTCGGGCCGACTTCGGGTCTGGCCGTGCAGACGTCCAGCGAACGCGAAAGTCAGTGGAAGAGCATCACCCGGCAGGGTCTGGCGCGACTCACGCAGATCGCAACATTGGTCTTGGTCGCTGCGATCCTTGCGATGGCGGGCGTCATGGCGTCAATGATCTGGCAGCGCCGCGAACGCATCGCCTACATCAAGCGCCAGGGCTTCACACGCGGTTTGATGTGGCGCGCACTGTTCTTCGAGTGCGCGGTCCTGCTCATAGCCGGCTGCTCGATTGGAGCCGTGTTCGGGCTCTACGGTCAGCTGTTGCTCTCGCACGCATTGACGACGGTCACAGGCTTTCCCCTGGTGGTGGGTGTTGGTCCTGCGATCGCGCTCACAAGCATCGCGATCGTCAGCACAGCCGCGCTTGTCATCGTGGCGGTGCCCGGATATCTCGCCGCGCGGGTCCGAGCGACCATGGTCAAGCCCGCTTAGCCAGCTCGCCCGTCTGGCAGGCGCCTGGTTGGGGACGCTACGTGCGCTCGCCCGCGCCGCCATCCGTGAGCTGCTGTGGGGGCTAAGCGGCGTATCCGGTGAGGTTGAGCGCTGGCGCCGTCTGGCCGCCAGTATCACCGATCAAGAGCTCCGTGACGACGCTCTTCAGGCACTCGACGGCAAGCGCCTGAACATCGACGGCGCTGCCCTGTTCTGGACGCTCCCGCGGGCGCGTTCGCGGGAGCTGTTGCGGCTGCTCGTCGCGTTTGAGGTCCTGGCCGACTATCTGGACTGCACGAGCGAGCGCGGTGCACACGCAGGAACGGAGAACGGGTTGCAGTTGCATCGAGCGCTCGTCGAGGCGCTCGACCCGCAGCTCGCCATCTCCGAGCACTATCGCCTGCACCCGTGGCGGGATGACGGCGGATACGTACGCGCGCTGATCGACACCTGCCGCGAAGCGTGTATGCGCCTGCCCTCGTACGAGTCGGTTCGTCCTCTCGTCGTACGAGCTGCGCGCCTGGCGGCGCAGGTGCTGGCGTTCAATCACGAGCCCGACCCCTCGCGACGCGATGCTGCCCTGAGAGCTTGGGCGAACACCAACTTCGTTGGCGGCGAGCTCGCCTGGTTCGAGTGGACAGCCAGCGCCAGCGCATGGTTGACGATCCTCGCGCTGCTCGCGCTGGCAGCCGACTCCGGCCGCCGGGTTGACGAGGCCGAGGCCGTCTACGCCGCGTACCTGCCGTGGGTGTCGTTGCTGGGGACGATGCTCGACAGCTACGGCGACCTCGAAGAGGACGCCGCCCATTCCGCGCACAGCTACCTCGCTCACTATCCGAGCACCGAGATTGCGGCGGCGCGACTGACCGAGATCATTCGCCGTTCGCTACGCGAAGCCGCGGCGCTGCCCGACGGGACTCGCCATGTGGTCATCGCCAGCGGCATGGTCGCGATGTACGTCTCCAAGGAGACAGTCCGCACCACCCGAATGCGGCCACTGACCAAGCAGTTGACGCACGCCGGCGGCTGGCTCACATGGCTGCTTGTACCTGTTCTGCGTGCCTGGCGCGTCCTCTACCGGCAACGGACGGCAAAGGAGGCCAGCGGCATGCCAACGAGCAAGCGCGCCCTACCGCCGTCGCCGCACCTTCCCGCGATCGTCCAAACACTTGCGTTCTGGCGTGATCCGCACGCGTATCTGACGTGGTGCCGGCGCCGGTACGGCAAGACATTCGTGGTACGGGCGGTGGGGTCGCCGCCGCTGGTGTTCATGTCCCACCACGCTGACATCAAGGCAATCGTTCGAGCGTCGGCCGACGTCCTCCACCCAGGAGCCGGCGGAACCGTCATCGAGCCACTCGTCGGGGAGGGATCGTTCATGCTCGCCGACGAGGACGAGCACCTGCGAGGACGGCGGGCGATTATGCCCGCATTCCACCAGCGCGCGATCGCTGACCACGCCGATGTCCTGCGCGAGATCGTCGCTCGTGAGGTTGCGTCATGGCCACGCGATATTCCCATTGCGATACACCCACGCCTACGGGCGCTGACGTTGCAGATCATCCTGCGCACCATCTTCGGCGAGCATGCGCGCGAAAGAGAGCTGCACGCTCGACTGTTCGCGATGTTCTCGGTGACTGCAAGCCTGGTGCTGCAAGAGCCGCAGCTTCGCTATCTACCGGGATGGCGGAGCGCTTGGAGGAGCTTCCTAGTCAGTCGAGCCGATGTCGAGGACATCATCCGCGGCCTGATCGAAGAAGAAGCACGCTTACGGACTCAAGAGCAGAGCGTGCTCTCGATGCTGCTCGACGCCGGCGAGCTCGACCGCGATCGAGTGGACACCGCGCAGATTCGCGACACCGTGATGTCGCTGATTCTCGCCGGGCACGAGACGACCGCCTCCGAGCTCGCGTGGGCTTTTCAGTTGCTCGCTCACAACCCGTTCGTTGCCGAATGCCTAGTCGACGACCTAGACGCTGGTAGCGAGCAATACCTCACCGCCACGATCGAAGAGGTCTTGCGACACCGGCCCGTGTTCCTGTTCGCGATACCGCGAGTCGTTCGCAAGCCGTTTGAGATCGCCGGTAGCACCTACCGCCCACCCGTACACCTTGTCGGCTGCATCCACCTGATGCACCACGACCCCAACCTCTATCCCGAGCCAGACACGTTCCGACCCGAGCGTTTCCTCCAGGCGTCGCCGCCACCAGACATATGGCTCCCGTGGGGTGGTGGGCGCAAGCGCTGCCCCGGCCACCATCTCGCGATGCTTGAGATGAGGACCATTCTACGCACGGTTCTCTCGGATCTGCACGTCGAACCCGTCGGGAACAGGGTCGAGACCGCGCGCTGGCGAAGCGTGATCGTCACACCCGAAAATGGCTCCCGGATCATCCTGAAGAAGCGGCGCCGGCAGCACTCGCACGACCTACGCAGCTGTTGACTTCCTAAATTAATTCCTAAACCAAAGCCCTGTCATCAACTATAGGTCGTTTTTTAGGAAACCGATTCTCTAAAACTCGGTCGCAATCAGTCATTATGCGCTGTCGTGACGGAACGCAACATACGCGGGAGGAGAGGACCGCAAGCAAACACGAGCACAGACGCGCGATTACGCAATCGCCGATCAAACGCCGCGTCTGGGCAGGCGTCGATGGCATGCACACACCCTGCCGGTTTGATCTTGACCATGACCGGCGCCTGCTGATGCCAGTCGCGCTGCATAGCCAAATGAGCGCTGCCACCACGAACAATTCTGGCTCGCCCTCGGGGGATGAGGCTATGTATGTCGCGGTGACGCGGGCATGGTGTCGGTTGGTTTCTCCGGCGGCGCGGCGCGGTCATCCGTTGGGCCCGTACGTGTTCGGCCAGAGGTTCGTGCGCTCGATCGTGAAGGCGCAGGCCGATGTGTGGTTGGTGGCGTTGGTGTGCGCAAAGCTTGCGTGCCAGTACCCGTGGGAGCGTGATAGCGGCGAGCCGATGCCTTTGCTGGGACCGCCGATCCGTCCAAATGATCCTTTGTCGACGTGGTGGCGTGCCCTCGGGGAGCCTGACGGGCTCGGTGTCCATTACGACGAACTGGCTGCCGGGGTGTTGGAGTTCTTGTCGGTCGGGGGCTGGAGGGAGCGGCCATGGGGGTT
>JBOGXY010000155.1:0-11538 GCA_050696495.1 Solirubrobacteraceae bacterium
CGGCTGCGGCGGGCTCCGCGACCGCGGCGGCGGGCCCGGCGCCGATCGACCTGGGCGCGCTCTCCGGCGGCACCGACAGCCGGGCGCTGGGGGAGAGCGAAGACGGCCAGGTCGTCGGCTGGAGCTATACCGACCTCGGCAGCCGTACCGCTGTTCATGCGTTCTCGTGGAGCCGGGGGAGCGGGATGATCGACTTGAACTCGACGGTCAGTCTCGGCGGCAAAGACACCGCCGCCTCCGAGGTGAACGACGACGGCCAGATCGTCGGTTACAGCTTTACGCCCGACGAACGCCCAAACGCCTACTCGTGGACGCAGCAGCTCGGACTCGTCGACCTGGGCACGCTCACGGGTGGCAGCGAGAGCCGGGCCACCAGGGTGAACGGTCGCGGCCAGGTCGTCGGCTGGGCGGATACCACCAGCGTCCAGCCGGGTTCGGACAGTGGCATCAGACACGCGTTCTCGTGGACTCAGGCGGGTGGAATGGTCGACCTCGGCACGTTCGGCGGCGCCGCCAGCACCGCCGCCGCCGTGAACGACAACGGCCAGGTCATCGGCTACAGCGACCTCGCCAGCGGCGCCTGGCGCGCGTTTCTTTGGACGCGGGGGGGCGGGATGCTCGATTTGGGCACTCTCGGCGGCACCACCAGCACGGCCCATGCGATCAGCAACGACGGCCAGGTCGCCGGTCAAAGCACTACCGCCCACAACGGCCCGACCCACGCATTCTCGTGGACGCTGGCGACCGGCATGGTCGACCTCGGCACGCTCGGTGGTTCCGGCAGCGTCGCCCGCGGGGTGAGCAACAACGGTCAGGTGGTCGGCTACAGCGAGACCGCTGGCGGCGCAACCCATGCATTCTCGTGGACGCAGGGCGGCGGAATCGTCGACTTGGGAACGCTCCCCGGCGACAGCAGCAGCTACGCCGAAGCGGTCAACGACAGCGGCCAGGTAGTCGGCTGGAGCGTGAACGCCGCCGGCCACAGTCACGCGGTGTTGTGGCGATTGCCCACCGTGCGGATCTCCGGACTACGACTGACGCCCGCCCGCTTGCGCGCCGAGCGTCGCGGTCCCACGGCCTACCTGAAGGTCAAGTGGGGCGCCAAGATCGAGTTCCGCCTGTCGGCGGCGGCTCTCGTCACTTTCACGCTCGAGCAGGCGCTCCCGGGACGTCGAAGAGGTAAGAGATGCCTGCGCGAGCCTCATCTGCCACAAGGGCTGCCGCCCTGTACACGCGACGTACTCAGAGGTAGCTTCAGGACGGCGGCGCACGCCGGCCTGGATGCCTTCCCGCTGTCCGTAAAGCGCCTCAACGATGCGCGGCTTCAAGCGGGCGCCTACCTGCTGAGCGCCACGGCTGCGGGCACGGACGGCGCTCTGGCGAACTCGACTCGATTCAGGTTCACGATCAAGCCCCCCCAACGGGGCTGATCGTAGACGAGTGTGCGAGCGCTCGGCCGGTCTTCTGGGACGGCCGAGCTCGATCAAGAAGCCGTTTGAGAGGTCCTCCGCAGCTCTTCTTCAAAGCGGCCGATTCCGTATTCGGCGGCGAATCGTTGCCCGTTCGCCCGTCCCGCGCGTCCCATCGCGCCAGCGCTCTCCGCGCCGGCGAGCAGCCGGGAGATGCGGTCGGCCAGCGCCCGCTCGTCGGCAGGCGGGACGAGCCATCCTGTCTGCCCGTCGAGGATCTGCTCGGGTATTCCGCCAACCGCGGAGGCGATCACGGGAACGCCGCAGTTCTGCGCCTCGCTGACCGTCATCGGCAGCGGGTCGGGCCAGACCGAGGGAACCACGACGCAGGCGGCCCGTACCATCGCTGCGATCACGCCCTCGTGCGGGACGTTGGTTCGCATGAGGACGCCGGGGGGAAGGGAATCGGCGGAGGGCGTGGTCGGGTGTGGCGTTCCGAGCAGCACCAGCGGTGGTGGCGACGAGAGCCGCCGATAGGCGTTGAGCAGAACGTCAACGCCCTTGTGCGAGGAGAGCTGTCCCACGTACAGGAGGTAGTCGTCTTCGCCCGGCACGAAGTCCGGTCGCTCAGCTCGCCAGCCGCTGTCGTAGAGCCCGTCTGGGACGAAGGAATGCAGAGTCTCGACCGGCCCGCAGCCGACGCGTCCGATGGTGGGAGAAAGCCGCTCCGCGACGTAGTCGCTCACCGCGGTGAGCTTTGTGACGCGCCTGAGCAGGCGCAGGCTGCACAGCGACGCCGCCGCCAGGACGTTGCCCTTGGCGGCGCTGTAGTGGGCGCCCGCGCACGCTCCGCATCGCCTCCATGACGGGCCTGAGCAAGCGGCGCCGGACCGGTGTACCAACGACTTCTTCGCGCAGACGAGGCCATAGTCGTGGGCGCTGAGCATGA
The DNA here is from genome assembly GCA_050696495.1 of Solirubrobacteraceae bacterium. GTDB lineage: Bacteria > Actinomycetota > Thermoleophilia > Solirubrobacterales > Solirubrobacteraceae > Palsa-744. The sequence continues at coordinate 2,359 of JBOGXY010000155.1, forward strand.
CCGGTGTCCGCGGGGCGGTCAGGGACAGAGCGGAGAAGCCGCTCCAAGCATGAGCGTGGATGACGTCCGGACGCACGTCTTTGACGATCCCGGCCATCCGCCAGCGAAACCAGGGGTCGGGAGCGGGTGGGTGAAACGGCCGAGCGGAGTCTTCTCCCAGTCCGGGCGCCAGCTTCTGGTAGAGCAGGGGAACTCGGTGGACGGTCACGCCGTCGGCGCGCTCAACCTCCGGGGAGCCCGGCAGGGCGCTCGCGACCACATGCACCTCATGGCCGCGGCGCGCGAGCCCCGCTGACAGCAGGCTCACGAATCGCTCGAGGCCCCCGATCGCCGGCGGGTAGAGGTCGGTCAACTCGATGACCCGCACTGATTTACCCGAGGGAGCGGTAGATCGCTTCGTAGCTGCGAGCCATCAGCGACCAGTCGAAGCTATCGTCTTCCAGCGGGCTCAGACGCCCTGACTCGAGCTGATGGTCCAGTGCCGCGGCGACGAGGGCCACCTCGGGCGAGATGACGGTCATGCGGGCGCTTCCGAGCCGCTGTGCCAGCTCGACATGGGCCGGAATGTCGGTGGCGAGCACGCGGCTGCCCGCGACCGCGCCCTCCAGAAGCACCAATCCAAACGCCTCTCTGCTCGAGAGACTCACGGTGCAGACGGCCGTACGTTGCCATCGGCGCAGCTCAGCACCATCGACCATCCCGCGAAACGAGATCCTGGCGGCCACCCCCAGCTCCCGCGCAAGGCGTTGGAGCTCTGAGAGATGGGGACCCGCGCCGCAGACAACCATCTCGGCGTCGTTGCGCAAGCGCGCAAATGCCCTTATCGTCATGTCGACCCGCTTGTAGGGCTCCAGGCGACCGGCGATCAGGACCACCGGACGATCGCGCTCGAACGGCTCGGCCATTAGCAGGGCTCGGGTGTCCACTCCGAGCGGCACGACCGACAGCCGGGGCTCGACGAACGAATACCGCGCCAGCAGCAGATCGGACTCGGCGGCGGAGACACACGTCACCCTGTCGGCGCGTCGAAACAGGTGAGTCGCCAACGGGTCGTAGGCGATGTGCAGAGCCGACGCGATCCTGGTGTGACCAACCGCATGAAAGTGCGGTGTGAAGACAAGCGGAACGTTCGGAACGGTAGCGGCCATCATCGACGGCGCTGCGTGAAAGCTGTGGGCATGGATCACGTCGAACGTCGCTCTGTCTCGCCACAGCGCCGCGATGAGCCCAGGCGCGACCGGGAACTGGCGTGTGCCGGTCCAGTCGGCGAACCGGCGCACCGGGTAGCAATGGTCCTCCACAAACGAACGGCCTCGGGGCCGCTGTGCGTAGACCGTCACGCGATGGCCGCGCTCGCACAGCTCATCGGCCAAACGTCCGGCCACGGCCTCCACGCCGCCGAGCTGCGGCGGGAATCCCGGGGAGACGAGCGATACCCTCATCATAGTCGCGTGCGTCTCGATGTTCGGCGCGCCCAGCACTACGCCGCGCCGCATTGCGAATGGTAGCCTATCAACATGGGTGTCTTGGCTGGCAGTGTGCCTGCAACATATCTACCCGCTCAGGGTCTATGCGCGCTCCGTGTCGATCGCGACGTTGCGCACGCCTCTGCGGATGCGCCGCGAGCGCGCGGGCGATTGGTCAATTCGGCTACAGGCAAGCACTAGAGCATGGTAGAAGCCGAGCTGGGGCATGACCCCGGCGACGCCCGTGGGCTGCCCACCCGGACTCCCGGCATGAGACCGTCTCGGCGCCGTCGCGAAGGCTGGCCGCCCTCGGTGAGCGGCCCGCGAGCGGAGCTCATCGCGGCTGGGGTGATCGCCGCCGGCGCGGCGCTTGTGGTGTGGGCGTACAGCATGGCGCCCACCAGTGGGATCAAATCCTACGATCCGATCTTCTGGGCGGGGATGGTGCTCGTCTATTTGACTGTCGCGTGGCGGGCGCTCTCGGGCCGCCATGCCGTTCTCTGGCTGGCCTTTCTCGGTGTGTTCACGATTCTGCCGAAGTTCTGGATGAGCCCGAACGGCCCGATTTATTTCGATGAGACCGCTCACTTTGCCCTGCTGCGAGAGACTATCTCCACCGGCCATCTGTTTCAGAACACCCCCCTGCTTCCGATCGGGAAGTTCTATCCGGGTATGGAAAGCGTCGCGGCCGCGATCCACTGGCTGACGAACCTCCCGACCTGGCAATCGGCACTGACCATCATCGCCGTGGCTCACTGCCTGCTCCCGGTGCAGGTCTATTACATAGCCCGCGCCCTGCCGATCAGCCACCGCTGGGCCGTGGTCGCCGCCATCGTCTACGCGGCAAATCCGAGCTTCATCTACGAGGACGTCCAGTTCGCATACGAATCGGTCGCGATCCTGCTCATGTTTACGATCGTGCGAATCTACGTGGAGACATTGGCGGCGGAGAGATCCCGGCCGCGCATGTGGCGGGAAAGCCTGGCGACAGCTCTACTGCTCGCCCTGATGAGCTTCGCCTGCGTGGTGACACATCACCTCACCACCCTGACCGGTGTGGGACTGCTGTTGGTGAGCGCGCTCACCATCGGGCCGATGTCGGGATTCCTGGACCGCAAGGGCGGGCTGCGCCGGATTTTCGTCAGATACTCGCCGCCGCTGATGCTGGCCGGATGCTTCGCGCTGTGGGTCGCCCTTGTCGCTCCAGGGACTTGGCCCTACCTATTTCCACACGTCTCACAGCCGTTCAACCAGATTCTCAGACTGGTGGGTCTGGGGCATGGCGGCGGCAAACCGCTGCGGGCGCTCTTCGGTCACTCGGCCGCCCCCGGATACGAGCGACTCGCCGCGATCGCAGCTCCCACGCTGATCGCGCTCGCGGTGCTGTTCGCGGGGATACGCTGGCTGCGCAAGCACCGATCGCAGACGGTGTTCCTCTGGTCGTTCGTGCTGGCCTCGGTCTACCTGATCACGCTTCCGCTAACGCTTATCGGGGAAGGGGCCGCCGGAGCTCATCGCACCTGGGCCGCCACCTTCTTGGGGGTGGGTGTGCTGCCGGTGGCGGTGGCGACGTTGTTCGCGCTTGACAAGCGCAAGCTGTGGCTGAGGCGTACCGCCGCGACGCTGGGCACAGGAAGCCTCGTCATCCTGCTCGTCGGGAACGTCGCCGCGGGCACACCGGTCGACTATCGTTTCCCGGGGCCGTACAGGTTCGGCTCGGACACCCTCAGCGTCACACCGGAGACTCTTCGCTATGCCGACTGGGTTCGCGAACATGTCGGCACCGGTGCGGGAGTGGTGACCGATCGCTACACCGCACTGTCGTTGACCGCCGACGCCTCCGCCGTCACGCCACTGCAAATACCGGGTCTGCCGGTTGCGGAGATCTGGTACAACCGCCGTCCACCGGCGCCGTCTCTGATGTTCAGCCTGCAGTATCAGGGGGACGACTACCTGGCGGTTGACACCCGCGACAGCCTGCACCATCCGACAGAAGCGCCCCTGTTCGTTCCCGGCGAGCCGTACCAGGTTCCTCAGCTGAACATAGCGCGGCTGGCGCGCTGGCCCTGGCTGCACCTCTTGTATTCCTCACAGCATTACCGGTTGTACAAGATCAACTTCGACCTGTACTACTTGTGGTATCCGTTCCACGCCAACGGTGAATGACATGTGGAGCGCATGGCATAGCCGGCTGCGGGCGCTCGGAGCGCCCGGTCTCGTGGCATTGGGAGCAGTAGTGCTGGTCAGCGCTTCAGTTCTACCAGGGCCGCTGCGCATCGTCGTCCTGCCGGCAGTGCTGTTGGCTCCCGGTTACGCGTTCATGCGTCTGCTGGGACGCGAGGTCGAGTGGCGGTCTGTCGCGATCGCGGTACCTGTATCGATCATGCTCGTGATCCTTTCCTCGCTGGTCCTCTACGTCAGCGGGATTCGGCTTGAGCGACTGTCGCTTGGACCGACGCTTGGCGCTGTCACCGCTCTGTTCCTGGCCGGCTCGTACAGCCGTGAGCTGTTCGCCGGCCGGCGCGGATACCCACGCCTCCCCATCGCAAGCTTCGCGCCGGGCCAACTCGAGGACGGCGTCGATGGACGCGAGCGGACGATGTCTCGATGACAAGCGGGGTGATGGTCGTGGGCATGCACCGCAGCGGCACGTCGGCGGTGACACGGGTGATCAACCTCATGGGCGTTCCGCTCGGGCGGGCGGACGACATCTACACGGCGAACGACAACCCCAGCGGCCATTGGGAGAGCCGCACGCTGTGTGATCTCAATGACCTGATCTTGCGCGCCTTTGGCGGATTCGAGATGGCGATGCCGCCGATGCCCGCTTCGTGGCTGCGGTCGCGACGGGCCGAATCGCTACGCGACGTGATGCGGGCCAGCTTTCAGGACGTTTACCGGACGGAGCGTTGGCTGTGGAAGGATCCGAGAATCTGCCTGACGCTCCCGCTCTGGCGGCAGGTGCTCAGCGACTTCTGTGTCGTTTTCGTCGTTCGCAACGCCGGACCGGTTACACACTCGTTGAATCGTCGGGAAGGCTGGCCTCTCTCCTTTTGCTACGCGCTCTGGGACGATTACAACCGGCGGGCGGTCGCGGGCCTGTCCGGGCTGCCCGTGGTCAGAGTCGACTTCGACTCGATGATGAAAGACCCGGTCGAGCAGGTCGGGCGCCTTGCCGACGGTCTGGCCGCGCTTGGCGTCGAGGTCAACCACGACGTCGATGGGGTGGCCGCGTCGCTCAACCCTCGGCCGGACAGCGGCGGCGCGGACGAGCTCGGCCGCGGCCACCGGCTCGCCACCGTGCTTAGGAGCGGTCCGGAGGTAGCCCAAAGCTTTCGGGCTCCCTCGCTGCCGCCCCAGCCGTGGTGGGTGAGGCCCGCGCTGCGCGCCAGGTGCTCGTGGCTGAAGGTTCGAGAGCGCTGGACAGAGAGGGTGGGGCTCCTCGATCCGCGTGCCGCGGAGAGCTGAGCTTTGGCCGCTCTGCCTCCCAGTCGGGCGCCTGCTCGACCAGGCGCAGCCGGTATGGCTGAGGGGACGGATTCGACGAGCGTTCCCAGGCCAGCCGATCGGGACCGATCGGAGGGTCGAGCCGGCGGTGGCGATGGGATCGCCCCAGGTGGCCACCGCGCGGCAACCGACGCTCTGCGTGGCATGTTCACACGGGACTTCGTCTACCTGGCGGTGTCCTCCCTTCAGGTCATCCTCGCTGCCTGCGTGACGCCGATCCTGACGCGACGTCTCGACACGGGCGAGTTCGGGCAGCTGGCCCTGGCCGTCGCTGTTATGCAGATCCTCGGGCCGATCTTCAGCTTCGGCCTTCCCTTCGCGACGCAGAAGGTGTTCGCGGGCGAGGACGGCGATCGTCAGGCCCGCGGCGTGCTCGCCGTCTCCGTCCCCTTTGCCGTCGTAGCGCTGATGCTCGTGGTCCTGACAGCGCCGGCATGGGCCCCCCTCATAGGCCTGTACAGCGTGCTCGACGCGCGCCTAGCCGCGCTGTGGGGCGCCTGCTTCGCGCTGACATGGACATGTCTTGCGATGCTGCGCTCCAAGGAAAAGCTCGGCATCGCGATCGGCATCGGCGGCCTGCAGTCGCTGGGAGCGCAGGCGCTCGGCGTGACGCTGCTGTTCGTGTGGTCGCCCGACATCGGAAGCTATCTCTGCGGCGTGATCGCGTGCCAGGGCGCGGCCGCGCTCGTCGGCGTGATCGCGCTGCGACCGGATTGGTCTGCGTTGGTCGCGATCGGCCACCACAGGCGGGCGTTCGCTTTCGGCCTGCCGATGGTTCCACAGCAGCTGAGCGTCTTCATCCTGTTCGCCGGCGACCGGATCGTCGTCCGTCACGACATCGGATCGGCGGCCACCGGGCGCTACTCGGTCGCCTACAACGTCGGCAGCCTCGGCGTCCTGTTCCTGGTCTTTGTCAACCAGGCGTGGATACCGCGCATTTACGCTGTGGCGGATCGGCTCACCCGCTCGCGACTGCTGGCCAACAGCCGCGACATAATGAGCCTGTTGCTGGTGCCGGTCGTGTGCGGTCTGGCCGTCGCCGCGCCGGTGGTGCTGCGATTGTGGGCGCCGCGATCGTTCGCTCCCGCGGGATTGGCGGCGATCGTCGCGATCGTCGCCACGGCCACCTTCCCGTATGGACAGTTCCTCTCCAATGTGAGAGCGCTGATGAGCGAGGGGATGACGGGTCGCGTGGCGCTGATGACGGCGGTGGGAGCCGTCGTCAACATAGCCCTGAACATCGTGATGGTCCCGCTGCTCGGCATCACCGGCTCGGCGATCGCAACGGTGCTCTCCTACGCCCTGCTCGCCCGGCTCACCCGGCCGCCGGTGCGCTCCGGGTTGAGGGTGCCCGGCATGTCGCGACAGTCCGCGATCCTCATCGGCGGCGGACTCGCGCTCGCGCTGGGGATGGCGGCGCTGCCGACCTCAAACACGTGGCTTGCGATTCGGTTGGCCGTCTGCTGCGCGGCGGCGCTCGCGTTCGTCCTCCTGCTGCGCGGCGCGGGATCGGGCCTGCAAGGTTCCGGACGGCTTGTGGCGCGGTTCGCCGGTGGCGTCGGCCAGCCTCCTCAGTAGATCGCCGTCGCCCGGCATGGTGGGATCTTCGGCGTCAGGCGCCGACAAACAGCTCTGCGTATTGATCCAAATGACGATCGCCCAAGAACTCGCTCGCCGCCCGCTTGCGCGCGTTTGCGCCCACCCACCCCGCGCCCGCGTTCGGGACGTCACCGGGCACAACGTCTAGACGAGCGCCTCGAGGATCTCGCCGACTTCGGTGGGCGAGGAGATCCGGCAGATCACAAACGGCAGGCCGTACTCGGCTCCCGCCGCCCGACACAGTCGCTCACCCAGTCCTCTGGCGAACTCGGCGGCCGAATCCTGGGCCGGCTCGGATGCGCAGACGGGGGACACGTAGACGAACCGCTCCACCTGATGACGGGCGGCCGCGCGCAAGAATGAACTGTCGATCGCAGCGCTGTCAGCGAGCAGACTGAAATCCGCGGTCTCGCCGTCCCCGGCCGCACTGGCGAGATGAACCACCTGCGAGCACCCATCCATCGCCGCGAGCGCCTGCTCGAAGTCCTTGAGGTCGGCGTTTCGGATCTCGCACGCCTCGCGCATCCACTGTGGGGCCTCTTTGCGATCGGCGACGCGCACGTCGTAGGCGGGGTCGGAGAGCAGTCGGCGCACGACCGCGCCGCCGATCGTGCCTACACCGCCGGTGACCAGCACGCGGCTCATCGCTCGCGCCGATAGCGCAGGTACTGGCGGGCGAAGGCCGCGATGAAGCGCGGATTGCCGAACAGGTAGCGCCGCCACAGACGTCGCGGCTCGCGCCAGAGGCGATAGAGCCACTCCAGGCCGCTTCGGCCCATCCACGCGGGCGCTTGCGCGACCAGGCCGGCGTGGAAGTCAAACGCCGCTCCCACGCCGACGAGTATCGGTGCTCTTAGCAGTGGACGCATTTCCGCCATCCACAGCTCCTGGCGCGGCTGGCCGGTCCCGACCCAGACGACCTGCGCCCCGGAGCTCTCGATGTCTTCGATCACGCGCTCGCGTTCAGCGGGCGTTAGCGGCGGGACGCCGATCGGCCGAAAGGGGGGTGAGCAACCGCCGACGATTCGCAAGCCGGGAAAGCGCTCCAGCAGCTTGCCTTCGAGCACGGATCGAGCGGCGTCGTCTTTGCCGCCGTACAGATAGGTGGGAGTGCCGCTGTGTGCCGCCCGCTCGCACCAACTCTCCATCAGATCCGGGCCATAGATGCGGGTTGCCCGCTTGTGTCCGAGCAGGTGCAGCGCCCAGACCAGCGGCTGGCCGTCGGGTACCGCCAGTGTCAGGTCTAGGGCGGCGCTCATCGTCGCCGCTTCGTCGCGGGCGGAGATCACCAGATTGACGGCCGCGGCGCTCACCGATCCGCGTGCGCCGGATGACACCATCGCGTCCATCCAGTCGAGCACCTGCTCGTAGTCGGATACCGCCAGTGGGACGCCGAGGATCTCGGCACGCTCGGGCGGGGCGGGTGTCGGCGGACCGGAGATTGGTCGAGAGCCTACCCAAAGGCTTCGTGCGCGGATGGCGCCTTGCCGATGCGTGGTTGGATGAGCCGGACTGTTCGCGATGTTCACAATCGACAGTCGCCGCTGCAGCGCTATCGAGCGGAGCGGCTGTTGCGCAATGGATTCGCGGAGAAGCGTTCAAAGGTGCTGGCGATCGTCCGCTCTCGTCTGCGCGCCAAGAACCTCACGCTCGACCGCGCCGATCTTGAGGCCTGTTACGCGCAGGCCTGGCACGGTCTTTATGCGGCTGTCCTGGCGGGTGAGACCGTCGAGAGCCCTGAGGCATGGCTCGTGCTCGTCACCTTCCGCCGGGCGGTCGACGAGCTTCGCTCCGCATCTCGTGCCGATGTCGGCGCCGAGGACGATGTCGCGGCGGTCGACGGCGAGATCGAGCGATCGCGTGTGAGCGCCGGCGGCGGCGCAGCGGTCCTGGGCGATGCGGCAAGCGAACCGGATGTGGCCGGCGCACTTGACGATCGTGCCCGCCTGCGCTCGGTGTTCGAGGCGGTTCGCTCGCGCCTCTCAGAGCGCGAGAGCGAGGCGGTCTCGCTCTGCTACCTGCAGGGCCTTTCGCGGGCAGAGGCCGCGGCGAGGATGGGGATCAGCGAGCGGCGCATGGGCAAGCTGATGGAGGGCTCAGGCGCCGCGTCTACGGGCGTGGCCGGCAAGTTCGGCGAGCTGCTGGCCACGATTCAGGCCGGCGGCTGGTGCGAGCAGCAGTCCTCGCTGATGCGCGCCTACGCCTTCGGCATCCTCGACCCCGACGGCAAGCGTCATGCGCTGGCGGTGGCGCACACCCGCCGGTGTCCGGCCTGTAGAGCCCATGTGGCGGCGCTGCGCGGTCTGGCCTCGGTGCTGCCGCCGCTGCCGTTTACATTCCCGTTCGGTGGGAGCGCAGGCGCCCGGCCTGCTTCTGGCCGGGGCGTCCACGCCGTGGTGCGGGCCGCGCGCGGACGCGGTGCGTGGGCGGTCCGCTCGGCGTCGCGCTTGCGCGAAGCGCTTGGCGGCGCCTCGCTGACAGCCAAGATCGCCGTGACCGGTGCGCTGCTGATCGGAGCCGGCTCCGCCTACCTGGCGGCGCGACCGTCGCCTTCACCGGCGCGAGCGCCGGCCGTCCAGGTTGCGCCCGCTGCGAGCGAAGGCTCGCT
>JBOGXY010000156.1:0-8637 GCA_050696495.1 Solirubrobacteraceae bacterium
TGATGGGTGAGGTCGGCAGCGGCAAGACCGTGGTCGCGCTGTGGGCGATGCTCAGAGCGGTCGAGCACGGCGCGCAGGCCGCGCTGATGGCGCCGACCGAGACGCTTGCCGAACAGCACTTCGCGACCGTCCAGGGGTTGCTCGGCGCGCAGAGCGTCAGCACGGCGCTCCTGGCTGGCTCAACGCCCGCCAAGCGCCGCGCCGACATACTCGGGAAGCTCTGCTCGGGCGAGCTGTCGCTGATCGTCGGCACGCACGCGCTGATCGAGCCGGACGTCGATTTCCGCGAACTGGCGGTGGTCGTGATCGACGAGCAGCACCGCTTCGGCGTGCGCCAGCGCGCGGCGCTCGAACACCGCGACGAGCGCCAGCCGCACACGCTGCACATGACCGCGACGCCGATCCCGCGCACGCTCGCGCTGGCGCGCCACGGCGACCTGGACCGCACGCTCCTGCGCGGGCTTCCGCGCGGGCGCAGGCCGATCCAGACGCGCATCGTCGACGGCGAGCAGCAGCGCGCAAGCGCCTACCAAAGCCTGCGCGAACAGCTCGACGCCGGCCGCCAGGCCTATGTGGTCTGCCCGCTGATCGAGCAGGAAGAGGGCCAAGCTTCCACAGGCGCCGAGCAGGCGCGCGCGGCCAAGGTCGAGTTCGAGCGTCTCGCCAAGAGCGAGCTGGCGGGTCGCCGCCTGGCGCTGCTGCATGGGCAGATGCGCCCGCGCGAAAAGCAGGATGCGATGGCCAGGTTCGCTGCTCGCGAGGTCGAAGTGCTGGTCGCGACGACCGTGATCGAGGTCGGCGTCGACGCTCCCAACGCGACCGTCATCCTGATCGAGAACGCCGAGCGCTTCGGCGTCTCCCAGCTGCACCAGCTGCGCGGGCGCGTCGGCCGCGGCGAGCACGCCTCGCTGTGCCTGCTGGCCGGATCGCCCGACTCGGCCAGGTTGCGTGCGTTGGCCGAGCACTCCGACGGCTTCAAGCTCGCCGAGATCGACCTGCGGATGCGCAAGGAGGGGGAACTGCTCGGCACGCGCCAGTCGGGGCTCGCGGCGGCCTTTCGCTTCGCCGAGCTGCCGCGCGACGCCGAGCTGCTCGAGCGGGCCCGAGCACAGGCCAAGCGCATCCTCGGTGAGGATCCCGAACTGAACGGTCCCGTGCACGGGCTGCTTGCCGAGGCGCTCGAACGCACCCTTGGAGCGCAGGCGCTGGCGCCGCCCGCGGCATGAGGGTGATCGCCGGCAGCCTGCGCGGGCGCCGGCTGAGCGCGCCGAGCGGACGCGACACGCGGCCGACGTCTGACCGGGTGCGCGAGGCGCTGTTCTCAATGCTCGGCGACATCGACGATATGCGCGTGCTCGACCTGTTCGCCGGTACGGGCGCACTCGGGATCGAGGCGCTCTCGCGCGGCGCGGCGCAAGCCCTGTTCGTGGAGCTCGAGCACGCGGCGCTGCGAGCGTTGCGCGGCAACCTCGACGCGCTCGGGCTCGCGGCCCCGCAAGCCGCGGTGCGCGCCGGCGACGCGCTCGCGGTCCTGCGGGACGCACGAAACGAGCGGGAAACATACGATCTGGTGTTCGTTGACCCCCCATACGCTCGCGCCGGCGAGCTCGAAAGCCCGCTGGCGCGGCTGCTGCCGGGTGTCCTTGAGAGCTCTGGCGGCCGGGTGGTGGTGGAGAGCGACCGCCGCGCACCGCTGAAATTGCCGCTTGAGCCCCTCAGAGAGAGACGCTACGGAGACACCTTGATCGCGATCTACGGCAATATGAGCTCCCGTGAGGGAGCGCAGGTATGAACGTGAGCAAGTCGATAGCCGTCTGTCCCGGGTCCTATGACCCGATCACCAACGGCCACCTGGACGTGATCAAGCGCGCCGCCGGCCTCTATGACGAAGTGGTTGTTGCCGTCGTCAATCGCTCGGTGCGCAAGGACAGCAAACTGTTCGGGATCGAGGAGCGGATGCGCTTCATCGAAGACGCGCTTGCCGACCAGCCGCACGTGCGCGCGGAGCCTTTCAACACGCTGGTCGTGGAGTTCGCGCGCAAGGTGGGCGCCAAGGCGATCGTCAAGGGGCTGCGTGCGATCTCGGACTTCGAGTACGAGTTCGAGATGAACCAGCTCAACCGTCGCCAGGATCCCGAGATAGAGTCGGTGTATCTGATGGCCAGTCCTCAATACAGCTTTCTGTCCTCCAGCGGAGTCAAGGAGCTCGCCACGTTCGGCGGGCGGATCGACGATCTGGTGCCTGAGCCAGTAGCGCAGCGCTTGCAGGAAGAGTTGCAACGGTGACGAACTTTCAAGGCGTGATCCCCGAGAGAGGTGAGAACTGATGGACGTCTTGGTCTTGATCGACAAGCTCGATGACCTCGTGCACAACGCCAAGCCCGTTCCGCTGACCGATCAGGTGCGCGTCGACAAGGAGGAGATCTACGACATCCTCGATCAGATGCGCGCCACGATCCCCGAGGAGATCAAGCAGGCACGCTGGATCGTCAAGGAGCGCCAGGAGATGCTGGCCGAGGCCAAGCGCGAGGCCGAGCGGATCGTCAAGGAGGCGCGCGAGCGCCAGGAGCGGCTCCTCAGCGAAGAGGAGGTCACCAAGCAGGCCGAGCGCGCCGCCGAGGACATAATCGAGGACGCGCAAGCGCGCGAGCGCGAGATTCGCCTCGGCGCCGAGGACTACGCCGATGAGATCCTGGGCACGCTGGAGGTCAACCTGTCGAAGTTCATCGCGGCCGTGCAAAGGGGCCGTGAGCGCCTGCAGGGCAAGGACGAGCCGGCCGAAGTGTCCTGAGGGCACGCCCCCATCGGGAAATGCCCTGAGCGCTCCCGCGTCACCACAGCCCTTATGGGGTAGGGTGCCCGCGTGCCGTCGCCGCTGAAGCATCGCCTCGAGGTCGCCAAGGTCCTGCTCGGGACCGGCATTCTCACGCCCGTGCGACCCGACCGGGCGGTGCGCTCGGTGATCGCGCTCAAGCAGTGGGGGCCGACGCCGGCGGCCGCCTACACCGGCTCGGCTGCGCGCTTCCCCCATCGTGCGGCGATCGTCGACGAACGCGGCACGCTGAGCTTCGAAGAGGTCCACCGCCGTACCAATGCTCTTGCGCACGAGCTGCGCGCCGCCGGCATCAAAGAAGGCGATGGCGTGGCGATCATGTGTCGCAACCATCGCGGCTTCGTGGAGGCGACCGTCGCCTGCTCAAAGCTCGGCGCGAGCGCGCTGTATCTGAACACGGCGTTCGCCGCTCCACAGATCACCGACGTCATGCGCCGCGAGGGTCCGGCCGGCCTGATCTACGACGAGGATTTCGCCGACCTCGTCGCCGACGGTGGCGAGGGACGCAAGCGCTTTGTCGCCTGGTGTGAGCCGGGTGCGAGCTGCGCCGACCCGCTGATCGAGGAGATGATCGCGCGCGGCAACACCTCGGATCTAAAGCCGCCGGCCGAGAGCGGCAAGGTCGTGATCCTTACCTCCGGCACCACCGGAACGCCCAAGGGCGCCGCGCGCAAACAGCCCGATTCGCTCGAGCCCGCGGCCGCGCTGTTCTCAAAGATCCCCCTCAAGGCGCGCGAGACGACGGTGATCGCCGCGCCGATGTTCCACTCCTGGGGCTTCGCGCACTTCACGCTGGCGCTGCCGCTCTCCTCGACGCTCGTGCTGCGACGCCGCTTCGATCCCGAGGAGACGCTGCGTGCCGTCGCTCAGCATCGCGCCAGCGCGCTTGCCGTCGTGCCGGTGATGCTGCAGCGGATGCTCGAGCTGGCACCCGAGAGGATCGCCCGCTATGACACCAGCTGCTTGAAGATCATCGCCGCCAGCGGCTCCGCTCTGCCCGGAGAGCTGGCAACTCGCGTGATGGACACCTTCGGCGACGTGCTCTACAACCTGTACGGCTCGACCGAGGTGGCGTGGGCGACGATCGCCACGCCCGCGGACCTGCGCGCCGCCCCCGGCACGGCCGGGCGCCCGCCGATGGGCACCGTCGTCAAGCTGCTTGACGAGCAGGGCCGCGAGGTGCCAAACGGTCAGAACGGCCGCATCTTCGTCGCCAACGAGATGGTCTTCGAAGGCTATACCGGCGGTGGCGGCAAGGAGATCATCAGCGGTCTGATGAGCACCGGCGACGTCGGTCGCCTCGACCACGGCGGCAGGCTGTTCGTGGATGGGCGCGACGACGAGATGATCGTCTCCGGCGGCGAGAACGTCTTCCCGCGCGAGGTCGAGGACCTGCTTGCCGATCACGAGGCGATCGAGGAGGCCGCCGTGGTCGGCGTGCCCGACGAGAAGTTCGGTCAGCGGCTGAAGGCATTCGTGGTGCAGCGCGATGGCTCCACGCTCGACGCCGAGGCCGTGCAGGAGTACGTCAAGAACAATCTTGCCCGCTACAAGGCTCCCCGCGACGTCGTCTTCATCGACGAGCTCCCGCGCAATGCGACCGGCAAGGTGCTCAAGCGCGAGTTGCGCGAGCTCGCCTGAGCGAGCGGCGGGTCCTACTCTGATCGTGTGAGTCTCGCCGCACACGATCTCGACCTGGGAAGTCTGCGCCTGAGCTCAGGCGAGGGGCGGCGCCTGGACCTGCCGGTGCGCGTCGAGCCGCTGCAACTGGGCGGCGAGCGCTATGGCGCCGACCCCGACCAGTTCCCTGCCCGTTTGGACGTCTCGCGTATGACCGGCAACGGTTACGCCCTGCGTCTGCGCTTTGCCACGAGCATCGCCGGTCCCTGCATGCGCTGCCTGAAGGACGCCCGTCGGGAGATAGAGGTCGACGCGCGCGAGGTCAACGTGCCCGGCGGGGGGGAGGAGCTCACAAGCCCCTATGTCAAAGAGGACGGTCTCGACCTCCTCGCCTGGGCGCGCGACGCCTTTGCGCTGGCGTTGCCGACACAGGTCGTCTGCCGCGAGGATTGCGCCGGCCTGTGCCCGGTCTGCGCGGCGGATCTAAACGAGGCCGGCGCCGAGCACACACACGAGCGCGAGCCCGATCCGCGCTGGGAGAAGCTGCGAGAGCTGAAGCTCGACTGAGGACGTATAGGCCCTCACCCTGGTAGCCTGTGGCGCCGATATGGCGGTCCCTAAGAAAAAGCAGTCGCACAGCCGCACAGCCTTGCGGCGCGCCAACCACAAGATCGCGGCGCCCTCGGTCAACGCGTGCCCGCGTTGTCACTCGCCGCGCCGCCCGCATCGGGTGTGCCCGGTGTGCGGCACCTACGCAGGCCGCGAGATCGTCGCTCCCGAAGCGCACGAACACGACCACGACCACGAGTAGTCACGTCCCGCTCTCGCCGGTCGTCGCGGTCGACGCAAACGGCGCCGACCTGGGTCCTAGCGAGGTCGCCGCCGCCGCCGCGCTTGCGGCTGCGCGCGGGACGAGAGTCCTGCTTTTCGGTCCGGCTGCGCAGATGGGTGAGATGCCAGGCGGAGTCGAAGTGATCGATGCCCCGGTGTCGATAGCCAAGAGCCCCGATCCCGTACGCGCGGTCCGCTCCACACCCGACGCCTCGATTGTGCAGGCCGCAAAGGCGATTGGCGAAGGTCGAGCGCAGGCGCTCGTATGCGCGGGGGGCACCGGAGCGGCATTGGCGGCAGGGCTTTTCAACATCAAGCGTGCCCCCGGTATCCATCGTCCCGCCCTGGCGCTGCCGATACCGATTCCTGGCCGTCCGGTCACACTCCTTGATGTCGGAGCCAACGACCAGGCTCGGCCAGAGCACCTGGTCCAGTTTGCCTACATGGGCGCCGCGTTCGCGACCGCCGTGCTCGGTGTGCGCGAACCGCGTGTCGCACTGCTCTCAAACGGCGAGGAGCGCTCGCGCGGCAGCGAGCTGGTGCTGGCCGCCGGCACGCAGCTCGAGCAACGCGCAAGCTCGGGGGCACTGCGCTTCGTCGGCCATGTCGAGGGCGACGGCCTGGTGGCAGGCGCGGCCGACGTGGTGATCACCGACGGATTCACCGGCAACATCGCACTGAAGCTGATGGAGGGCGTCTCCCAGACGATGCTCGGCGCCGTGCGCGGCGCGGCGATGTCTTCCTCGCGCGGGAAGCTCGGCGGACTGCTGTTGCGGCCCGCATTGCGCGGCTTTCGCGAGAAGATCGATCCAGAGGGCCAGGGCGGCGCCTACCTGCTCGGCCTGCGCCGTCTGGCCGTCGTCCCGCACGGCCGTTTCTCCCGCCACGGCTTCGCGCAAGCGATCGCGCGCGCCGATCTGGGCGCCCGCGAGGATGTGGTCGGCGCGACCCACGCGGCGCTCAGCGCAGCCGGCGTGCTGCGGCGCGCTCCGGTGTCCGGCGATCCGGCTAGCCTGCCCGGCCAATGACGCGCGAGCAGGTCTTCCTTCTGATCCAGGCCCACCTGGCCGACGAGCTCGACGTCGAGCCGCAGCGGATCGAGGACTCGACCCGTTTCAAGGAGGACCTGGAGGCCGATTCGCTTGACCTCTACACGCTCGTGCAGGAGCTTGAGGACACCTACGGCGTACGCATCTCAGACGAGCAGGCGGCCGACATTCTCACGGTCGGTGAGGCCGTGGACTTCGTCGTGGCAAACTCAGGAGCATGAGCGAACTGGCGACCGTGACCGAGACCGGCAGCGTGCAGCTGCTGCGCTCGCTGCTCGACGAGCTGCCCGAGGAGCTTGCGCGCCAGGTCTTCACGCACGCATCCTGGACAGAGCGCCGCAGCGACTCCTATACGCGTCTTGCCTTTCTCGGCGACAGCGTGCTCTCGCTGGCGATCACGACGCATCTGTATCCGCGCCTCGAGGCCGAGCGCTTCGGTGCGGGGCGACTGACGAAGATCCGCGCCCAGGCGGTCTCCGGGCGCTCCTGTCGCTCGGTGGCCGAACGCCTGGATGTGGGAGAGCGACTGCGGGCCGCGGCGCCGGAGAGCGGCGAGGGTCGCCAGGTCGGGATGCTCGAGACCGAGCGCGTGCTGGCCTCGGTGATCGAGGCGGTGATCGGGGCCTGCTACCTGAACTCCGGCTATGAAACGACCGCTGAGGCCGTTGTTGAGGCCTTCTCGCCTGAGATCGAGCATGCGCTGGACCATCCGCTTGACTTCAAGTCGGCGCTACAGGAGCAGCTTGCCCGTCGCGGCGAGACCGTCGCCTACGCGGTCACCGATGAGCACGGCCCGCCACACGACCGGACCTTCGTGGTGGCGGCGATGCTCGACGGCAAGCCGATCGGCAGCGGCAGTGGGCGCAGCAAGAAGCACGCCGAGCAGCAGGCCGCCAGCCAGGCGCTGGAGAGCCTAGCCAAAGCCTGATGCACCTGAAGTCGCTGACGCTGAAGGGCTTCAAGTCTTTCCCCGAGCGCACACGCCTGGATTTCGGGCCTGGCGTGAGCGTCGTCGTCGGCCCCAACGGCTCGGGCAAGTCAAACGTCACCGATGCGCTGCTGTGGGCGATGGGCGAGCAGTCGCCGCTTGCGATTCGCGGCTCCTCGATGCAGGACGTGATCTTCGGTGGCGGCCGCGGGGTACAGGCTCGTAGTGCCGCCGAGGTGGAGATCGTGCTCGATAACTCCGACGGGACCGTCGACGTGCCGCTCTCAGAGATTTCGATCGTGCGCCGCCTGGATCGCTCCGGCGAGGGCGAGTATCGCCTGAACGGCGCGCGCTGCCGGCTGGTGGACGTAATCGAGGTGCTCTCGGACACCGGCCTTGGCAAGGAGACCCATTCGGTTATCTCCCAGGGTCGCGTCGAGGCGATCGTGATGTCAAAGCCTCGCGACCGTCGCCTGCTGATCGAGGAGGCCGCCGGCCTTGGCAAGCACCGCAAGCGCCGTCGCCGCGCTCAGCTAAAGCTCGAGCGCACACAGGAGACCCTCGACCGCGCGCTCGACGTCGAGCGCGAGGCACGCACTCGGCTGCGTCCACTCAAGCGCCAGGCCGAGGCGGCGGAGCTGCACGAGCGCCTGGAGCGCCAGAGCCTCGAGGCACGCCTGGAGTTGGCGCGCGAGGCCGTCAGGGCAACACGCGAGCAGCTCACCGATGCCGAGGACGGCGTCCGTGCCGCGCGCGCAGCGCGCGAACAGATCGACTCGCGACTGCGCCAGATCGTTGAGCGTCGCACCGCCGCCGAGAGGGCGATGGCAGAGCGCACCGAGCGCCACGACGCGCTCTCCGCCCGCGCCTACGCTGCACGCTCGGCCCGCGAGCGTCTGGGGCTGCGCGGTGAGCAGGCGAGCGCAACAGCCGCAACGCTTGTCTCGCGGGCGAAGCGGATCGAGATCGAGCTGGGCGCGCTGGAACCGCAGGCCCCGCTGGGTGAGGAGGGCGAGGAGCTCGCCGGCGAGCGCTCGGACGCCGATGGCGGCAGTCAGGCCGGCGAGGATCGCGTGCAGGCACTCGAAGCGGCGCTGGCCGAGCTCGACGGCGAGCGCGAAATGGAGCTCGAGCGCGAGATCGAGGGTCTGCGTGCCGAGCAGGAGCAGGCCGCGGCTAAGGCCGAGCAGCTGAAGGCGCGGCTACAGAGCCTGCGCGAGGCCCGCGACCAGGCAGACGGCCTCGCCGAGCAGGCCCGAGCCGCTCTACGCCAGGCGGAAGTCGCCGCTGAGGCCGCCCGCCGTGAGGCGGCGGGGGTAGGAGCACAACTCGCGGCCGCCAACCAGTTTCTGCGCAGCCATGCGGGTGTCGCCGGC
>JBOGXY010000157.1:0-6891 GCA_050696495.1 Solirubrobacteraceae bacterium
ACTTCACAGACCCCAACCACAACGGACCACGACCACCACGCTCACGCCCATACGTCGCCAACAACGCCTGCGCCTCAATCGGATCACCCAACCTCGTACCCGTACCATGACCCTCAACCACATCCACGTCTGCCGGCGTGAGCTGCGCGTTGGCGAGCGCTCGGCGAATCACCTGCTCCTGGGCCGAACCGCGAGGCGCGGTCAACCCGTTGCTCGCCCCATCCTGGTTGAGCGCGCTGCCCCGCACCACCGCCAACACCCGATGACCCTGGCTCCGGGCCACCGACAGACGCTCGAGCAGAACCAGGCCAAGTCCCTCCGAGAACCCCGTTCCGTCCGCAGCGGCGGCAAAGGACTTGCAACGACCATCGCGGGCAAGGCCGCGCTGACGGCTGTACTCGATGAGGGTCCCAGGCGTGGCCATCACGGCGACACCCCCGGCCAACGCGATCGAGCACTCGCCCGAACGCAACGCCGCGCACGCCAAATGAAGCGCCACCAACGAAGATGAGCACGCGGTGTCCACCGTCACCGCCGGCCCCTCCAAGCCGAGGGCATATGCGATCCGACCCGAGGCCACACTCGCGGACGAACCCACGAGCGCGTAACCCTCAGCCTCGCCGGCGGCGGAGGCGAGGCTCAACGCCAGGCCATAGTCCTGGTACATGACGCCCGCGTACACACCTGCGTCGGTTCCGCGCAGGGACGCCGGGTCGATGCCGGCGTTCTCGATCGCCTCCCAGGAAGCTTCGAGCAACAGCCGCTGTTGCGGGTCCATCGTCATCGCCTCGCGCGGGCTGATTCCGAAGAAGGCCGCGTCGAACTCGGCCGCGTCGTAGAGGAAGCCGCCGCCGAGCGCATAGAAGCTGCCGAGCCTGTCGGGATCGGGGTCGTACAAACGCTCGAGATTCCAGCCGCGATCGTCGGGAAACCCAGAGACGACGTCGGCCTGCGCGCCCAGAAGCTTCCACAGGGCGTCGGGAGAGTTCGCTCCGCCCGGGTAGCGGCAGCTCATACCCACGATCGCAATCGGCTCCTCGCCGCTCCCGCCCGCCCGCGCGGGCGGGACCGGAGCGACACGCGAGCCTTCGATGCAGCGGCGCAGGTAGCGCGCAAGCTCGACAGGCGTCGGGTGGTCGAAGACGAGCGTCGAGGAGAACTGCAGTCCGGCGGCGGCTCCCAGTCGGTTACGCAGCTCGACGGCCGCGACCGAATCGAGACCCAACTCCTTGAACGCGCGCTTGGGATCGATCTGCTCCGGTGTGAGATGGCCGAGCAACGCCGCCGTTTGCTCCTTGACGAAACCGAGCGCCACCCGCGTACGCTCGTGTGTCGCCGCCTCGCCCATACGGACGAGCAGGGCCCCCTGACCCGCAATCGGATCCGCGGCGCCGACACCGTCGGGGCCGGATGCCTCCAGGGCCACTTCGACGTCCGCGAGAAGCTGGTACCGGCGCAGCTTTCCAGTGAGCGTGCGGGGGAGCTCGGGCGCGAACATCACCAAGTGTGGGTACTCGTAGTCGCGCATGCGCGCCCTGCACCACTCGCGCAGATCGTGAGCCAGGCGATCTTCCCCGCCGTCGTGATCGCCTTGCTGCACGACCGCAACGATGCGCGTGTGGTTATCGATCCCCACACCGACTACACCGGCGTCGATGACTGCGGGATGCTCGCGCAGGACACGCTCGATATCCGGTGGCGACACCCACAATCCGCCCACCTTCAGCATCTCGTCGACTCGGCCGTCGTATACGTAGGCGCCGTCTGAGCGCCGTTCGAAGCGATCGCCGGTCGCAAACCACTCACCGCGCATGGAGCCCTTCGCCCGTCCTCGCTGGTGCCAGTACGAGCTGGCGCAGGATTCGCCTCGCACCTCCAGAGCGCCCGTGGCCTCGCCCTCCATCACCTCGCCGTGCTCTCCGGTGAGACGGATCTCGTAACCGGGTACCGCACGGCCGGTGCTACCGGGCAGACAAGCGCCGGGGCGGTTCGAGCAGTAGGTGCTCAACATCTCCGTCGAGCCGATCCCCTCGACGATCTCCAAGCCGAAGCGCTCGAGCCAGCGCTCGTAGGTGGCGGGAGCCAGCGGCGCCGAGGCAGAGAAGCACAGCCGCAAGGATTCGAGCGCGCCCGCGGCTCCCGCGTCCTCGGCCAGCAGCCCGTAGAGAGCCGGTACGGAGAACAGGACGCTCGGCCTGTGATCGCGCAAAGCGCCGAGCAACCGCTCTGGCCGCGGCGGCCCGTCCAGCAGGACGGCGCTCGCGCCGAAATACAACGAGAACCAGAAGCTGTTGCCGAGCGCATACGCATGATGCAGCTTGGAGGTGGCAAAGAGCCTGTCGCTCGAGCTCAGCCCCAGCACCTGCCGGCCAAAGGTCTCAGCTATCGCCTCGACGTTGCGATGCGCATGCACAACGCCCTTCGGCATCCCCGTCGTACCTGAGCTGTAGAGCCAGAACGCCATGTCCTCGCGATGGGTGCCAATCGCCGGCAGCTCGGCCTCCTGAACGGCGAGCGCGGACTCGAGCTCGATCGCATCGTCGCTTAGCGCACCTGAGACCAAGCAGCGCAGCTTGGCGCCCGCCGCACTGCGCAGACGCGGCAGCGTCTGCGCCTCGCACACGGCAACCTCCGCGTAGGAGTCCTCGACGAAATAGCGGAAGTTCTCCTCGGTGTCGTGCGGGCTGACGGGCACCGGCACCGCGCCGATGCGCATCGCTCCGAGGAAGACGACGGGAAATAGGCATGTGTCGTCGAGCGCGATGAGAACACGTTGTTCGCGACACACCCCAAGTTCACGCAGAAGATGGCCCATGCGACTTGCACGGTCGAGCAGTTGTTCATAAGTGACTGTCTCGCCCAGGCCGAGGAAGGCAGGCTTCGCTCCTGCCCCAGCCTGAACCTGCCGATCCACGAGAAGGCCGGCGTTCTCCATCTATGCGCTCCCAGTGTCGTCGACCACAGCGGCTACCTCGACCGCAAGCCCATCAGCGAGGGCGAGCTACCGCGACTCGGTGCCCGCCGCCGCTTGGAAACTGTGTCCACACTCTGGGCACACCACGAGACTCTGATCCTCGCGAGCATCGTCTCGATTTTTCGAAGACTTGTATCCCCCCCGGCATGCAGCGCGCAGCTCCACCCGAAGATCGTCCACTGACAGTTTGTCCTCAACGGCTCTACGCAACCAGTCGTCGCGTTCGTCAACCTCCAGCCCGGCCAGTAGTGCGTGATGACTCCAACTGAGATTGTCCCTACGTAGGGACAGATCAAAGCGCGATGCCACGTATCGCATATTCCTCAAGCTCTTGGCGTCATACCCGGTGATCTTCACAGCTTCGGAATAGCGCTCGCCCCATCTCTCGGTTCCATACAGCAACCAGTCGCCCACCCACCACGGGCTCCCACGACCCATAGCTCCGATACGCCGACCCTCGAAGATCCAATCGCTATAAACAATCTCCTCGCCGGCCCGCCACGAGGTCAGGTCTATGTTCGAGCGCCGCTTACCTTGCCCAGTCAGACCTGTTGACGATTCACGAGAGACGGTGACTGGCATTTACGGTTTTCCCCTATTACCAAATGCAACAGAAAAATAGAACACGTCGTGAACAGAGCACGTACAACACAGCATCAAGATGGTCAGGAAGTCAAAGTGCGGCGTGAAATTTCAACAGGAAACCAGCCGGTCGTACTTTCTACCAATTTGCACTCTGCACGTGTTGCGCCAATATGGTGCAAGGAGCGCCCCAAACGCACCACGACGTCCAATAGCAGGCCCTTTAAATACGCGCACGCCATCCTGTCGCCTTGACGACGAGGCCGTCGAACGGATGCCGGCTCGCTACGTCAGGCTCTTTGCGGCGACCGGTACCCCATCGGTCTCCAACTGCTGCTCGGCTGGTAATCTGTCTCCGACCGGCTCGGCCAATTGCTGCAGCCGCAGTGCAATTTCCATCTCCGCGTAGCACGCGTGCAGCGTCCGGCCGATTCGTTCCTCGACCCTTCGCAGCCTGCGCTGGACGGTGTGTCGATCCACCCCAAGGGCGGCAGCGGCCGTGGCCGCATTACGACCGGAGCAGAAATATGCGCGCAACGTCTCACACAGAATGGCGCCTCCATCGCCTTTGTCCTCCAGCGGCAGGAAGTAGATGTCCCTCAGAGATCGCGCCAAGACATCGTCACGCAGGGCAGCGGCGATCAGGAGATCGTCTGCGTAGCAGGTGACGGGCTGTTCTCTACGAAGGGCAACCCACAACGCCGACTGAGCCTGACGGTGAGTCAAGCGCCACCCATCGAGGCCCTTGGCCGGCTCGCCGATCGCCAACGAAACTCCACCTGAGGGATCATGCGCGTGGAGTCGCGCGACCTCCAGAGTCGGCACACGGTCGCGTGAGCCCAGCCACCCCCATACGGTCTGTTCTCCGCGTTCGATCGGCAGAAGCTGGCAATCAAACCCATCGGCCAGACGCTTGAGCGAGAGACCCGCCCCGGCCCCAACCGCGATCAAGCCCAGGTGCCAACGGCCACCGAGCGTATACCCCAACTTGGCGATATCGACGGGATCTCCCACCAACAGCCTGTCGACGCAGTCAGCCAGCCGCTGCTGCGGCGAACGCGTGGCCCGTTCGAGCTCGTCAACATACTCAGCGGACACGGCCGCCATGAAGCGGTCGACCTGAAGTCCGTGCAAGCGCAACAGATGACGAAGCTCGCCAACCGGAAAGTCGTCTGCGTCCTCGACGATGAATTCCACCATCTGCCTGTCGCCGGCGGCATAGCGGCGAAGGACCGTGTCGAGGTTGACATTACTGCGAGCAGCGCGTCGGGCTTGCGAGGCCGCCCCGGCCGGGATCGGCGCTGAATATTCCTCACCCTGTTCGATGCTCGTGATGGCGTAATCGAGTGCTTCGACAACCGCGACCCGAAGACCCTCAACGTACTCGGCCTGCTCATCGCCCTGTCCGGGCTGCGACAGCGCTCGGACCCTGGCGAAGACGGCGTCCTGGATCTCCGATCGCCGCGCACGGAGCCTCATCGCCAGCTCGCGGCGTACTTCCTCGAGCGATATGAAGCGCTTGCGGGCCACGGCCATAGCGAGTCCCCTCCGCCTAATCGAGTTGGCCGGCCGCTTGCGGCGAAGTCATGAAATCGACCACGGATCGTCCGATCGCCTAGAAGGACTCATCCTTGACACTCTCCCACCGACCTCTCCGCGACTGCGCAACACGACCAGCGATAACCAGATCACAACCCTGTACAGCAGCATCTTACATATGACAAACTCTAAACACGGCGGAGATCAGATCACAGACGCGGCCAAGTGTCAAGCTCTGCGGAGACAATTGCGCCGCATTGGACGGCCGAAAACACTCAGTGACCGGCGGCACCTTGATGGCTGTTTGATCGACATATGGAATGCTACTCACCGGTCTTGCTTGTACAGCTCCGGTTTTCAAAGACCGGCGTGAAGGTGGCAAAAGTCGCGCAGCGACCACTGCTGCCGCGGCGGACGCCGTGTCGCATTTTCACAAACCTCATTTCTGAAATTGGTTTAAACACAACAATCCGGGGCTCCAGACCCCGCCGTTTGGAGTAGGAAGATGACTGGAGTGCAAGCGTTGTGACACGAACCGCCGGCAACGGAAACCGCCGTGAGCGGATTCTTCGCGCACTCGCCGAGGTCGTCACCAGGGAAGGCTATGCGGCAGCGAGCATCGCTCAAGCAATCTCGCTGGCGAGGGTCTCGCGCAGCACGTTCTATGAGCACTTCGAAGACAAGCTGGACTGCTTTCTCACCCTAGAGCGCACCCTGGGCGAGCATATGCTCGCCGAGATCCAGGCGGCGGTGCGAGAATGCGAGCCGGGAGATGTCACGCGTACGGCGCTCAGCCGCCTGGTGTCGCTTGCCGAACAGGACCCAGCGGGAGTAAGGGTGCTGCTCACCGAGTCGCTCGCGGCCGGCCCGCGCGCAATGGACGCGCGCGAAACGTTCGTCACCGGCATTGAGCGCCTACTCGAAGATGCATGGGCGCACATGCCGATGTCAGCGCCGAGCCTCGACGTGCCTGCGGTTGTGCTGGTAGGCGGCACGTGCAGACTGCTCTCGCTGCGCATCCTGCGCGGCGCGGGCGGAACCCACGGCCTGCTTCCGGACCTGCTCACCTGGGCCGGCTCCTACGCTCGCGCCGGCGGCGAGCCGAGATGGCGCACCGTAGAGCGCGAACAACGTCCAACTCGTCCGCTTTACCCTGACTCGGCCTCGGTGGCGAAGTCGACGCCGCTGCCGAGCGGACGGCACGAACTGTCCTCGACTTACGTGTCGGCCAACCAGCGTCAACGCATCCTGCAGGCAACGACGGCGACCGTCGCTCGCAAGGGCTATCTCGCAACGACGGTCGCCGACATAGTAAGCGAAGCCCGCGTCACCCGCGCCGTCTTCTACCGGCATTTCCGCGACAAGCAGGAGGTCCTCAACGAGCTAAACCAAGTGTCCTTCCAAGAAACCATGAGCATGAGCGCACGAGCGTTCTTCAGCGCCGCCACGTGGCCGGAGCGACTGTGGGAGGGCATTCTGGCTGCCGCCGTCCAAAACAACGACAACTTCTCGTTGATGCGCCTGACTCTGATAGAGACCAACACAATCGGCCGCGAGTTGGCAACGCGTCTGTATGACTTGATGATGGCCTTTGCGGTCTTCTTCGAGGAGGGCTACCGCTATCGTCGAGAGGCCGAAGAGTTGCCGCGACTGTGCTCAGAAGCGATCCCTAGCCCGGACTGTGCAGTAAGCACCGCGCCCCCGGGGTGAGCGGGGGCGCGGATACGTCCGGTGGAGCAGGGATTCTTGGGCTTGTCGAAGGTCCTTGATCCCGAGCTTGGAGGTTCACCTTGAGG
>JBOGXY010000158.1:0-2470 GCA_050696495.1 Solirubrobacteraceae bacterium
GTGACACCCTGGAAGGTCGGGGTGAGCGCCGCGATCTCCTGCATGATCTCCGACGGGTGCGAGTAGTGCATCGGATAGCCGAGCGCGTTCGACAGCAGCACCGTCACTTCCCAGTCCGCGTAGCCGCAGAGCGGCTCCATCACTTTCCGCACGCGCCCAACGCGCCGCTCGGCGTTGATGAAGGTGCCGTCCTTCTCCAAGAAGGAGGATCCCGGCAGGAACACGTGAGCGAAGCGCGCGGTCTCGTTGAGGAACAGGTCGTGGACGATGATGCACTCCATCGACTCGAGCGCCGCGGCGACGTGGTTCGTGTTGGGATCGGACTGCGCGATATCCTCGCCCTGCACATAAAGTGCCTTGAAGCTGCCGTCGAGCGCCGCCTCGAACATGTTCGGGATGCGCAAGCCGGGCTCCGACTCGAGCGTGAGGCCCCAGGCGGACTCGAATTGGCCGCGCACGGCCGCATCCGCGACGTGCCGGTAGCCGCTGAACTCGTGCGGGAAGGAGCCCATGTCGCACGAGCCCTGCACGTTGTTCTGCCCGCGCAGCGGCTGGACGCCGACACCCTCGCGGCCCATGTTGCCGGTCGCCATGGCGAGGTTGGCGATGCCCATCACGGCCGTCGTGCCCTGGCTGTGCTCGGTCACGCCGAGCCCATAATAGATCGCGCCGTTGCGGGCGGTCGCGTAGAGTCTCGCGGCTCCGCGCACCAGATCCGCGGGCACGCCCGTCAAGGACTGGGTCGCCTCCGGCGAGTTGCGCTCCTGCGCGACGAACGCCTTCCACTTAAGGTAAGCGTCCATCTCGCAGCGCGCGGTGACGAAATCCTCCTTCACGAGCCGCTCGGTGACCGCGACGTGCGCGAGCGCGTTGAGGAGGGCGACGTTCGTGCCCGGCTTCAACTGCAAGTGGAAGCTCGCCTGCACGTGCGGTGTCCGGACGAGGGCGATCTCGCGCGGGTCGGCGACGATGAGCTTCGCCCCCGAGCGCAGGCGCCGCTTGAGCTGCGACGCAAAGACCGGATGCGCGTCCGTCGGGTTGGCGCCGATCAGCAGGATCACGTCGGCCTTTTGCACGGACGTGAACGCCTGGGTACCCGCGGACTCGCCGATCGTGTTCTTGAGGCCGTACCCGGTCGGCGAGTGGCAGACGCGGGCGCAGGTATCGACGTTGTTGTTGTGGAACGCGGCGCGCACGAGCTTCTGCACCAGGAAGGTTTCCTCGTTGGTGCAACGCGAGGAGGTGATACCGCCGATCGAGTCCTTGCCGTACTTCGCCTGGATGCGCTTGAACTCGCTCGCCGCGTACTGGATGGCCTCCTCCCAGCTCACCTCGCGCCACTCGTCCGTGATGCGCTTGCGGAGCATCGGCTTCAGCTTGCGGTCCGGATGCGTCGCATAGCCGTACGCGAACCGGCCCTTGACGCAAGCATGGCCTTGATTCGCATGGCCCTTGCGGGTCGGCACCATCCGCACGACCTGTTTCACGTGATCCGGCGCAGGGACGCCGCGGGCCGTAGCGGCGAGTTGCGTGAGCGGCGCCGCGGCCGCGATTGGCACCTCCTTGGTCTCCGCCGTCAGCGTGCACCCGACGCCGCAGTACGCGCACGTCGTATCCACCGCCTCCTCCGCCTTGCCGTAGGCGATGAGGCTCTTCTCAGTGAGCGCGCCCGTCGGGCAGGCCTCGACGCACGCCCCGCAAGAGACGCATTCGGACTCGAGGAACGACACATCCTCGCTCGCCGCGATCTTCGAGGCGAAGCCCCTCCCCTGCACGGTGAGCGCCAGCGTCCCTTGCTGCTCGTCACACGCGCGCACGCACCGGGAGCAGACGATGCACTGCGTCGGATCGAAGGTAAAGTAGGGGTTGCTCTCGTCCTTGGGGAGCATGTTCGAGTGCCGCGCCCCCTCGGCGCCGTAGCGCGAATCGGTCACGCCGACCGCCGCCGCCATGCTCTCGAGCTCACAATGCCCGCTCGCGGGACAGGTCGCGCAATCGAGCGGATGGTCGGAGACGTAGAGCTCGATCACATTGCGGCGGAGCATCGAGAGCTTCTCGCTCTCGGTACGGATCTTCATGCCGGCGGCGACCGTCGTCGTGCAGGAGGCCGGGTAGCCCTTGCGCCCCTCGATCTCGACGAGGCACAGCCGGCACGAGCCGAAGGCGCCGAGCGTGTCGGTGGCACAGAGCTTCGGAATGGAGCGCCCGGTGAGTGCGGCCGCGCGCATGACCGAGGTGCCCTCGGGCACCGTCACGGGCTCGCCGTCGATCTCCACCGTGACGAGCTGAGGGGAGGCGCTTGCCGGGGTACCCTGGTCGGTGTAGTCGATCGCGTACATAACTCAACCCTGCCGAAAGTCCTCGGGGAAATACTTGAGCGCGCTCTGCACGGGGAACGGCGCCATGCCGCCGAGGCCGCAAAGCGAGCCCTGTACCATCGTATCGCAGAGCTCCTCGAGCAGGGCAAGGT
>JBOGXY010000159.1:0-35936 GCA_050696495.1 Solirubrobacteraceae bacterium
ATGGTCGGCACCTCCATGATTGCGGTCGGGGCCCAGGCCAACCCTGGACCCTCAACCCGCGCACCTCATGCGCGGGTGCCGACCCCCACACCACCAACGGACAGAGAACGGCCTCCATAGGGTCTAGGCACCATGGGTGCGCTCATAACGAGGCTATGATTCCGGAAAGGCGCTCGGCCACGATCGCTATCTGGCCTTCCTGCAGATCCGGGTAGAACGGCAGCGCCAGCGACCACGTCGCAGCGTCTTCGCATACCGGGAACTCGCTGGCCTGGTGCCCGAACTGCTCGCGGTAAAAGCTCATCAGGTGGATCGCGGGCAGATAGGGCTTGCTCTGCACCCCAAGTCACGCAGCCGCACCACGACCTCGTCGCGATCCACTCCCCGCGGCAGCCGGACGACGAACACAAACCAACCGCGCCTCGCTCCATCCCGATCCTCGCAAGGAAGTTCCAACCCTTCTATCCCCGCCAGCGCTTCTCGATACCAGCTGGCCACGCGCGCCCGATCCGCGAGCGTGGCCTCGAGCCGCCCCATCTGGGCAATCCCGATCGCGCACGCGATCTCAGACAGCCTGTAGTTGAACCCGAGCCGGTCATGATCCAGCCAGCCCATGTCCAGTCAGAAACAATCCAGTCCGAACTTCCCCCGAACTTGCCCGTCGGCTTGCCAATCGCATGGCTCTGGTGTAAGGATTGAGATAGCGTGCCGAACGATAGGGATCAGTGGAACGCGCGGGAAGGTCGGGTGTGCGCGCAGCCTGCGCCGCTGAGCGGCGACGTGCGGGCGTCTGAGAATGCTCGGCCCGCGCCGCTGAGAAGTGCCGCGGGTCAAGACCCCGATCGGCCCGCGGCGGGTCTTGCGCCCCTGTACAAGCGTTTGCCGCATGGCCCTCATGATCTTAATCCTGAGCAGGTTGCGCGCCATCAGCGGGCGCGTATCTGCGGTGGAATGCTGGAGTCGGTCTATCAGCGTGGTTATGCCGCGACGAACGTCGCTCACGTGATCGCGCTGGCGGGCGTTTCGCGCCGCGCGTTCTATGAGCAGTTCTCCAACAAGGAAGACTGCTTCCTGTTCACCTACGACGAGCTGGTCAAAGCATCGCGCAAGCGCGTGCTGCGCGCATGGCTGTCCGAGCACGGGTGGGCCAACCGCCTGTACGCGGCGTGCCGCGTGTTCTTGACGGGCATCGCCGAGGACCCGCGCGGCGCTCACCTGGTCCTGGTCGAAGCGCTGAGCGCGGGGCCGTGCGACAGCCAGCGCCTGCGCTGCACCGCCACCTCGTTCGAGCGCGTCGTGGCGACCGGCTTCAGCCGCGCTCCCGAGGGCATCGCCCTGCCGCCGCTCGCCCCGCGCGCGATCGTCGGCGGCGTGCGCTTCGTGGTGGTACGCCGGCTGCGCGAAGGACGCCAGGCGGAGATCGCCAACCTGACCGACGAAGTGCTCGACTGGATCAGCTCGTACGGCTCCTCGGCGATCGCCAGTCGGCGCACGCTCGACTCGGCTCCGCCGCGGCTGGTAGTCAGGCGAGCTCGCTTCCTGACGCGCGAGGATCGCCGCTCGCTCGCCATGGACGCGCTCGTGCGGCTGTCCTTGAAAGAGGGCCACCTGAACATCTGCGACGCCGACATCGCGCGCGCCGCCGCGATCTCCACGGAGGCCTTCCACCGCGAGTTCTCGAGCAGGCAGGAGTGCCTGCTCGCGATCGTCGACGAGTTCGCTGCCGAACTGCACGACACGATCCTGCGCGCCACCCGCAACGACGAGGAGTGGCCGCGGGCCGTCTACAAAGGCGTCGCGGCCCTGGTCGGCTATTGCGCCGCTCACCCAGGCTTGGTGAGGCTCACGTTCATCGACCTGCTCGACTCCGGCAATGGCCCGGCCGAGCGCATCAACGGCCCCCTCGACGGCTTCATCAAGGTGATGACCAACCGCATCCCCGCCCCCGAGCGCGCTCCCAGCATCGCCGCCGAGGCGATCGTCGGCGGACTCTGGGCGATCCTCGCAAGCTACGCGCCGCTCGACCGGCTCAAGTACCTGCCCTGCCTGATCGACGAAATCAGCCTGCTGGTACTGGCCCCCTACATCGGCCCGCAAGCCGCCGTCGAGGCGATCGAGGCCGCCGGCGCAGGGCACCGCCGGCTCGCGGCCCGCTGAGCGCCGTCAGGGACCCTGAGCAGGCGTGGAGTGATGGCTCAAGCTATCGTGTTCATGATAGATCGTCCACTGTCTGGTCATTATGGTCATTTATATACCCACGGCGTGGACGTATCGTGGTCCAAACAGGAACAGTTATACAGAGTTTCCTAAAGTTTACGTTATCAGGCAAAACCCTGTATAGGTGTGTATACTCCGGCGGATCGACCCGACGCGCTCATCACCTCCGCGCGCCGAGCGCTAGACCACTTCGCGGGATTTTCTCATCAGCCAGAATCCAGCTCGCCGCTAACGGACGCTTTTCGCCCGCACATCGCCGCCTTCTGAGCCGACGCCGAGTCCAATCGCCGAGTCGGAAACAATCCTGCATCCTCACGGGCGCGCGGGTGGCTGAAGCTCGTCCGCACGGAGCTCGCTCTCGATCAGGTCGAGAACGCTGTCGAGGACCTCTCTGGCGCGTTCGCCGCTGAACTGCGCCAGGCCGTGGGTAACCGCCCTGCGATGCTGGCGCAACGGATCCTGAGCCGCTTGGTCGAGTGTGCCGGCGGAAGCGATCCAGACGCTCTCGAACGCCAGCGCGCAATGCTCGGCGATGCGATCGAAGTCGGCGTCATAGTGCAGAACGCCCACCCCGTGGGCGTCAGCGATCGCCGCTACGAGATAATCCTGGTGTGGGAGGCGGTGAAAGCCGGGCGCATATTGAGCGAGCTCGGCCTGGGCCGTGAGCGCGGCGTCAACGAGCGCGCCAGAGAGCTCCAGCGGCCGCAGCGCCTCGAGCTCTTCACGGAGCTCGGAGTGCTCGCGCGCGTTGCGCGCGCTGTAGAGGACCTCGAATTCCAGGATCGGCGAGCGATAGAGACATCCATCCCCAAGGGCCGCAAGCCAGTCAGCTCGCACAGCTGGATGGCCGCCGCGTTGAAACGCCGAATTATCGACGAGGAGCTCGGAGCCCTCAAACGCCGAGCTCACCCGTCAAGCCAGCGCGCCGATGCCTCTGCGAGCGCCGCGTAGTCCAATCCCTCCGAACGCCGAAAGCGCTCCGTCAGGCGCTCGGCAGCCGCGCGTCGACGCTGCTCGTAGTCCGCCTGCGACCGGCTCTCCCGCTCGAGTGCCTGCTCGCCCTTGCTGACAAGCGCGGCGAGGATCTTTGAATCGGAAGTCCCCCGCGGGAACCTGCGCCGACCTCGCCGAAGCGCGAACTCGACTGTTTGGTCCCCGGTGATCGTGTAGCGACGCTTCTTTGTCGGCACAAGAAAGAAGTGTAGCACTTAGTGCGGCACCGGTTGAGCGTGACCGGATCGATATCGGCGAACACCGGCCGTGCCCGCTCGTACAGCGCCGCGTTTGCCGAGGCCACGAACGAGAACGGACTCGTTATCACCTCGTCGCCGTCTTTGACGCCAACCGCCCGCAGCGCCAGATGCAGCCCAGCCGTACCGCTCGACACCGCCGATGCCTGCCGCGCGCCCTGCCACGGCTGGGGTGGTCGTGGTGTGTCCCCGCCGCCCATCGATGGATACTGCTCGTCGGCTCAGCCGGCGCGAGCGTCCTCGTCCTGATCGGCATCATCGGCGCCGATGACCTGAGATCGGGTCTCAGCTGACCGGGCAGAGCAGAGCTATGCTTCTACACATGGTCGATCCCAAGGCACCCGAGAAAGAGCCGCCTGCACCATCGCACGTGCAGCAGGTTTCGGCGGGCAGCGGCGTGTCGCTCACGGGCCTGAGGGATTTTGGAAAGCTCATCTCAGGTACCTACGCCACGATCGTGGCTCACGTCGGTTCCTCCCACGCGCAGACCTCCCGGCACTAACGGCAGCACCCGCTGGCCACCGGAGAGCCCTGCGGAGACGCTCGTTGGTTGAAAAGCGACCCGGCCGACCGGCCGTACCCATCCGATCCCTGGTTGGTTGGCAGGCGTCGTGACCCCGCATGCTTATCACGTCCGAGCGTCAAACGCCAGACCGCTTCGCGGGATTTTCTCATCAGCCAGAATCCAGCTCGCCGCGAACGGATGCTTTTTCGCCCGCACATCGCCGCCTTTCGCGCGGCTGCGGCGTCCAATCGTCGAGTCGGAGACAATCCGACCCTGACTCTCCGTGTGAGCGTGCCGATGGCATCGTACCCGGACGAGGAGCCAGGTCGTGTCACCTTGATGCCGGCGGGGGCGCCGGTGGAGATTGCCAGGGATTGAGCAGGCGCACGTCGCAGTCATCGAAATCAGCGGTGTTCCGTGTGGCGACGGTGAAGTCGTGGACGCGGGCAGTGGCGGCGATAAGACTGTCGACCGTCTTGCGCTCGGCCTGTGCATTCAGCCTCCCCCAATCGTCTGCCACATCCGTATCGACTGGCAGGATGCGATCCCCGAAGCGCTCGTGCAGATCTCCCAGCCAGGTGGCAAACACCTCCGCCTGTCGTGGATCACGGCCCCTCAGACGCTCGATTCCCTTGCGGATCTCGCCAACGCTCAGCACGCTCAGGTAAAGGTCCACGTCCTCCCAGGTCCTCGCCCAGGCAGCGACGTTCGCGTCGCGGCCGCGCCTGATCTCCGAGACCACGTTAGTGTCGAGCAGTACGCTCATAGCTCGACGTCGCGCCCTGCGTCCGGAGCGCGCTCGAGACCCAGGAGGTCGAAGCTCGGCGCCTGACGGATGAACTCAACCAAGCTCGGCTGGCCACGCAGCCGCTGATACTCCTCGATGGAAACGACAACGACGGTCGCCTTGCCGTGCTTTGTGACTACCTGCGGCCCTTCCCCATGTGCACGCTCGACGAGTTCGCTGAAGTGCTGCTTTGCTGCTTGCAGTTGCCAGGCCATCATAAATCCCCATAGTTTTGGACAGACTGGACAGAGTATAGGAAGAGTCGGACTTCCCAACCTGTGTAGAGCCCGTGGTGGGGCATGCCGATCTCAGACCCCCAGCACCAGCGCCTCGACGACACGCTTAACCTCTCCCTCTCCCAGCCCCGGGTGAAACGGCAGCGCCAGCGAGCGCGCCGCGACGTCCTCGCATACCGGGAACTGGCCCTCTCGATGGCCGAAGCGCTCGCGATAGAAGCTCATCAGGTGGATCGCCGGCAGATAGGGCTTGCTCTGGATCCCCGCCTCGCGCAGCCGCCGCACGAGCACGTCGCGATCGACCCCTTTGGGCAACTGCACTACGAACACGAACCACCCACGCCGTGCGCCGCCGCGGTCCTCGCACGGCAGCTCCAGCCCATCGATTGAAGCGAGCGCCTCGCGGTACCAGCCGGCCACCTGTTCGCGATCGGCAAGCCTCTGCTCCAGCCGCCCCAGCTGCGCGATCCCAACAGCGCAGGCGATGTCCGACAGCCTGTAGTTGAACCCAAGCCGATCGTGATCCAGCCACCCCATGTCCGGTGCTCGCCCCTGATTGCGCTCGGAGTCGATCCGCTCCTTCATCTCCTCAGAGCCAAGCGTGACCATCCCCCCCTCACCGGTGGTCATCTGCTTGTTGGCGTAGAAGCCGAACACGGCCGGGTGCCCCCGCCCCCCCACCGGGACCCCATCTTCGTGCACAGCACCCAGCGCCTCGCACGCGTCCTCGACAAGCGCGAGCCCGTGCTTTTCGGCGATCCGCTCGAAAGCGACCATGTCGGCCGGGTAGCCGAAGATGTGCACCGGCAAGATCGCCCGCGTACGCTCGGTGATCGCCGCCTCCGCCGCGGCCGGGTCGAGGTTCAGCGTGATCGGGTCGATGTCGGCGAACACCGGCCGCGCGCGCTCATACAGCGCCGCGTTTGCCGAGGCCACGAACGAGAACGGACTCGTTATCACCTCGTCGCCGTCTTTGACCCCAACCGCCCGCAGCGCCAGGTGCAGCCCAGCGGTCCCACTCGAGACCGCCGAGGCGTGCCGCGCCCCCACTCGCTCAGCGAACAGCCGCTCGAACTCACCGACCTTCGGCCCGAGCGAGAGCGTCCCTGAGCGCAGGACCTCGATAACCGCCTGCTCCTCCTCGGTCCCCAGGACCGGCCGTGCCAGTGGGATCACGTCTTCGCGGGCGCTCTCCCAGGCGCCTGAACTCCCACCTCCAGCGACTCCACCAGCGCGTCCCAGGAGGCGACGATGATGTTCTCAGAGACGCCGATCGCTCCCCAAACCCGCTCCCCGTCAGAAGCGTCGATCAACACACGGGTGACCGCGTCGGTCCCCTTGGCCTCGTCGAGTATCCGCACCTTGAAGTTGACCAGCTCGATGTCGTGCAGGTGCGGGTAGAGCTCGCCGATCGCCTCGCGCAGCGCTTTGTCGAGCGCGTTGACGGGCCCGTTGCCCTTGGCGGTGGAGACGTAGCGCTTCTCCTCTGCTCCCGGGGGAGCGAAGACCTTGATCGTCGCCTCGCACTTGACCGCGCGATCGGCGCGCTGCTCGACGGTGACCTTCCAGGAGTCAAGCCGCAGCAGGGGTTCGTGAGTGCCGGCCTCGCGGCGAAGCAACAGCTCAAAGGACCCGTCGGCCGCCTCGAACTGAAAGCCGCCGTGCTCGAGCTCCTTGAGCCGCTGCACCGCTCGCTCGGCGCCCTTGCCGTCCAGCTCGATGCCAAGCTCTGCGGCCTTCTCGATCACCGCTGCGCGGCCGGAGAGCTCTGAGACGAGCAAATCGCGTGAGTTGCCGACAAGCGCGGGATCGATGTGCTCGAAAGTCGCTGCATCCGCGCGCACGCCGGCAGCGTGAAGCCCCGCCTTGTGAGCGAAAGCGTGCTTGCCCACATAGGGCTGGGCGGGATCGGGCGGCCGGTTGAGCAGCTCGTCGAGCAGGTGCGCAGTCTCGGTCAGCCGCGCCAGGCGCTCGGGGCCGAGGACGTCGTAGCGCATCTTCAGCTGCAGGTCGGCGATTATCGTCACCAGGTTGGCGTTGCCGGTGCGCTCGCCGATGCCGTTGATCGTCCCCTGCACCTGACGGGCCCCTGCTTCGACCGCGATGAGCGTGTTGGCAACAGCGCACCCGGAATCGTCATGGACGTGTATGCCCATCTCGATGTCCGCCAGCGATAGACGGGTATGGTTGACGATCTCGCGAATCTGACCGGGCAGCGAGCCGCCGTTGGTGTCACACAGCACGATCCGCTCGGCGCCGGCGGCCATCGCCGCCTGCAGCGTTTCCACCGCGTATTTCGGGTTGATCTGGTAGCCGTCGAAGAAGTGCTCGGCGTCAAAGAGCACGCGCTTGCCCTCTTTGACCAGGAATCCGACCGAGTCGGCGATCATCGCCAAATTGTCCTCGCGCGAGACGCGCACGACCTTTTCGACGTGAAGGATCGAGCTCTTGCCGACCAGCGTGCAGACGGGCGCAAAGCAGTCGGCCAGCACGCGCAGCCCCTCGTCCTTCTCGGCCTTCACGTCTCGCCGGCGCGTCATCCCGAACGCCACGATCTCAGAGACCTCGAGCGACTCCTCGGCCAACAGCCCGAAGAGCTCCTTCTCCTTCGGGTTCGACGCCGGGAAACCGGCCTCGATCAGGTGTATGCCAAGCGCGTCCAGGGCGTGCACGACGCGCAGCTTCTCCTCGGCGGTCAGGCTCAAGCCGCCTCCCCCCATGCCGTCGCGCAGGGTCGCGTCGTAGAGCTCTATCTCAGCCATCAGCCGGTCGGGGTCGGCGCCGGCGGCTGTGTGGGGGTACCGGCCAGGACCGGGTCAAGCCATTCGCGGTAGCGCTCTGAGCGCCCGTGTATCGCGTCGTCAAACGCGCCTTGTAGCAGCCGTGTCACCTCGCCCGGCTTACCAGAGCCGACCTTGTGGTCGTCCACCTCGACGACCGGCACGAGCTCGGCCGCCGTGCCCGACATGAACACCTCGTCGGCCAGGTAGAGCTCGGCGCGGGCGATGTCGCGCTCGACCACGCTGTAGCCGAGGTCGGACGCCAGTTGCATTATCGAGCGTCGCGTGATGCCGTCGAGGATCGAGTTCTGGTGCCCGGGCGTGACGATCTCACCGCCGGCGAGGATGTAGATGTTCTCGCCGGTCCCCTCGCAAACATGCCCCTGGTCGTCGAGCAGGATCGCCTCCTGGTAGCCCGCCTTCATCGACTCGACCTTGGCCAGCACGTTGTTCAGGTACTGCCCGGAGGCCTTGGCGTGCGGGATCAGCGAGTCGGGTGATATCCGCCGCCAGGAGGAGACCTTGGCGCGGATGCCGTTGGCCATCCCCTCCTCGCCCAGGTAGGTCCCCCACTCCCAGCAGGCGATCGCCACTTCGATCGGCGCGTCCATCGGGTTCAGCCCCATCGAGCCGTAGCCGCGGTAGACGATCGGACGGATGTAGCAGGAGGAGAGCCCGTTGGCGGCCACCAGATCGCGTGCGGCGCCCTGCAGCTCTGCGGCCGTGTGGGCGACCGGCATGTAGTAGAGCTCGGCCGAGCGAAGCAGCCGTTCCATGTGCTCGGCGTTACGAAAGATCGCCGGTCCGATCTCCGTGTCATAGCAACGGATCCCCTCGAAGACGCCCGTGCCGTAGTGCAGGCCGTGCGTGAGGACGTGGACCTTTGCGTCCTCCCAGCGAATGAGCTCTCCGTTCATCCAGATGAGATCGCAGGTCTGCACTTGTCTTCTCCCTTTAGAGGTGATCGAGCACGGCGCGCGTAGCCTCTGCTGTACCTGCCGGGCCGCCCAGATCAGGCGTCCGCAGGCCCTCGTCGAGCGCGCGCTGAACAGCCGATTCTACAGCCGTTGCCTCGTTTTCCAAGTGCAGGCCGTGACGCAGCATCAATGCCGCTGAGAGGAACATCGCCAAAGGGTTGGCGATCCCCTGTCCGGCGATGTCCGGCGCCGAGCCGTGCACGGGCTCGAACAGCCCCGGGCCGTCGCTACCAAGCGATGCGCTGGGCAGCATCCCGATCGAGCCCGTGATCATCGCCGCCTCGTCGCTGAGGATGTCGCCGAACATGTTCTCGGTCAGGATCGTGTCGAAGTGTTTGGGCGCCGCGACGAGCTGCATCGCGGCGTTGTCGACCAGCACGTGCTCGAGCTCGATGTGCGCGAACTCGCGCGCGTGAAGACCGACCACGACCTCTCGCCACAGCCGTGAGGTCTCAAGCACGTTGGCCTTGTCGACGCTCGTGACCTTCGAGCGCGCCGCGCCGAATGCCGTGCGCGCGATCCGCTCGATCTCAGAGGTCGAGTAGGAGCAGACGTCGGAGGCGAAGTCGTGTGTGCGTGTCTTCTCGCCAAAGTAGATCCCGCCGGTCAACTCACGCACGACCAGCAGATCGGTGCCTTCGATCCGCTCGCGACGCAGGGGCGAGGATTCGTAGAGCGCCGGCAGCGGCTTGACCGGGCGCAAGTTGGCGTACAACCCGAGTCCCTTACGCAGCCCGAGCAAACCCTGCTCGGGACGCGGCGCGATCGGATCTGTGCTGTCCCACTTCGGCCCACCCACGGCGGCCAGCAGCACCGCGTCAGCCACTTCGCAGGCGCGCAAGGTCTCGTCGGTCAGCGCCGTACCGTGCAGATCGATCGAGGCGCCGCCGAACGGATGCTCGTCGAACTCGAACTCGCCGACGGCGCGCAGGACCTCGAGCGTGGGCGCAAGGATCTCGGGGCCGATCCCGTCGCCGGGAAGGGTGACGATGTGGTGTGCCATGTGATCCTCTCTCTGACGGGGACGCCCCTGTGCCGTATTTCGGCCCGAGCGCGCGGGTGAACTGTATCCGCAGGCGATCGAGAGTACTTTATTGCTTTTAGAATAACTAATTGAGTGCTATATTTTCTCCATGAGCCCAAGGTCCCCCTTCCTCAACCGAGCTCACGAGCTCGAGCGACTGCAGCTGCGCTGGGACAGCGGCGAGGCGCAGATCTTCACGCTGTGGGGACGCCGGCGCGTGGGTAAGAGCGCCCTGCTGATGCGCTTCGCCGAGGGTAAGCGCCACATCTACTTCGAGGCCACAAGCGGAACGAGCACCGATCAGCTCGCCGACTTCTCGGAGCGGCTGGCGCAGGCGACCGGACGGACGGAGCTCTCGGCGCGCGGCTGGCGCGACGCGCTTGACGCGGTCGCCGACTGGGCAAGCGAGGGCCCGGTCCTGCTCGTGCTCGACGAGTTTCAACACATCGCGCGCGAGCAGCGCGACATCGGCTCGACGATCAACGTGTGGTGGCGTGAGCGCGGCGAGCAGCTGCCGATCTTCCTCGTGCTGTGTGGCAGCGAGGTCGGCTTCTTCGAGCGCGAAGTCGCCGGCTACTCCGCCACGACCTACGGCCGCCGGGCGGGCCAGCTGCGACTGCGTCCCTTCCGGCCCGAGGAGCTGGCCCTGTTCCTGCCGCGCTGGACGCCCGAGCAGCGGATCGCGGCCTACGCGGTGTTCGGGAGCATGCCCTACTACCTGGCACAGATCCGCCCTGAGCAGAACCTGGCCGAGAACATCTTGAATCTGATCCTGATGAGCGATGGGCTGTTGCACGAGGAGGCACGGTTGTTGCTCGAGCAGGAGCTGACAGACGCGGCCGGCTACTTCTCGGTGCTGCGAGCGATCGCCGCCGGACAGACGCGCGTGTCGCAGATCGCTGTGCGTACCGGCGTGCGCGGCGGCGCCATGCGTGTGAGCCAGATGCTCGACGTGCTACAGCGGATGTGGCTCGTGGAGCGCATAGTCCCCGTGACCGTGACCAACCCGGAGCGCTCCCGCCAGACTCGCTACAGGATCTCCGACCCCTACCTGCGCTTTTGGTTTCGCTTCGTCCTGCCCTCCCAAGATCGCTTGATCGATCCCGACGGCGCCCGCCGGCACCTGCAACGGCGCGTCGTGCCTGGGCTCGAGGACTTCGTCTCGACGCCGGCCTTCGAGGAAATCTGCCAGAGCTGGCTGCGTCGCGAGACCGACGCGGCGGCCGGCGGGCGTTGGTGGGGGAAGGTCCGCGAGACACGGGGCAAGACGCTGCGGAGCGTCGACCGCGAGCTCGACGCGGTGGCGATCGACGATGACGCTCGCGTGATCGCGATTGGATCGTGCAAGTGG
Source organism: Solirubrobacteraceae bacterium (assembly GCA_050696495.1). GTDB lineage: Bacteria > Actinomycetota > Thermoleophilia > Solirubrobacterales > Solirubrobacteraceae > Palsa-744. The sequence continues at coordinate 11,128 of JBOGXY010000159.1, forward strand.
ACGGTAAGCCCTCTGCCCTACGAGGAGAAGACAAAGCTCGAAGCGCTGGCGCGCCACATCGCGCCCGACGAGCAACCGGCGCTGTACTTCTTCGCGCGCTCGGGATTCGCGCCCCGGCTCGCGGAGGAGGCGCGGCGCGACAGGCGTCTGCATTTGATCACGCCGGAGAGGTTGATGTGATTGTCCGGCCCCTCCGCCTGGCGGGATCCCCTCCGCGCGCGAGAACCACACGCCCCATGTACCACAAGGCCTTTGTGGTACCAGGCCTTTGTGGTAGCTTCGTAGGGTGACGAGACTAGCGCGACTACTGGACCGAGAGGACGAGATGGCGAAGCTCGACCGCGCCTGGGAGCAAGCTGCCCGTGAGCGTCCGCAGTTGGCGGTCGTGTGGGGTAGACGCCGCGTGGGGAAGACCTTTCTGCTTTCCCACTTCACCCAGCACCGACGAGCGGTGTTCTTCGGCGCGACACAGCAGGCCGAGGCGGTGGAGCTGGCCCGTCTCGTCGAAGCCACACGGCGCGATCTCGGCGACCAGGCAGCGGACCTCGCGGGCGGGCATTTCGCGAGTTGGGAGGCCGCCCTACGATTCTTCGCGGCGCTCGCCTCTGAGGAGCCGCTGGTGGTGGTGCTCGACGAGGTTCCCTACCTCGCCGGCTCCACGCAGGGCTTTGCAAGCGTTGTCCAGGCCGTGTGGGACCACTTGACCATCGACAGCAAGCTCATGCTCGTGTTGACGGGATCGGCGATCGCGATGATGGAGGCCATGATTGGCGCCGGCGGGGCGCTGCGCGGCCGTCCGACGCTCACCCTCAAGCTCGGACCGTTGGGGCCGCTTGAGGCTCACGCGTTCCTGCCGCACCTGAAGCCTGCCGCCTTGATCGAAGCATATGCCGCGTGTGGCGGCTATCCATTGCATCTGCGCGAATGGGACGAAACCGCCACCACGGAGACGAATCTGGTGCGTCTGGCCGCCACGCCGGGCGGCATCCTGCTGGAGGACGCCGCCGGAATGCTGGCCGAGGAGTTGCCACAGGCCGGCGGCTATGCCCGAATACTGGCGGCGATCGGACGCGGACGAACGCGCTTCGGTGAGATCGCGGCTGAGAGCGAGCAACGCGTGGAACGGCCGCTTGAAATTCTCACGAGAGCCGGACTGATCGCCAAGGTCACGCCGGTGGGAGCACCCAAGGGCGCACGGGCCAACTATGAGATAGCGGACCCCTACATGGCCTTCTGGTTCTCGGTGCTCTACTCCGACATCTCCCAGATCGGGGCGGGTCAGGGAACCGCCGTGATCCATCGCAGGCGCACCGAGTGGCAGCGACGTCTCGGTGCTGTCTTCGAGGACGCGGCCAGGGCTCACGCCGCGCGGCTGGTTCTCAGCGGGACCCTGCCCGAGGATACGGTCGTGGGTCGTTGGTGGGCAATTCGTGGCGAGCCTTGCGAGGTCGATGTTCTCGGGTTGCGCGGATCGCGGACCGTCCTGTTGGGCGAGGCACGCTGGCAGCGAGGCGCATTGGGACGCCGCGACCTCGAGCAGCTCAAGCGCAAGGCCGCGCGGACGCCGCGTCCGATCGAGGAGCCGATATACGGGCTGTGGGGGCGCGGAGGGATCGAACGGGGCCTAGCGCAAAAGAACGTACTGGGCTTCGGCCCAGAAGAGATGCTCACGCGATAGATCGACGGTCGCGCGTCCGCCGATTGGCGCGACGATCACAGCGCCGTGGTTCGGGTCCTCGTCCACCCGCGTACTTGCTCCAGATCGCGTTCGTAGGCGGATATCTCATCCTCGCGGGCAAGCGTCGCCCCGATGTCATCGAGCCCCTCCAACAACCGCCTGCGGAGCTCATGGTCGATCTCGAAAGCGACCTCGCGCCCGGCGAAACGCACCTCTTGGGCCTGCAGGTCGATCTCGCCAACGCCTGCGTGCGCGAGCGCCTGGCAGTCCTCCTCTGAGAGCACCACCGGCAACAGCCCGATCTTCGTGCAGTTGGAGTAGAAGATGTCGGCGAAGCTCGGCGCGACGATCGCCTGAAAGCCGTAGTCCTGCAGCCCCCAGGGCGCGTGCTCACGCGATGAGCCACAGCCGAAGTTGCGCCCCGCCACCAGGATCGGGTTGGCCGGCAGATCCCAGCCGGGCTCCTTGGCCCAGTCATAGAAGAGGAACTCGCCGAAGCCGGTGCGCTCGACGCGCTTGAGGAACTGCTTGGGCATGATCTGGTCGGTGTCGACGTCGGCGCGGTCCAGATGCGTGACCTTGCCGCAGATCGTGTGAATCGGCTCCATGCTCAGCTCCAGTCCCTGATGTCGGTGAAGTGCCCCTCGACGGCGGCGGCAGCGGCCATCTGCGGTGAGACCAGGTGGGTCCTGCCGCCACGCCCCTGGCGCCCCTCGAAGTTGCGATTGGAGGTCGATGCGCAGCGCTCGCCTGGGGCGAGCGTGTCGGGATTCATACCCAGGCACATCGAGCAGCCCGCTACCCGCCAATCAAAGCCGGCGGCGCGAAAGACCTCGTCGAGCCCCTCCGCCTCGGCCTGCGCCTTGACCTGCTGGGAGCCCGGTACGACCATCGCCTCCACGCTCGCCGCGACTTTGCGCCCCTGCACGACCTCCGCGGCCGCGCGCAGGTCGCCGATACGCGAGTTCGTGCACGAGCCGATGAAGACTCGATCGATCGCGATCTGCTCGATCGGAGTGCCGGCCGCAAGGCCCATGTAGGCAAGCGCCCGCTCGGTCGCCTCGCGATCGGCGGGCGAGTCGAAGTCATCGGGCGAGGGCACGCTTGCGTCGACCGGCGCCACCATGCCCGGGGTCGTGCCCCAGGTCACCTGCGGCGAGAGCGCGGCCGCGTCCACGACGACCTCGGAGTCATAGAACGCCCCGTCGTCGCTGCTCAACTCGCTCCAGCGCGCGATCGCCTGCTCGAGCTCCGCTCCCTTCGGCGCGCCCGGGCGACCGTCGGCAAAGCGCCCACCCGGCTGAGTGAACCACTCGAACGTCGTCTGATCGGGCGCGATCATCCCCGCCCGGCCGCCTGCCTCGATCGTCATGTTGCAGATCGTCATCCGTCCCTCCATCGAGAGCGCCTGGATCGCCGGCCCGACGTACTCGACCACGTGCCCGGTCGCTCCGCCGACGCCGATCTGCCCGATCGTGCCAAGGATCAGGTCCTTGGCCGTGACGCCGAAGCCGAGCGCCCCCTCGTAGCTGATGCGCATCGAGCGTGGCCGCTGCTGGACCATGCACTGGGTGGCCAGCACGTGCTCGACCTCGCTGGTGCCGATCCCGAAGGCAAGTGCGCCGAAAGCGCCGTGGGTGGCGGTGTGCGAGTCGCCGCAGACGACGGTCATCCCGGGCTGCGTGACGCCGAGCTCAGGCCCGATCACATGCACGATGCCCTGACGATCGGAGCCCAGCGAGTAGACGGGGACGCCGAACTCGGCACAGTTGCGCTCGAGCGTCTGCACCTGCACGCGCGAGAGCTCGTCCTTGATGCGCGCCGCCACAGGCGTGCCGTCGGTCGGCGTGTTGTGATCGGCGGTGGCCAGCGTGCGATCGGGCCGGCGCACCGTGCGACCGGCCAGCCGCAACCCATCGAACGCCTGTGGCGAGGTGACCTCGTGGACGAGATGCAGATCGATGTAGATAAGGCCGTCCGCGACCTCGTGGGTCTCCCAGATCTTCTCGAACATCGTCTTTGGCATCGGTTCTCTCTCCTAACTGCGTCGCAGGCCGGCGGAGACGACCGCCAGAAAGGCCGCCTGCGCGTTGGTCGGGTTCTCGAAGTGGTGGGCCAGATCGGCATCGAAGGTCACACTGTCGCCTTCGCGCAGCTCATAGCGGCGCCCATCGCAGACGAGCGCCACCGACCCTCGCTCGATCAGGGCCGTCTCGCGACTACCGGGCTCGTGCATCGGCGGATCGTCGGGCGCGCCCGTGGCACCGGCGGGCGCCAGCGTGTGACGCGAGAGCTCCGAGCGTTGTCCGGGTTGGGCCGCGGTCAGCACCTCGAAGCTGTGGCCGCGCTTGGCGCTGCCGCCGATCGTGCCCTCCCCCGAGCGCACGATCGTCACCGAGCCGTACTCGTCCAACCGCAACAGCTGGGAGAGGCTCAGCTCGAGGCCGGCCGCGATGCGCGCGGCCACGGTCAAGGTCGGGCTCGTCTCCCCGCGCTCCACCTGCGAGAGCATCGGCGCGCTCACGCCGCTGCGCTCGGCCAGGTCGCGCAGCGACAGCGCCGAGGCCTCGCGCAGCGCCTTCACGCGCGCGCCGATGACCTTGGAGTCAAACGCCTCCCAGCGCGGATCGCCGGCCTCGGCGCTCGCTTTCGTCTTCTCTTTGGCTCGCACCACCTTCTCGATCGCTGCCATACGGTCGTATGTTATCACGTACAGTGCGCCTGCGGGTGCCTCTACAGCCTTCATGAGCGGTACGAACGGGGTGCTACCATTAGTCCATGACTGCTCAAAAGCTCTCAGTGGCGCTCGAACAACCCGTCTTCCAGGCAGCCCGGCAAGCCGCGGAGCGGCGCGGCATGAGTCTGTCGGCATGGCTGAACGAGGCGTCTCGAAACGCGCTGGCGATCGAGGACGGATTGATCGCCGTGGCCGAATGGGAAGCGGAGCACGGGCATCTCACGGCAGCGGACTTGGCCGCCGCCGATGAGGCGCTTGATGCCGCGTCGATTAGACACGCCGCGTGAGCGGTACCACCTACGATGCCGGCGCGCTAATAGCAGCCGAGCGTAACTCGCCTCGCATGTGGGCGCTACACAGGCGCTTGCTGGAGCGTGGTCAGCGTCCAGTGCTCTCAACCGCTGTGCTTGGCCAGGTATGGAGAGGCGGCCCTCAAGCGCAACTGTCTCGACTGCTGCGTGGATGCCTGGTAGAGCCGCTCGATGAGCGGCAAGCCCGGTCGGCGGGCACAGCGCTTGCGGCAAGCGGCAGACAAGACCTGATCGATGCCGCGGTAGTCGTGACAGCGCTTGCACGCGAAGACATGGTTGTCACCAGCGATCCAAGCGACCTCGAAAGCATTGCCTCGGCACTCGGGCGCACACTCGCTCTCTACGTCATCTGAATCCACTGCCTGTCCGCGTGTTGTGGCTCACGCAGGCTCGGGTAGACCGATCGCCTGTCCATCCGTCCCAGCCCGTGCCTTTGCAACCGACAGCGCCCGCACATAGGCACGCGCCGCCGCCTCGATGATGTCGGTGGAGACGCCCTGCCCGGCGCCGGTCTGGCCCTGCACCTCAACCACGACCGACACCTCTCCGAGAGCGTCCTGACCCTCGGTGACCGCGTCCACGCGAAACTCGCGCAGCTCGGCGTGGACACCCGCGGCGACGTTGATCGCCTTGAAGATCGCATCCACAGGGCCGTCGCCGGAGGACTCGCCGGTCTTGACCGTCGGTCCACCGCCGTCGCCTGCGCCGTCCTGCACAGAGACCTCCACGCGCGCCATCGGCGGGCGCGTCGAGGACGCGCTTACCTCGAAATCGCCCAGCGCGTAGGCGGCGACGTCGTCTGAGCGCAGCTCCTCGGCGACCAGCGCCTCCAGATCCATCGCTGTCACCTGCTTCTTGCGATCGGCGATCTCCTTGAAGCGTTTGAAGGCGGTGTTCAGCGCCTGGCCGTCCACCTTGAAGCCCATCTCCTCGAGCGCCTGGCGCAGGGCGTGGCGCCCGGAGTGCTTGCCCAGCACGATCGAGTTGCCGGCCAGGCCAACGGTGGTGGCGTCCATGATCTCGTAGGTCGCTCGCTCCTTGAGGACCCCGTCCTGGTGGATGCCCGCCTCGTGCGCGAACGCGTTGCGCCCGACGATCGCCTTGTTCGGTTGCACCGGGTAGCCGGTCAGACGCGAGACCAGCCGCGAGGTGCGCGCGATCTCTTTGGTCTCGATGCCGCTCCACAGGCCCAGCGCGGGCTCGCGCGTGTGCAGCAGCATCACGATCTCCTCCAGCGACGCGTTTCCGGCTCGCTCGCCGATCCCGTTGACCGCGCACTCGACCTGCCGGCAACCTGCTTCGATCCCCGCCAGGGAATTGGCGACGGCCAGGCCCAGGTCGTCGTGGCAGTGCACCGAGACCGTCACCTCGCGCAGTCCCGGCACCAACCGGTAGAGCTCTTCGAACATCGCCGCGTACTCGCCCGGCAGCGCGTAGCCGACGGTGTCGGGGACGTTGATCGTGCTGGCCCCCTCCTGGAGCGCCACGGCGATCACTTCGGCCATGTAGGGGATGTCAGAGCGCGACCCGTCCTCGGGCGAGAACTCGACGTCGTCGGTGTAGGAGCGCGCGTGAGCGACTGCCGCGCGCACCTGGCCTATCACGTCCTCGCGCGTGGTCTGCAGCTTGCGCTCGATGTGGATGTCGCTGGTTGCGATGAAGGCGTGGATGCGGGCGCGCTCGGCGTCGCGCACGGCCTCCCAGGCGGCGTCGATGTCCTGCTTGGCGGTGCGCGCCAGCCCGCAGATCACCGGGCCTTCGACCTCTCTGGCGATCGCCTGCACCGACTCGAAATCGCCGGGTGAGGTGATCGGGAAGCCGGCCTCGATGATGTCCACGCCCAGCCGCGCCAGCTGGTGGGCTATCTCCAGCTTCTCCTGCTGGTTCAGCGCGATCCCCGGCGACTGCTCGCCGTCGCGCAGCGTCGTGTCGAACACCTTGACGCGGTCGCGCTCGTCTCGTGTTGGGGCCTGATCGGTCATGCCTTCGCTCCTTTCGCTCGCCTTTGCCTTTCTCCTGTGGGTTTGCGGCTACGCGGCCGCCACGCGCTATTCCCCCCGAGGGGGGAGCAAAAGGAGAAGCAGGGACAGGGAGCTGCGAGAGGACATGTGCCAGGCAGGGTAGCACCGCGACGCGCCGGCGCAAATGCGCGGCCGCGGCCGTGGCCAGACCAACCGCAGCGACCGCGCCGACCGGCCGGACTATTCGAGTGTGACCGCCCAGCCGGAGTCAAAGCCCTCGGAGGCGACGATCCGATCGAGCACCTCGCGGGGGACCGCGACATCGGTGGTGACGACCATCGCCGCGTGGCGCTCGTCTTTTCCATCTGGGGTGTGGCCAACCGCGGCCGAGGAGATGTTGATCCCGTGCTCGCCGAAGATCGTGCCTACGCGACCGACCATGCCCGGCAAGTCGGCGTAGCGAAAGACCGTGACAAACGGCGTGAGCTCGATCGTCAAGCGCCGTCCCTGCACCTCGACGAGGTGCGGCACGCGGTTGGGCCCGATCCCAGTGCCGGCCACCGCCACCTTCTCGCCGCCGGCGACGACGGTGACGCGGATCAGCTCGTTGAAGTCCTGTGCCTCGGAGACCGACTTCTCCTCGACGACGATCCCCCGCTGCTGGGCGGTGCTGAGCGCGTTGACGAGGTTGACCTCCTGCTCGCCGCGGCCCTGCAGGGCTCCCTGGACAACCGCCAGCGAGAGCATGCGCGTGTCGAAATCGCCGATCCGCCCCATGAAGGCCGCCTCGATCCGCTCGACCGAGCTGCCGGCTGCCAGCTCCATCGCCAGGCGACCGAGCTTTGTTGCCAGCGGCAGGAACGGGCCGAGCACAGCCATGTCCTCAGCCCCGACGGAGGGGATGTTCACGGCCGTTGAGACCACGCCGCCGGTGAGCGCCGCGACCAGCTGCTCGGCGGACTGGTAGCCGGCGCGATCGGTGGCCTCGGCTGTGGAGGCGCCCAGGTGCGGTGTGACGACCACCTGTGGGTAGCCGCTGAACAGCGGATAGTCGGTGATCGGCTCGCTGGGGAAGACGTCGAGCGCCGCACCGGCGACCTTGCCCGAATCGAGCGCCTGCTGCAGCGCGGCATCGTCGATCAAGCCGCCGCGCGCGACGTTGAGGATGCGCACCCCGTCGCGCATGCGCGCGATCCGCTCTGCGTTTAGCCAGCCTTCGGTCTCCGGCGTCTTTGGCAGGTGGATAGTGACGAAGTCGGCCTGTTCGCAGACCTCCTCGCCGCTTTCGGCCTTCTCGACTCCCAGCTCGCGGTAGCGCTCGGCGGAGACGTACGGGTCAAAGGCGAGCACGCGCATGCCAAACCCGCGCGCGCGCTGGGCGACCAGTTGGCCGATCCGCCCGAAGCCGAGAATGCCGAGCGTCTTCTCGTACAGCTCGACGCCAGAGAACTTCGAGCGCTCCCACTTGCCGCTCGTAAGCGAAGCCTGCGCTTGGGGAATATTGCGCGCGAGTGCCAGCAGCATCGCCATCGTGTGCTCGGCGGCGGTGACGACATTGGACTCAGGCGCGTTGGCCACCACGATCCCGCGGGCGGTGGCGGCGGCGACATCGACGTTGTCCACGCCCACGCCGGCGCGCCCGATCGCCCGCAGCGATGTTGCCTTCTCGATCAGATCGGCGGTCAGCTTGGTCGCCGAGCGGATCAGGATGCCGTGGTAGGCGCCGATCTTCTCTTCCAGTTGCGCCTGTGACCAGTCAAAGCCGAGATCGACGTCGAAGTGCTCGCGCAGCAAGGCCACTCCGGACTCGCCGACGTTCTCCCTGACCAGCACCTTCAAACGATCGCTCACGAGCCGATCCTTTCCACCACGAAGTCGACACAGGCCGTCAGGGCACGCACATCGTCAGGCTCGACGACCGGGAACATCCCGACCCGCAGCTGGTTGCGCCCGAGCTTGCGATAGGGCTCGACGTCGACGATCCCGTTCGCGCGCAGCGTGCTCGCGATCAGCTTGGCGTCGAGCGACTCGTCGAAGTCGATCGTGCCGACGACCAGCGAGCGCTTGGACGGGTCAGCGACGAACGGTGTCGTATACGGCGTGCGCTGCGCCCACTCGTACAGGTGCGTCGAGGACTCGCGTGTGCGCGCCACGCAGGCATCGAGCCCACCGAGGTCGAGCATCCAGCGCACCTGGTCGGCCAGCAGGAACAGCGAGGCCACCGCGGGCGTGTTGTAGGTCTGGTCCTTCAGAGAGTTTTCAAGCGCCAGCGGCAGCGAGAGGAACGCCGGCGTGTAGCGCCCGGACTCGTCGATTTCGGTGATCCGCTCCTGCGCGGCGGGGCTCAGCAGCGCCAGCCACAGGCCGCCGTCGGAGGCGAACGCCTTCTGCGGCGCGAAATAGTAGGCGTCGGTCTGCGTGACATCCAGCGGCAGCCCGCCGGCGCCGGAGGTGGCGTCGATCAGCACGAGCGTGTCCGCGGCATCGGCCGGCCGGCGCACCGGCATCATCACTCCGGTGGAGGTCTCGTTCTGTGCCCACGCCACCACGTCGGCGTCACCGACATGCACTTCGCCCAGGTCGGGGGCATCGCCGGCATCGGCGCTCAGAACGATCGATTGGTCAAGGAACGGCGCCTCGGCGCTTGCCTGCGCGAACTTACTCGAGAACTCACCGAAGGCCAGGTGTACCGCCTTGCGCTGCACGAGGCCAAAACAGGCGGCGTCCCAAAAGGCGGTCGCGCCTCCGTTGCCAAGCGCGACCTCATAACCGTCGGGCAGCGAGAACATCTCACGCAGCCCAGAACGGATCTCGCCGACCAGCGCCTTGACCGGCTGCTGGCGGTGAGAGGTCCCCATCAGCGCCGCGCCGTCGGTTGCAAGGCGCGCCAGCGCCTGCGGGCGAACCTTCGAGGGCCCGCATCCGAACCGCCCGTCGGCGGGCTTCAGGTTGTCCGGCACTACAAGCTGTGGGTCCTGCGCTCCAATGGTCATGGCGCTTCCTCGGTCGCTATGTCGGAAAGACGCCCAGGCGCGCGGCTCATGCCCTCGCCACTCCCCGATGGTTGAACCCACCTGAAAGCGCCAGTCGTGGCGAGGAACGCGAGTGTAGCGAAGTTACCGAGCGGCAGACCTCAGCGCTATCAGACGTGCTCTAGGCGGTCGCTGAAGAACTGCTCGAAGCCGCCGTCGACCGTCTTGAAGTAGCTTGAATGGGTCTTTTCGATCGTCGCCCGCGAGTCGGCCCCCAGCAGCACGATGTCGAGGTCGTCTCGTCCGAAGTTCTCCTTCTCGATCTGCTCGTAGGCCGCTAGAGCCATGTCGTAGTCCTCATATTCGGTCACTGCCGCCTCAGCAGCGGCGATGTCGTAGACCACGAGAAAGTGGCGTATCTCGTCAACGTCCATCATCGCTCCTTGATCGGGCATCCCAGCGTCAAAACGAGGTCTTGATCCAGTCCATGTGGCTGCGCAGCTCGCCACCGACGTGCTCGACCTGCGAGTCGGCCTGCTCGGCGCGCATGCGCTTGAAGTTCTCTTGGCCGGCGCGGTTCTCGGCGATCCACTCGCGGGCGAAGTCGCCGTCCTGGATCTCCTTGAGGATCTGGCGCATCGCCGCGCGTGTCTCATCTGTGATCACGCGCTTGCCGCGCGTGTAGTCGCCGTACTCTGCCGTGTTTGAGATCGAGTAGCGCATGCCCGCCAGGCCCTTTTCGTACATCAGATCGGCGATCAGCTTGAGCTCGTGCAGACACTCGAAATAGGCCATCTCGGGGTCATAGCCGGCCTCCACTAGCGTCTGAAAGCCCGCCTGCACCAGCTCGGATGCCCCGCCGCACAGGACGGCCTGCTCGCCGAACAGGTCGGTCTCGGTCTCGTCCTTGAAGGTCGTCTCGATCACGCCGCCTCGCGTGCAACCGATGCCCTTGGCGTAGGCGAGCGCCAGCGCGCGGGCGTTGCCCGTCGCGTCCTGGGCGACCGCGATCAGACCGGGAACGCCAGAGCCCTCTGTGAACTGGCGGCGCACCAGGTGTCCCGGGCCCTTGGGCGCGACCATCGCCACATCAACGCCCGGCGGGGGCGCCACCTCGCCGTAGTGGATCGAGAAGCCGTGGCCGAAGAGCAGCATGTTGCCCTCGGCGATCCCGTCTGAGATCTCCTCCCACACCTGGCGGTGCAGCTCGTCGGGCACGAGCATCATCACGAGATCGCCGCGCGAGGCGGCCTCGACCGGTGAGAGCACCTCAAGAGCCCCTTCACGGGCCTTTGATACCGAGGAGGAGTCCTCGCGCAGGCCGACCACGACGCTGACGCCGGAGTCCTTCAGGTTCAGAGCGTGGGCATGGCCTTGTGAGCCAAAGCCGATGATCGCGACGGTCTTGTCGCCAAGTAGTTTGAAGTCCGCGTCGTCGTCGTAGAGCATGCGCCGCAGACTATCCAACTCGCCGCGATGTCCGGCGCGCCGATCGGTTTTCAAGCCCCGAGCGACGCTCTTACGCGGTACCGGTGCCCATCAGGGCCTGCATCGGTATCTCCAAAGAGCCGTCGCCGGCCGTGAACGGCTTCAGGCGCTTGGCCAAGCTCTTGCGGATTTGAGCGATCTCGTCCTCGGGGCGTGCCAGCACGGCGTCGTGAAAGCCACGGGCGATGTCAAGCGTCGTCTCCCAGAACTCCTCGAAACTCTCGGCGCGCTGGCTGAAGGCCAAGCGCTCCACCCACACTTCCTGAAAGCCGGCGGCGCGCAAAAGCTCGCGCACACCCTGCTTGTCGGCCAGCGCGAACGGGCCGGGAGTACCCGGCGCCGGCGGCGGCGCAAGGCCGCGCTCGATCAGCTCGGCGCCGGGATGCAGCGCCCACGGGTTGCGCTCGATCGAGTCCCACACCGCCAGCGCGACGTGGCCTTCTGGGCGAAGCACGCGGCGCGTCTCTGCCAGCGCGACGGCGGGATCGGCCATCAGCATGTATCCCCAGCGGCACAGGACCGCGTCGACGCTTGCGAGAGGCAGATCGATCCATTCGGCGTTTAGCACCTGGAACTCGACGTTGGTAAGGCCCATTTCCCCGGCGCGGCGCCGGGCGCCGTCGAGCATCGCATCGGCCTGGTCTGAGGTGATCACGCCGCCGGCGGGAGCGACCAGTTCGGCCGCCAGAAATCCCGTCTCGCCGAGACCGGCCGCCAGCTCGAGCACACGCTGTCCGGGCTGCAGATCCACGGCGTCGAGCATCCAGTGCGAGACCGGCGCGGAGAGCTTTCGCAGCGTCTCTTGGCGCGCGATCCAGCCGGAGGCGGCCTCTTCCCAGTTGGTCAGGCTGGCCGCTCGATGCGCGCGCGCCGCCTCGCCCTTCAGGCCGACCTGGGCGGCGCTCTCGGGGCGCTCCTGCTCGCGTCCATCCTCGCGCTTGACCGTACTCATATCGGATCCCTTCACAACTCCCTGCGCAACAGCTTGCCAGAGCGCGTGCGCGGGAGCGGCGACGTTCGCAGCGTGACGCTCTTTGGCACCTTGAACGGCGCCAGATGTTCGGCGCAATGGGCGCGAAGCTCCGCTTCCACGACTCCCGCCGGCGGCCTTGCCGGCATCCTGCGGGTGGCGGCCGGCCGGTCCGGGCGCAACACGACGACCGCGCTGACCGCCTCCCCCCACTTGTCGTCCTCGCGCCCGAAGACCGCCGCTTCGAGCACATCGGGATGGGACTCGAGCACCGCCTCGATCTCGCTGGGCACGATGTTCTCGCCGCCGCTTACGATCGTCTCGCTCGCGCGTCCGCTGACGCTCAGATAGCCGTCCCCGTCGATGGCGCCGAGATCGCCGGTGTGAAGCCAGCCGTCCGCGGCCGGTGAGCCCGGCGCGACGGTCGGTCCGGCGACGAGAATCTCGCCGGTCGGGTCGATGCTCACGCTCGTGCAGAACAGCGGCGGGCCGGCGGTGCTCACCTGTGAGCAGGCCTCGGTCAGGCCGTAGGTGGGCGTAACCGGGACGCCCGCCGCACGGGCACGAGCGATCAGGGCGGTGGGAACCGGACCGCCACCCGTCAGTGCGTGGCGCAGCGAGGGCGGTCTGCTCAGGCCGAGATCGAGCAGACGCGAGAGCGTCGTTGCGACCAGCGAGACCAGCGTGATCTCCTCCTCTTGGAGCGCCTCGAGCACGGGCTCGGCGTCAAAGCGTTCGTGGATGACCGCGGTGCTGGCATAGATCGCCGATCGCAGCAGGATCGAGAGACCGCCGACGTGCGCGAGCGGCAGAGTGCACAACCAGCGCTCGTGCGGGTCGACTCCGAGCGCCACACCCGAGCCCAGCGCACTCCAAAGGAAATTGCCGTAGGTAAGTCCGATCGGCCGCGCGGCCGAGGTCGTGCCGGAGGTGTGGAGGATCAGGCAGACATCCTCGAGCTCATGCGTGAAGGAGACGGCCGCCGCGCGAAAGTCCGACTTTACGAGCGCGAGCGGAGCCTTGGCCGACAGCGGCGTGTCCACGAGGACGCGCGCGCGGGCGCTCGTGCGGGCTTGCTCGACCGGTGTCAGCCGCAGGTCGACCGGGACCGCGACGGCGCCGAGCAGCAGGCAGGCGTGCAGCGCCACGGCGAAGTCGATTCCGGCCGGCAGGGCGATCGCGACCTGCTCGCCGCGGCTTGCTCCACGCTCGGCCAGCTCGGCCGCGCCGCGCCTTGCGGCGCCCCACAGCTCGGCGTAGGTGAACGCCGCGTGCGGGGTCTGGACCGCAACGGTGGCGGGCATCGTACGCGCGGCCCGCGCCAGCCATGCCTCGACCTGCATTGCGCCAGGGTAGCCTTCGCATGCCCCAAGAGCATTCTGGGCACACGAGACGCCGGCGAACAGGCCGGCACAGAGAGGAGCTTTACCGTTGAGCACGACCTGGATGCAGCTAGGCAACTACACCGATATCCGCTACGAGAAGGCCATCGAGCCCGACGAGGGCATCGCCAAGGTAACGATCGACCGGCCGCGGGTCAGAAACGCTTTTAGGCCACAGACGGTGATCGAGATATCCCAAGCGCTCGAGCAGGCCCGCGAGGACACCGAGGTGGGCGCGATAATCCTCACCGGCGAGGGGCCGCTGGCGTTCTGCTCGGGCGGGGATCAGAGCGTGCGCGGCGATTCCGGCTACCTGGCCGAGGACCCCGCGGGTAAAGCCGGCGTCGGGCGCTTTCATGTCACCGACCTGCACGTGCAGATCCGCCGCTTGCCAAAGCCCGTCGTCGCGATGGTCGCCGGCTACGCGGTCGGCGGCGGACAGGTGCTGCAACTGGTCTGCGATCTGGCGATCGCCGCCGATAACGCTCGCTTCGGGCAGACTGGGCCGCGCGTGGGCTCCTTCGACGGCGGCTTCGGCGCCTCGCTTCTGGCCAACATGGTAGGGGTGCGCAAGGCCAAGGAGATCTGGTTTCTCTGCCGCCAGTACGACGCGAGCGAAGCCCTCCAGATGGGGTTGGTCAATACGGTCGTGCCGCTCCAGGAGCTTGAGGCGGAGACCGTGCGCTGGTGCAAGGAGATGCTGGCGCTCTCCCCGTTTGCGTTGCGGTTGCTGAAGGCGAGCTTCAACGCCGCCGAAGACGGGCTGACCGGCATCCAGCAGCTCGCCCACGACGCCAACCTGCTCTTCTACGGTTCAGAGGAGGCCCAGGAGGGGCGCGAGGCCTACAAGAGCAAGCGCCAACCGGACTTCACGCGCTTCCCACGACGAGCATGAGCGGCGAGCACGGTAGCGGCGCAGCGACGGCGGCGCCCATGATCGGCGGCGCTAGCGCAAGCGCCTCGAGCCCTGTTCACATCTGGCTGATGGCGGCCCGTCCGCGCACGCTGCCGGCGGCGCTCGCGCCGGTTCTGGTCGGCACTTCGCTTGCGCTCGGCGGCGGCAGCTTCCGGGCGCTGGCGTTCGTGGCGGCGCTGCTCGGGGCGATCTTCATCCAGGTCGGCACGAACCTCTCAAACGACTACTCCGACGCGCGGCGCGGCGCCGACAGCGAGGACCGGCTCGGGCCGGTTCGGGTGACCGCCGGCGGGCTCGTGCCGCCGGGCAAGGTGCTGCTTGCCACCTGGATCACCTTCGGACTGGCGGTGCTCTGCGGCGTCTATCTGGTCGCGATCGCCGGCTGGGAGCTGATTGCCGTGGGGGCCGCATCGATCCTGGCGGGGGTGCTCTACACGGGGGGACCGCGGCCATACGGCTATGAGGGGCTCGGCGAGCTGTTCGTGTTCCTGTTCTTCGGCATCGTCGCCGTCACCGGCTCCTATTTCGTACAGGTAAGCGAACTGGCCTGGCCGGCGTTTGCCTGTGCGGTGCCGGTGGGGCTGCTGGCCAGCGCGATCCTGGTCGTCAACAACGTTCGCGACCTTGAGACCGATCGGCGCGCGGGCAAGCGCACGCTGGCGGTGCGGCTCGGGCGTGAGCGCACGCGCGCGCTGTACACGGCGATGATCGCGCTGGCGTTTCTGCTGGCGCCGCTGCCGTGGGCGCTCGGTTCGATGACGGCTTGGCTGCTGTTGCCGTGGCTTGCGATCCCGCTCGCTGTGCCGCTCGTACGGGTCGTGCGCACCCGGGTCGACGGGCCGACGCTGAACGGGGCGCTTGCAAAGACCGGGATGCTGCAACTGCTCTTCTGTGTGCTGTTCTCCGCCGGCATCCTTGCCGGCGGCGGGATCGGGAGCTGAGCGCGGGCGCTGTGCAGCTGAGCGTTTGCCGGCACACGCTGCGCCTGCGGGCTCCCCTCCTCACCGCCTTTGGAGCGATCGAGCGGCGGGTGGTCCTGTCGGTGTCGCTGCGCGACGAGGACGGGGCGCTCGGCTACGGCGAAGCGGCGCCGCTGGCGGCCTATGACGGCGTCAGCGTGGAGCGCGTCGAGCAGGCCCTGGAGCGATATCGGCCGGTGCTTGCCGCAAGCGCCGGACTGAACGGCGCTGAGATCGTCGATGCCTGCCGACGGGCCGATGACCTGCCTGAGGCGTTCGCGGCGATCGACCTGGCGCTCTGGGATCGCGCCGGTCGGCGTGCGGGCAAGCCGGTGGCGGCTCTGATCACCGATGCCCCAGCTACCGCGGTCGCGGTGAACGCCACGATCTCCGCGCTCGATCGCGCTTCGGCCTCGGAGGGGGCCGCCGCTGCCGCGGCGGGAGGGTTTGCCTGCTTGAAGCTGAAGGTCGGTAGCGGCGATGACGCCGGCCGCCTGGCGGCTGTGCGCGCGGCTGCCGGGGCCCAGATGGAGATCCGCCTAGACGCCAACGGAGCCTGGACGGTCGAGCAGGCCGTGCGCAACATCGAAGCGCTGGCGCCGGCGGGGCTCGAGCTGGTCGAGGAGCCGGTGCATGGACTGGCGGGCGTGCGCGCGGTGCGCGAGCGGGTGGCGACGCGGGTGGCGATCGACGAGACCGCCGCCGAGCATGGCGCGCTCACCGCCGGGGTCGCCGACGCCGTCTGCTTGAAGGTCTCGCGCTGCGGGGGCATCTCCGGGCTGCTCGCGGCCGCCGCGCTCGTCCGCGCCTCCGGCGCCGAGGCCTATGTCGCCTCGACGCTTGACGGGCCGCTCGGTGTGGCGGCCGGGGTGCATGCGGCGGGCGCGCTTGCCTCGCGCGGGCCGCTGCCGGCCTGCGGACTGGCGACGCTTGGAATGTTTGAGAGCATCGATGACGATCTGCTCGCGCCGCGCAACGGACAGATCGTGCTGCCCAGCGGACCGGGACTCGGTGTCGAGCCCTTGCCGGTTAGCGGCGCTCTATGACATTTGGGCGCCGGCGCTGAGAACGCTGCTTTGGCGAATTGCCGCCACCACGGCCGTTGGACTCTCGATCGGCAGACGGTGACCGCCCTTGACGAGCTTCAGTCTGGCGTCGGGCAGTAGCTCGATCATCCGCCAGGCGATCTCTTGAAACTTGCTGTCGCGATCGCCGGCGAGCACCACCACCGGCATTAACAGCTCGCCCAGGCGATCCCACAATGAGGCCATCTCTCCCGTGCCAAGTCCGCGCAGGACCGCGGCCAGCTGGCGCGGATCGTTGCGAAGGTATTCGGCACGGGCGAGCTCGGCCACCGGCTCAGGATCGGCCGCGAACATCGACTGGGCGCTCCAGCGTTCGGCGAACCGCTCGATCGATTCAGCCTCGATCTGTTCGGCAAGCTCACGATCGTCCTCGCTGCGCTGCACCCGCTCGAGTGGATTCTCAAGGCCGGGGCTACTGGCGATGAGCACGAGCTTGCTGACGCGCTCGGGTGCGCCAAGCGCCACGTGCAGGGCGAGCCTGCCTCCGAGCGAGTAGCCGCACAGGATGAAGCGCTCCGGTGCGCGCGTCAGCACCGATTCGACGCAACCATCGAAGTCGATCGCGCCCACCGCGTTCCCAGGCGC
Source organism: Solirubrobacteraceae bacterium (assembly GCA_050696495.1). GTDB lineage: Bacteria > Actinomycetota > Thermoleophilia > Solirubrobacterales > Solirubrobacteraceae > Palsa-744. Next base: position 28,172 of record JBOGXY010000159.1, read on the forward strand.
GCCTTTGGCGCCGGCGCGCTCGCCGAGCGAGCCATGCCCGGGGAGGTCGAGCGCCAGCGGGCGATAGCGTTCGCCCGGAAGCTCGGCCAACACGCGATCCCAGCAGCGGGCGGTGCCCGCAAAGCCATGCAACAAGACGACCCACTCCACAGGTGCATCCTATGACCTCACTCCCCGACCATCAGCCGCTGCTCTCCGCATTCTGCGAGGAGCTTGCGCGCTGCGGGCTGCGCGACGCCTGCACCTCGCCCGGTTCGCGCTGCGCGCCGCTCGTGTTGGCGCTGACCGCAGAGCAGCAATTGCGCTGCCATTCGCACATCGACGAGCGCGGCGCCGGCTTCTTCGCGCTGGGGCTGGCCAAGGCCTCCTATCGCCCGGTTGCGCTGACCTGCACATCGGGGACAGCGGTGGCCGAGCTGTTGCCGGCGGTTGTCGAGGCGCACGAGGCGCGCGTGCCGCTGATCGTGCTGAGCGCCGACCGCCCGTCCGAGCTGCGCGACATCGGCGCCGGACAAACGATCGACCAGCTGAACATCTTCGGACGCTTTGCCAAGTGGTTCTTCGAGGTCGGCACGCACGAGTGCAGCGAGGCGAGCGTCCGCTGGCTGCGCACGCTCGCCTGCCGCGCCTACTGGACCGCTGTGGAGGGCAGGCCGGGTGTCGTGCATCTCAACTTCGCGCTGCGCGAGCCGCTGGTGAGCGGGCGCGCGGCGGCGGCGGCGGCGCCGGGAGGACGCTCTGACGGACAGCCGTACGTCAGGCGTTTGCGGCTGTACAGGGACGAAGAGGAAGCCAACATGGCCTGGAGCATCGCCCACGCCGTCGGCGATGCTCGGCGCGTCGCGCTCGTCGCCGGCCGCTTCGAGCGCGACGAGCCGGTCGCCGAGGCCGCCAGCGAGCTGTGTCAAAGTCGCGGTTGGGTGTTGCTGGCCGACCCGATGTCAGGCGCCCGCATAGGCGACGCCGCGATAGCCCACTACGACGCGCTGCTGCGCATGCCCACGCTGGCCACCGAGCTCGCGCCGGAAGCGGTGCTGCGTCTCGGCGACCTGCCCGTGTCAAAGCCGCTGCGGCAGTGGCTTGGCGGATTGACGGACATCCCCCAGATCGCGCTTGACCCCGAGGGCGCGTGGCAAGACCCGGCCAGCGTCCTCTCTCAATCCTTCGACGCGGAAATCTCGACCGCGCTGTGGGCGCTTGGGAAGCTCAGCGACGCCGAGCCCGACCCCGACTGGCTTCCCAGCTGGCGCGCCGCCGACGAGTGCGCCGCCGCCGCGATCGGCGGCGTGCTCGCCCCGGAGGGGTTGAGCGAGCCCACCGTCGCCGCCGAGCTCGGGGCGCTTCTGCCGTGGCAGGCAACGCTGTTCGTCGCCTCCTCAATGCCGGTGCGCGACATCGAGAGCTTTTGGCCGGTACGCGAAGATCCGCCGCGGGTGCTGTGCAACCGCGGCGCCAACGGCATCGACGGGACGGTGTCGAGCGCGTTCGGGGCGGCGGCGACGGGCGGCGGACCGGTCGTGCTGCTGATCGGCGACGTGGCGTTCGCGCACGATCTCGGCGGACTGCTCGCCGGCAAGCGGCTCGGGTTGAAGCTGACGATCGTGCTGATCGACAACGACGGCGGCGGCATCTTCGATTTCCTCCCGGTCAGCGACGCTCCACTTGCGTTCCAGGCCGACCGCTACCGCGAGCACATCGCCACGCCAACCGGGCTTGACTTCGCCAAGGCCGCCGACCTGTATGGGCTCGAGCATGAGCCGGTCTCGGACGTCGCCGGCTTTCGAGCGGCGCTGGAGCACGCGCTGGCCGCGCCGCGCTCGACGCTGATCGAGGTAAAGACCGAGCGAGCGGCAAACGTCGACCTGCACCGCCGCGCTTGGGAGGCGGTCGCTCGCGCTCTGGCTCACTGAGCTCGGCCCGAGGGGACAGCTCAGGAACTCAGCAACGGCAGCAAGGCGGCCAACTTGATCTCGGTCTCCCCCAGCTCGGTGTGCGGAACGGAGTCGCGCACGATGCCGTTGCCGGCGTAGCAGCGGGCAACGTTTCCTCGCAACAGCGCGCATCTCAGCGCGACGCAGAACTCGCCGTCCCCGGCGGCATCGCTCCAACCGACCGGACCCGTGTACCACCCGCGATCGAGGCCCTCCAGCGCCGGGATCAACTCCAGCGCGACCTCAGCCGGCTCGCCGCCGACGGCGGGGGTCGGGTGCATCATCCCGGCCAGTTCGATCGCCTCGATCGGCGCGGCAAGCTGAGCGCGGATCGGTGTGGCCAAGTGCTGGATGTTGGCGATCCGCACGAGCGCCGGCTCAGGCGACGCGGCCACCCAGATCGCATGACGGTTGAGCGTTCGCTCGATACGACGCACGACGATCGCATGCTCCTCGCGGTAGCTGGAGTCGCGCAGCAGGCGCTCGCCCAGGTGGGCGTCGACGGCCGGGTCGGCACTGCGCCGTGTGGAGCCGGCCAGCGCCATCGTCGAGACGCGCTGACCCTCGCGGCGCACGAGCAGCTCGGGGCTTGCGGCGATCAGAGTCGAGTCGCCCCGGCCCACACAGAAGACGAAGCAGGAGGAGAAGGCCTCGCGCAGCACGCCGAACAGCGCGCCGGGGTCATAGTCGCTGGGGGCATGGACCTCGACGTCGCGGGCAACGACGATCTTCTGGATCTGACCCTTGCGGATCCGCTCGGCGGCGCGGGCGACCGCGGCTTCGTAATGCTCGGGCGGCATGCCGCTTGAGACCTCGTAGCGACCGCTCAGCGCCGGGTCGAGCAATGGCAGCGGAGCGTCGGAGAGCTCCTCGACACGGGCGCACAGGCGCGCGAACAGCTCCTCGGCGGTGTCGTCGGGAGCGGCCAGCGTGGCGAGCGTCATGCGGACTCGAGCGTCCTGGTCGAAGCGCCGATCGACTCCCGCGCCGCTCACTCGCCCGCTCGCACTGCCCTCGCGCGTGAGCGCTATCTCCGGGACGATCATCGACGCCGGCGCAAATCCGCGCCACAGCGGAGATGAACCTCCGTCGGGAGCGAACGCGAAACCACCCAGCAGGATCGGCCCGCCACCGTCCGGATCGCCGGGCGACTCCGCCACCGCCGCGGCGCTGAGCGTGCGCCAGCGGTCGGCCACCCGGGCGAAACGATCCGGCCCGTGCTCCTCCAGACGCAGCACCTCACCAAGCGCAGCCAGGGCCGAGCCAGCGCGATCGGGCTGCTCGAAGGCAAACCACGGCTCGCCCGCCCGCCGTGAGGCGCATACGACCGCTGCCGGATCGACGGCGCCTGAAAGCTGACAGGTCATGGTGGCCAACGTCGCGCGTCCCGAGCGCCGCGCGCGCTGCAGTGCCAGCTCGATCCGCGCGCTCAGGCGCTCACGGTCTGACTCGCTGAGAGCGAAGGGCGAGCCCCGGCCGACGGTGGACGTCCCTATGTCTCGCCCCTACCCCGTGCTATGGCTATCTCCCCGGTGCGCATCATCTCGATCAGGCCGAACGGGCGCACCATGCTCTCGAACGCCTCCACCTTGTCGGTCGTGCCGGTCACCTCGATCACCAAGGAACGCTTGGTTACGTCCACGACCTTGCCGCGGAAAATCTCGATGATCTGCATCAACTCGCCGCGCTGAGCGCCGTCGGCGGAGACCTTGAACAGCGCCAGCTCGCGCGCGACCGTGTCGGTCGGCTCCAGGTCGCGGATCTTGATCACGTTGACGAGCTTGTGCAGCTGCTTTGTGACCTGATCGATCGGATGGATCGCGCCGTCGACCGTAAGCGTCACACGCGAGATGTGATCGTCGTCGGTCGGCCCGACCGTCAGCGTGTCGATGTTGAAACCGCGCCGAGCGAACAGGCCCGCGATCCTGGTCAGGACGCCGGACTTGTTCTCGACGAGGATCGAGAGCACGTGCTTGCGTCCCGAGCGCAGGTTGCCGGAGGCCTGCAGCGCCTCCAAGCTGAGTGGCTCCTTGGTTGCCGGTTCTCCCACGGCGATCAACCCACCATCTCGCGAGCGGCTTGCCCAGCGGGGATCATCGGGTACGTGTTCTCCTCGCGTGTGACCTTCACGTCCACCACAACCGGGCCGTCGGTGGCGATCGCGCGCTTCATGTCATCGACCAATGTGGCCTTGTCCTCGAAGCGCATGCCGGTGGCGCCGTAGGCCTCGGCCAGCTTGACGAAGTCCGGGTAGCTACCCATGTCGACGTGGCTGTAGCGCCCCTCCCAGAACAGCTCCTGCCACTGGCGCACCATGCCCAGATAGCCAGTGTTCATGATGAACACCTTGATCGGGATGTTCTCCTGAGCGCAGGTGGCAAGCTCCTGGGCGTTCATCTGCACCGAGCCGTCGCCGGCGATGCAGCAGACGGTGCGATCGGTGCAGCCGACCGCGGCGCCCATCGCGGAGGGCAGGCCGAAGCCCATCGTGCCGAGGCCTCCAGAGTTGATCCAGCGGCGCGGCTTGGGGAAGCCGTAGTACTGGGCGGTCCACATCTGGTGCTGGCCGACGTCTGAGGTGATGATCGCCTCGCCGCCGGTGGCCTCGTGCAGCGCTTGGATCATGTACTGGGGCTTTATCTCAGAATCGGTGGAATCCTCGTAGGCGAGCGGATACTGCTTGCGCCAGCCTTCGATCTTCTCCCACCAGTCCCCGAGCCGGGCCGGATCGGCGGCCAGCGCGCGATACTCGACAACGAGCTTTGCCAGCACGTGCTTGGCGTCTCCGACGATCGGGATGTGCGCGGGCACGTTCTTGGATATCTCCGCCGGGTCGACGTCGATGTGGATGAACTTCGCGCGCGGCGCGAACTCCGAGAGCTTGCCGGTGATGCGATCGTCAAAGCGCGCACCGATCGCGCAGATCAGATCCGCCTCGTCCATCGCGTAGTTGGCCGCGCGGGTGCCGTGCATGCCGAGCATCCCCAACCACTGCGGATGAGGCGCACCGTCGGCACCGAAGGCCGGGAAGGAGCCGAGGCCCATCAGCGTGCAGGTGACCGGGAAGCGGTCGCTTGAGGCAAACTCCACGAGCTCCTCGGCCGCGCCCGCGGCGACCACACCGCCACCGGCGTAGATGACCGGGCGTCGCGCGGCGGCGAACGCCTTGGCGGCTTGGCGGATCTGCTTCTGGTTGCCCTCGAGCGTCGGCTGATAACCGGGCAGGCGCACATCGGCGACCGGCTCGTAGGGGATGTCCGCTCGCGAGAGGTCCTGCGGGATGTCGACCAGCACCGGGCCGGGACGGCCGGAGCGCGCCACGTAGAAGGCCTCGTGGATCGCCCGTGGGATTTCCAGCGGGTCTCCAATCATGAAGGAGTGCTTGACGATCGGCATCGTGATGCCGATCGTGTCGGCCTCCTGGAAGCCGTCGGTGCCGAGCAGCTCTGTGCGCACCTGGCCGGTGATGAACACGACCGGCACGGAATCCATCATCGCGTCGCAGATCGGCGTGATCAGGTTGGTGGCGCCGGGCCCGCTGGTGGCAAAGGCGACGCCGACGCGTCCGGTCGCCTTGGCATAGCCCTCGGCCGCATGGCCGCCGCCGGCCTCGTGGCGCACGAGGATGTGGCGGATGCCAGCGTCAACGAAGGCGTCGTAGGTGGGCAGGTTGGCGCCGCCGGGAAGGCCGAAGACGACGTCGACGCCCTCCGCCTTCAAGCATTCCATCAGTGCATCTACAGCTCTCATAGGCGCAGTCTACCAGCGGGTTTTCGGCGACTTCAGGAGCTGCCGATGGCGACGCCGATTGCCAGAACTATCGCGCCGGCCAAGGTGACCACCACCAGCGATGAGCGCAGCGACACTTTCAGGAAGCGCTGGCGCACCCAGGCGATCACGAACAGCTCCACCGCGACGACGATGCCGGCCACGATCAACGCGTTGTGGGTGTCTTTGATCAGGAACGGCAGCGTGTGGAAGAGGCCTCCCAGGGCGGTCATGGCGCCGGTGATCGTGCCGCGCACGACCGGTGAGCCGCGACCGGTCTGTTCGCCGGTGTCTGAGAGCCCCTCGGAGATGCCCATGCTGATGCCCGCGCCAAGCGCTGTCGAGAGCCCGACCACGAAGGCGGTATGCGAGTTCGAGGAGACGGCCGCCGCGAAGATCGGCGCGATCGAGGAGACGGTGCCGTCGATCATGCCCACCAATGCGGGCTGCACTACGCGCAGGACGAAATCGCGCTCGTCGGCGAAGCCGGCACGGTGGATCAGGCGCGCGATCAGCGAGCCGGGAGTCGGGCGGGCGCTCTTTACTTGGGTGCTCATCTGCCCCAGCCTAAGCGCTCGGGCGGCTTAGGCCAGCCTAAAGTTCACCCATAGACATAAGTCGATGGCTAATGTATCACCGAAATAAGCTATAATCTAATGTCGCCCGTGGTCAACGAAGACACCGAACCGCTCGCGACGCTCATCGGCGACGTCGTCGCCTCCAAGGTGCACGGCGATCGCCACGGCCTCCAGCGGTCGTTGACCACGATTTTGGAGAGGGCGAACGCGCTTCTCAAACCTGTGCAGCAGCTCAACTTGACCACCGGCGATGAGTTCCAGGGCGGCTTTTCCGACGTTCCATCAGCCATCTTGGCCAGCCTGGTGATTCGCCTGGAGCTACTCACCTGCGAGGACGGCGCGGACTCTCGCTATGGCCTCGGATTCGGCGAAGTCACGGTCTTCGACCGAGCCAGATCACCGGCTTCGCAGGACGGACCGGGCTGGTGGTCGGCACGTGCGGCAATCGACCGCGCCAAGACGCTGGCGAGCTCACCTCGTACGTGGTTCGCTCGCACTTGCTTTGGATACTGGCCGGAGCGCTCTGCGGCCGTACGCACGGACGCTGGTGCAATCGAGGCCGTGCTGCTCTGCCGCGATGCGATCGTCGATCAGATGACCGAACGTCAACGGCGACTCATGTTGGGCCTCATGCTGGAGTTGCCACAGGCGCAGCTTGCCGAAGATGAGGGGATTACCCAGGGCGCCGTGTCTCAAAATCTCAGGCGCAGCGGCGCGTTCGCCATCGACGCCGCACAACGACGTCTCGAAGTGGAATCCGAATGATTGTCCTGTCGTTGACAGGGCACAAGGCGTAGGGGATCAGATCACGGAGTATTTCTTGATCGGGACGTTCTGCAGCTTGTTGTTGGCTGGTGGTTTCGCCGCACTCATATCAGGCTGCACCTAATAACCAGCTCACTATTAGCTGATATCTAATGTTCTTCGCGCGGAGCAGGCAAGACCAGAGATGTCGATCGATCCCCGCCGAACGCCTCGGGGTACTCGAGCTCCTCTCCACAGCGGGTACACAGCGCGTCGTAGGCCTTTGTCAAACGAGCGCATTTGGGACAGCGGCGCAGCGGCTCGTCGCGCTCGTAGCGATAGAAGATCGCCGCGAGCAGGCCGAAGATCGGCACGGCGCCACAGATCAGGAACCACAGCCAGAAGGAGCTGCCCTTGACGCGGCCGACTATGCCGCCGGCGAGCGCGAAGCAGAACGCTATGAAAACGTAGGCCACCCGCGGGCCTCAGGGGCCGCCTAGAACAGCGTGCGCCACGCCCAGATGAGCGCGAGCACTCCGAGGATCAGGACGAGCGGGCCGGCGATAGCGAGCGCTATGCCGATGATCACCTTCAGCAAGATGTAGCCGACGACCACCAGGACCAGGACCGCCACGACGGTCTTACCCAGCGAGCGTGACGATTCCCCTTGGGAGGTTTGGCTCACGACTCAGAGCGTACCGCACCCGCCGGGCGCGACAGGCGAAGTCACCCCCGCGGCCGGAC
>JBOGXY010000160.1:0-25229 GCA_050696495.1 Solirubrobacteraceae bacterium
GGTCCGGACGGTGCATGCACCGTCCGGCACAGCCGCACATGTGCGGCTGTGAACAGCATCGATAGTCTGCGCGCCGTGCCGAGCCGCCGAACCCCTCTCTATGACCAGCACGTCGCGTCTGGCGCCAAGATCGTCGACTTCGCCGGCTGGGAGATGCCCGTTCAGTATCCGAGCGGCGTGCGCGCCGAGCACATGGCGGTGCGCGGCGCCTGTGGCGTCTTCGACGTGTCGCACATGGGCGAGATCGAAACGACCGGGCCGGATGCCGAGGCGCTGCTGCAACGTCTGCTCTCAAACGACGTCGCCAAGATCCCGATCGGCGGGGCGCAGTACTCGCTGCTGTGCGAGCCGAGCGGAGGCGTCATCGATGATCTGTTCACGTACTGCCTGGAGCCCGGCCGCTACCTGACGGTCACCAACGCCTCCAACCACGAGCGCGATCTGGCGTGGTTCCGCGAGCACGCGGCAGGCTTCGATGTCGAGATCGTCGACCGGCTCTCCGACTACGCGATGCTCGCCGTCCAGGGCCCGGTCGCGCGTGAGATCGTGCAGGCGATCTCCGACGCCCCGCTGCCGCCGCGGATGACCGCGGGTATGCGCCGGCTCTCAGGCGCACAGGTGCTCGTGTGTGGAACGGGCTACACGGGCGAGGACGGCGTCGAGCTGCTGATCGAGCCGGGCGACGCGCCGGCTTTGTGGGATGAGCTGCTGCGTCGCGGCGCTGCCCCGTGTGGCCTGGCCGCGCGCGACACGCTGCGCCTGGAGGCCTGTTTTCAACTGTACGGCAACGACCTGTCGATCGAGCGCAACCCGATCGAAGCGGGTTTGGGTTGGGCCTGTCGGGAGGAGACGGGTTTCATCGGCGCCGAGCGAGTGCGCTCCGCTCGCGAAGAGTCAGGTGCGCAGCGTCTGGTGGCATTCACGCTCGACGGCCCCGGCATCCCGCGGCAGGGCAACCCGGTCGTGGGCGGCGGCGTGGTGACGAGCGGCACGCTCTCCCCGAGTCTCGAGGTCGGCATCGGCATGGCCTATGTTCCCGCCGCTGGTAGCGAGATTGGCCAGCCGATCGAGATAGACGTACGTGGCAAGATTCGCCCCGCCACGATCAAGGCAAGACCGCTCTACCGAAAGGACGCCTGATGGCAGAGGCAAGCTACCCGGATGACCTGCTCTACCACCCCGAGCACGACTGGGCGCGGATCGACCCGTCCGATCCCGGGGTTGCGGCCCTCGGCATCACCTGGTACGCGCAGGACTGCCTGGGGGAGGTCGTCTATTTCGATCCGCCCGAGGTCGGAGCGCAAGTGAGCAAGGACGAGCCCTATGCCGAGGTCGAGTCGGTCAAGGCGGTCTCCGACGTAGTCGCGCCGCTCTCCGGTGAGATCGTCGAGGTCAACACGGCGTTGGCCGACGCCCCCGACGCGATCAACGACGACCCCTACGGCGAGGGTTGGCTCGTGAAGGTGCGCCTCTCAGACCCGGCCGAGCGCGAGGCGCTGATGGACGCCACCGCCTACTCCGCGAGCATTGGCTAGCGCGGCGGGTATGCCAAGCGTGCCTTTCTCGGCCCCGGGAGCGGCCGGATCAGCGGCTAGGCTCAGCCTCAGTTGACCCGCTACACCTCAGTCACCGACGCCGACCGCTCGGCGATGCTCGCCGCCATCGGCGTGCAGAGCGTCGAGGAGCTCTTCGAGCGCCAGATCCCCGAGGCCGTGCGTCTCGGCACGCCGCTCGATCTGCCTGATGGCCTGAGCGAGCAGGAGGTCTATGAGCACTTGCGCGAGCTTGCCGCGCGCAACGTCAGCGCGGAGGATGAGCTGTCGTTTCTGGGCGCCGGCATGTACGACCACTACGTCCCGGCGATCGTGGACATGCTGATGGAGCGCTCGGAGTTCCTGACCCCCTACACCCCGGATCAGCCGGAGATATCGCAGGGCGGCCTGCAGGTGATGTTCGAGTACCAGACGGCGATCTGCGAGTTGACGGCTCTGCCGGTTTCCAACGCCTCGGTGTACGAGGGTCCGAGCGCGGTCGCCTCGGCGGGCTACCTGGCCAAGCTGCACAACGGCCGTGGCCGTTTCGTGGTCAGCGCGGGCCTGCACCCGCATACGCTGGCGACGTTGCGCACCTACGCGCACGGCTACGGGATCGAGGTGACCGAGGTGCCAGTGATCGCCGGCGAGGATGCCTCCGACGATCAGGCGCGAGCCAGCGGCGCGGGCGTTACGGATCCGGACGCGTGGGCGGCGGCGATCGACGGGGACGTCTCGGCGGCGATCTTCGCCCAGCCCAACTTCTACGGCGCCGTCGAGGGCGCGGCCGCGCTCACGGCGGCGGCCAAGCAGGCTGGGGGGGAGCAGCTCGTGACGATCGCCCAGGTCGATCCGATCGCCCTGTCAGTGCTGGCGCCGCCGGGAGAGTGTGGCGTCGACGTCGCGGTCGGCGAGGGCCAGTCGCTGGGCAATCGCCTGGACTTCGGCGGCCCGTCGTTTGGCTTCTTCGCCGCCACCGAGACCTACCTGCGCAGGATGCCGGGCCGGATCGCCGGGGAGACCACCGACGTCGACGGCCGTCGCGGCTTCGTGCTGACCTTGCAGACGCGCGAGCAGCACATCCGCCGCGAGAAGGCCACATCGAACATCTGCACAGCACAAGCATTGAACGCGCTTGGCGGTGTCGTCTACCTGGCCTGGCTGGGCCGGCAGGGCTTCGTCGAGTTGGGCGAGCTGCTGCTTCGGCGCACCCACTATGCCCGTGAGGCTCTGTGTGCTCTTGAGGGCGTCTCGCCCCTTCACTCCCAGCCCGTGGTGCGCGAGTTCGCCGTGCGCATCGATGTGGATGTTGCGGCGGTGCGCCGCCGCTGTCTGGCGCAGGGGGTCAATCCGGGCGCCGACCTGTACGCGTTGACGGGTCGCGAGCAGGATCGCGGCGGCCTGCTGGTAGCGATCACCGAGCGTCGCACGCGGGCGGACATCGATCGACTTGCGGAGGTGCTGGGCGAGGCGGTCGCCGCCGAGCGCCGCGCTGACGCGGGCGCCGGCCGTGACGCGCCTGTCGAGGTCGGGAGCCGAGCATGAGCGAATCGAGCACAGCGACAGAGGCTGTCGGTGTGGCGGGTTCGGTTCCCACGGTCGCCACCGGCACCGCCCTGCAGCGCGAAGCGGCGGTCACGATCTTCCAGCGCGGCGCCCCCGGCAGGCGCGCATTCCAGTGTCCGCCGCTCGACGTGCCCGAGACGCCGCTCGACGAGTTGCTGCCCGCACGTATGCGCCGCGCCGAGCCCGCGCGGCTGCCCGAGCTCTCCGAGCCCGAGATCGTCCGCCACTACGTGCGCCTCTCCAAGCGCAACTTCGATCTGGACTCGGGCTTCTACCCGCTCGGCTCGTGCACGATGAAGCACAACCCCCGTTTGCACGAGCGTGTGGCGGCGCTGCCCGGCCACGCCCGCTTGCACCCGCTGCAAGACCCCGAGCGCGCCCAGGGCGCCTTGGAGCTGATGTGGAACCTCGAGCGCGCTCTCTCGGAGGTCTCGGGCCTGCCGCATGTGTGTCTGCAGCCCTCGGCGGGCTCACACGGAGAGCTGGCGGGCGTGCTGCTGACGCGCGCCTACCACGAGGCGCGGGGAGAGCGCCGCCACAAGGTGCTCACGCCCGACACCGCGCACGGCACCAATCCGGCGACGGTCACGATGGCGGGCTTTGAGGTGGTCAAGATCGCCACCGCCCCCGACGGCGGGGTCGATCTCGAGGACCTGCGCGCCAAGACCGACTCCGACGTGGCCTGCCTGATGCTGACCAACCCGAACACGCTTGGCCTGTTTGACGCCAACATCGCCGAGATCGCTGCAATCGTGCATGAGGTGGGGGCGACGCTCTACTACGACGGCGCCAACCTCAATGCGGTGATGGGCGTCTCGCGCCCCGGTGACATGGGCTTTGACATCGTGCACTTCAACCTGCACAAGTCCTTCACCCAGCCACACGGCGGCGGCGGCCCGGGCTCGGGCCCGATAGCGGTGTCCGAGCGGATCGAGCCGTTCTTGCCGGTGCCGCGGATCGTGCGGCGTGAGGCGGCGGTCGATGGCCCAGGCACGAACGGCTCCGGCGTGGATCGCCAGGGCGCGACGTTCGACCTGGTCGAGGACTGGCCGGGCGCGAAATCGATCGGGCGTCTGCGCGGCTTTCAGGGCAACTACGGCTGCTTCGTGCGCTCCTACGCCTATATCCGCTCGCTGGGGGCCGCGGGTTTGAAGGACGCCTCCGAGGTCGCGGTGCTGAATGCCAACTACCTGCTGGCCCGTCTGGGCGAGCTGGGTGTGTTGAAGTTCTTGCCGCTGGCGTATGCCAATGCGCGCACAACCGGCTCGAACGCCTCTGTCCCCGAAGGGGACGAGGCTGTTCGAGGATTGTGCCTACACGAGTTCGTGCTCTCCGGCGGCCCGATGAAGCGCGATCTGGAGATCAAGACGCTCGATCTGGCCAAGCGGCTGCTCGACCACGGCTACCACCCGCCGACCGTCTACTTCCCGCTTCTCGTGGACGAGGCGCTTATGGTCGAGCCGACCGAGACCGAGACCAAGGAGACGCTCGACGCGTTCGCGCAAGCGCTGGCGGAGATCCTGCGCGAGGCCGCCGAGGACCCGCAGGTCGCCCGCAGCGCCCCGTACACGACGCCGGTCAGGCGTCTGGACGAGGTCGGCGCGGCAAAGCGCCCCGTCATCCGCCAGCCGCTGGCATAAACGTGCATGGCGGCGCTGGGCTGCGTCCTCGGTCGCTCGTGTGCTCAGCACACTTCGCTCCCTGCGTCCTTGCCCAGCTTGCCCTGCACGTCCATGCCGGCCGATCAGAAATACGTCAGGATCACAGCACGTGAGCACGACCCGCATCTTCTCCGGCATCCAGCCTACGGGCACCAAGCACCTGGGCAACTACATCGGCGCGATCCGCCAGTTCGTGGCCGGCCAGGATCGCGGCGAAGGGCTCTACTGCGTCGTGGATCTGCACGCGATCACAGTCGCCTACGAGCCGGCCGAGCTGCGCGGCAGCCTGTACGACCTGACCGCCCTGCTGCTCGCCGCGGGCCTTGACCCGCAGCGATGCCTGCTGTTCCGCCAAAGCGACGTGCTCGAGCACTCAGAGCTCACATGGCTGCTCTCCAGCGTCACGGCGTTCGGCGACCTGCAGCGTATGCACCAGTTCAAGGACAAGTCGGCCACACAACGCGAGCTGGTCTCCGCGGGCCTGTTCTTCTACCCGGTCCTGATGGCGGCGGATGTGCTCGCCTACCGCGCCACGGACGTGCCGGTCGGCGACGACCAGCGCCAGCACGTCGAGCTGATGCGCGACATCGCGATCCGCTTCAACGCCCGCTTCGGCGATGGCGAGGAGGTGCTGGTCGTCCCTGAGCACCGCATCCCCGAGAACGGCGCGCGGATCATGGACCTGCAGGACCCGACCAGCAAGATGTCCACCACGGGCGGATCCGAGCAGGGGACGGTCTACGTGCTCGACGAGCCCGACGCGATCGTCAAGAAGCTGAAGAGCGCCGTCACCGATTCCGGGCGCGAGATCGAACGCTCGCCGGGCAAGCCGGGCGTCTCGAACCTGATCGACATCCTCGCCGTGGCGTGCGAAGTGACGCCCGAGCAGGTCGAAGCCGACATGCGCGACGCCCGTGGCTACGGCGACCTGAAGCTCGCCACCGCCGAGGCGGTCATCGAGATGCTGGCGCCGGTGCGCGAGCGCTACGTGGAGCTGCGAGCGGACGAGCAGGCGCTCGAGCAGGTGCTGGCGGCGGGAGCGCAGCAGGCCCGCTCGATCGCGGCCGAGACGCTCGCCGACGTGCGCGAGTGCATGGGCGTCGGCCGGCCCAAGGGCGTCCCCGCCCCTCCCAAGAGCGTTTCCGCGCCACGTTGAGGTCAAACCGCGCGAACCGTCGGGCGCGATCGGTACGGTGAGGCCGTGACGCTTCCCGCCCTCGACCTCGACCTGGAGATCTTCAGCGGCCCCTTCGATCTGCTGTTGGTGCTAATCCTGCGCGAGGAGATCGACCTGCTAGAGCTGGAGCTGGCCGACGTCGTGCTCGCCTACCTCGACCACCTGGAGGGTCGCGGTGAGCTCGACCTGGAGACCGCGACCGAGTTCATCGTTCTGATCGCGGCGCTTTTGGAACTGAAGTCGCGCCTGATGCTCGCCGAGGACGAGGAGGAGCTACTCGACCTGGAGCCCGGCGAGGCGGCCGAGGAGCTGCTCGAGCGGATGCTGCAGGCCCGCCGCTTCCGCTCGGCCTCCACCCACCTGCAGGAGCTGTTCGCGCGAGAGGCGGGCGTGCGCTTCCGCAGCGCTCCGCCGCCTGCGCATCTGCGCAAGGCGATCCCGGCCCCTGCCGACGGTTCTGAGGATGCCGGTGTGCTCGGCCAGGCGATCGGACGGCTGCTGAGGATGCCGCCGACGATCAGTCTGCGCCACATCTCGATCCAGCGCGTGACGGTCGCGGATCGCTTGTCTCACCTGCGTGGGCTGCTTCGGCGTGGGCGCTTCTCCTTCGATGAGGCTGTGCGCGGCGAGGACCGTATGACGGTCGCCGTCACCGTGTTCGCGCTGCTCGAGCTCTACAAGCGCGGCGAAGCGCTGTGGGAGCAGGACGAGAGCTTCGGCGATATCGCGGTCCACGCGGTGGCGGCGGCGGCGCCGTTGCAAGCAAACGCGGGATGAGCGAGCCCGAGGGCAGCGAACAGGAGGCAGGCGGCGAGACCTCCTCGACGGACGGCGGCGAGCGCCAGCCGCCCGTCGAGCAGTCCGACGCGCTGATCTGCACGATCGAGGCGCTGCTGTTCCTCGCCCCCGACCCGCTTACGCCGCGGGAGCTGGCCGACGCGGCAGGTGTTGACGAGGCCCAAGCGGTCGCCGCCCTGGGCGTATTGGCGCAGCGCCACGCGCCGGGCGTCAGCGGCATCCACCTGCGCTCGCTGGCTGGAGGATTCACGTTTGCGACCGGCCCGGAGACCGAGGATGCCGCCAAGCGCCTGTTCAGCCGTCCGCGCGCCTCGGCGCTGACGCCGGCCCAGGCCGAGACGCTTGCGATCGTCGCCTACCTGCAGCCGGTCTCGCGCCCGGAGATCACCCGCATCCGCGGCGTCAGCGCCGACTCGGCCGCCTCGACGCTGCTCGAGCGCGGCCTGATCGAAGAGTCGGGCCGCTCACAGTTCGGGGCCGTCATGTACCGCACGACACCGCAGTTCCTGAAGCTGTTCGGCCTGAACGCGATCGACGAGCTGCCCGACGTTGCACAGTGGGACCCAACGCCCGAGGAGCAGGCGGAGCTGCGGGACCGTCTCTTGCGAGCCGGGGAGGCCCGAGCGGGCGGAGGGCCGTCAGCGTCCAGCGAGTAGGGCTTAGCCCGCGCGTGCCGCCAACTGGCCGCAGGCCGCGTCGATGTCGCGGCCCCGCGTCAGACGCACGGTCGCCTCGATCCCCTTCTGCTCGAGCGCGCCCTTGAACGCGGCGATCGACTCGCGGCTGGAGCCCTCGAACCGCGAGTCCGTCGGATTGAACGGGATCAGATTGACCTTGAACATTCGCGGCTGCTCGCCCGCATGTCGCGGAGCCAGCAGACGGGCGAGCGCAAGCGCCTGCTCGTAGCGGTCGTTGACGCCCGCAAGCATCACGTACTCGACGAACACGCGTCGGCGCTTGCGCTCATAGAAGGCGCGGCAGGCGTCGATGACGTCCGCAAGGGGATAGCGCTCGTTGACCGGCATCAGCTCGCTGCGCAACGCTTCGTCGGCCGCGTGCAGCGACAACGCGAGGCGCAGCGGCATCTCCTGTTCTGTCAACCGTTCGATCCCGGGGATCCAGCCGACGGTCGAGATCGCCGTGCGGCGATTGGTGATCCCTAGGTCCGGTAGGCGCTCGCAGGCCGCCAGCACCGCATCGAGGTTGAGCATCGGCTCGCCCATGCCCATGAAGACGCAGTGATCGATCGCCTCGATCCGGCGAAAGTACAGCGCCTGGTCGAGGATCTCCGAGGCGGTCAGGTTGCGGGCGAACTTCATCGTCCCGGTCGCGCAGAACGTGCACGTCAGAGGACAGCCCGATTGCGAAGAGACACAGATCGAGCGGCGCGAGTCGCGATAACGCATCAACACGGCCTCCAGCGGCCGCTCGTCGATGGTGGCAAACAGCGCCTTGACGGTGCCGTCGCTTGCACGGCGCTCATCGCGCAACCGCAAGCTCGAAAAGGGCACCTTCTCAGCGAGCAGCTCACGCAGGCCCGTGGGCAGGTTGGTCATCCGCTCATAGCCGTCTGCTCCGCGCGCGGCCCACTGCCACACCTGCTTGGCGCGGAAGGCCGGCTCGCCCGCCTGGGCGAGCGTCTCGTCGAGCAACTGGAGGTCCATGGCCCTATGGTGGCAGCCGATGAGCACAAGCAACCGCGAGAGACGGCTCGCGCCTGTGGGCGGTGCATGCGCCTAGCCAAGTACATGGCCCACGCGGGTGTCGCCTCGCGCCGTGCGGCCGAGGAGATCGTGCGCGCCGGCCGCGTGACGGTGGCGGGCGAGGTCGTGCTCGACCCGGCCCGCGACGTGGACGATTCAAGCGCAGTGGCGGTCGATGGCCGTCTGCTCGGCGGCGCCGAGGCGACCGTCGTCTATGCCGTCAACAAGCCGGTGGGGGTGGTCAGTACCGCCAAGGACACGCATGGTCGCCCCACAGTCGTCGGTTTGGTGGCCAACGAGAAGGCAAGGCTCTATCCGGTGGGACGCCTGGACGCCGACACCAGCGGCTTGATCCTGCTCACCAACGACGGCGAGCTGGCGCACCGGCTCACGCACCCGAGCTTCGAAGTCAAGAAGACCTACCGGGCGCAAGTCCGCGGCGGCCCCGTCAGCGAGTCGACGTTGCGCCGACTGCGCGAGGGTGTGCGCCTGGAAGACGGCCTGACCGCCCCCGCTCGTGTGCGCCAGCTGCAAGCCGGGGTCCTCGAGCTAACGATCCACGAGGGCCGCAACCGACAGGTGCGCCGGATGTGCGAGGCGGTCGGCCACCGCGTTATCGCGCTCGAGCGGGTCGCGTTCGGCCCGCTGCGGCTGGATCGTCTACCTGTCGGAGCCCACCGGCGCTTGGAGCAGTCCGAGGTCCAGCGCTTGAGCGCCGCCTCTGGCGCCCCCCTCTGACAGAATCGCGCCCAATGGCCCAACGCCTACACGCCCTACGTGGCGCGATCTCCGTGCCCGAGGACCAGTCGAGCGAGATCCTCGACGCGACCACCGAGCTGATGAACGAGATCATGTCGCGCAACGACTTGCCCCCGGCTCAGGTCGTCAGCTGCATCTTCACGGTCACCGACGACCTGACGGCCGAGTTTCCCGCGGTAGCGGCCAGGGCGCTTGGTTTTGAGCGGGTGCCGCTGCTATGCGCCCAGGAGATCCCGGTCCCCGGATCGTTACCGAGGGTGATCCGGGTCTTGATTCACTACTACGCGGCCGAGGATCACGAGCCGGCGCATGTGTATCTACGGGAGGCGGCGATGTTGCGGGCGGATTTGCAGGCGGCGCAGTGATGGCGGGAACAACCTTCAGGACCCTTTTGGTAGCGGCCGCGGCGGTGATGATTGTCGCGGTGTGTGCCTCAGGCGCAGCCGCAGCACCACCGGCACGCTCGCCCCTGCCGGGCTATCCCCGCTTTCGCGGCGTCATGTTGGTCCACAACGGTTCGTCGGCCAGTGTCGCGCGCGAACGAGACATCACGTCAGCTATAGGCCAGGCCGGCAGCATTACTCCCAGGTGCCCGAACGGCAAAGCCGCGGGGGCCAATCTCTGTTTTTGGGGAGGACCCGTGGTTGGCGCCCACAAAGTGCATCTGATCTTCTGGGAAGGCGAAACGGCCCAGGCGCATCCCATATCCAACCCTTACCGGGAAGCGATTGAACGGTATTTTGGAGACGTGGCGAAATCGAGCGGAGCGGAGTCGAACGTTTATGCCGTTCAGTCTCAATACGCGGGGGCGAATGTGAAGGGGGAATATCAGGTTGCCTTTGGGGGGAGCGCGTCTGACGTCTACATAGATAAGAACCCTCTACCGTCGTCTGGTAGCACTAAAGGCGAGTGCATCGATAACGCGACACCCAATGGTTTCTGTATTACCGACAAGGATCTGCAGGGCCAAGTGGAATTGGCGCGCACCGCGGAAAATGTCCAAGGCCACAAATGGGAAGCTTCGCTTCACGATGTCTACTTCGTATTTACGCCGCCTCAGATAGGGAGCTGCTTCTACGGCGCGGGAGAAGCCGCGAGCGAACCGAACGCGTGCGCGTTTGAAGCGGGTGGTTACTGCGCCTATCACAGCGCCTTTGAAAACGCGGGAAAAGAACTGGAACCCCCGCTATACGCAAGTATCCCCGACGGTGGTGAGGTAGAAGGATGTGACTCGTTTGAGCACCCCAACGGCGCCGAAGGCGTGGATGCGACGATAGACACCGTCAGCCACGAGCACAACGAGACGATCTCCGACCCCTTTGGCGATGGCTGGCTGGACGTTATAGGTCAAGAGGTCGGCGATAAGTGTCTGCCGCCGGAGACCTTTGACATCTATGGCGTGGCGTTGGGAGGATTTCTAGGGGATCCAACCTTTACCAAACCTGGGGTTGCGTTCAACCAAGAAATTGGCAATGGCAAGTATTGGCTGCAGAGAGAGTGGAGCAATGCGGCCGGACTGTTTGGAGGGGGCTGTGTCCAGCACCCGCTCGACGTGAAAATTGCAATCTCTGCCAGTCGCCAGGCGACCATACCGATGGCACTCGACGGCTCCGGGTCGGGCGGTCCCGGCGATCCGGCAGCCTACTGGGTATGGGACTTTCTTGGTACTGAAGAACAGATCGGCACGACGAGCCCTACGATCCCCCATACGTTTATGCAACCGGGCATTTATGAAGTCGGTTTGACGGCATACGACGCTTACGGCAACTCTCAGGCTGCGGTCGGCCGGTTTGAAGTCGCGGCGGCGCCCCCGGCGCTGCCGGCTTCTGCTCCGTTGGTGATCAAGGAAGTGCTCACGCCCGTCCGTTTGACGGCGGCGCAAGTCGCGACCAGGCTGGGTTTGCCCGCCAACGGCAAGAAACTCTCCGGCAACGGGCCCTTCTCGCTCGGCCGCGCCGAATGCCCACCCGCCTGCGGCATAACGTTGCAGCTGTTCGCCAAGAAGACCACGACCGCAAACAAACACACGACAACGAAGCTAGTTCTGATCGGCAGCGCACGCTTCAAGCTCACCGCAAAAGGGGCTCACATGCTGTCGCTCTCGCTGAACGCCAAGGGCAAACAGCTCCTGCACAAACTCCACAAACTCAGCTGCAAGCTGGTTGTGAGCGTCGAAGGCCAGGAAGGCGGCAGCTGGCAGATCACTCGGTCCCTGGCTCTCAAGGGCTGAGTCGCCACAATAGGCCGATGGCCCTCGAGTTCTCGCAGCGGATCAGCCGCATACCCGTCTATCCGGCAGCGGGCGGCTACGCCGATCGTGCGCCGAGCGTGAAGCTCGCGTCCAACGAGTCGCCCTGGCCGCCTCTGCCGGCCGTGATCGAGGCGATCCAAAGCGCGCTGCCGACGCTCAACCGCTATCCCGACCCGACCAACTCGCTGCTCAAGCAGCGGCTGTCAGAGCGCTACGGGGTGCCGGGCTCGCGAATCGCGATCGGCAACGGCTCCTGCGACATCCTGCTCGCCGCCGGCGAGGCGCTGCTCGAGCCGGGCGCCGAGCTGGTGTACGCATGGCCGTCGTTCTCGGTCTACCCGCACCTGAGCGCTGCATCGGGCGCGCGCGCCGTCACCGTGCCACTGGACGCGCAGGAGCGCCACGACCTCGGCGCGATGCTCTCCGAGATCACGGCGGCAACGCGGATCGCGGTCGTCTGCAACCCCAACAATCCGACCAGCACGGCCCTGCCGCTGGCGGACATCGCCGACTTCATCGCAGAGGTGCCGCGCCACGTGTGCGTGATCGTCGACGAGGCCTACTGCGAGTTCAACCTGCTCGAGGACCCCGACGCCTCGATCGACCTGCTCGGCGCGCACCCAAACCTCGTGCTGCTGCGCACCTTCTCCAAGGTCTACGGGTTGTGCGGGCTGCGCGTCGGCTTCGCGCTGTGCGGCTCGGACGATCTGCCGCGCGCCGTCGACCAGGTGCGCCAGCCATTCTTCTGTAACGCGGTCGCTCAAGCCGGCGCGGTCGAGGCCCTGCGCCACCAGGACGCCGTCACTGAGCGTGTCACGCGCACGATCGCCGAGCGCATCTCCGTGGACGAGCGCCTGCGGGCGCTGGGCATAGAGCCCGCCGAGTCGCAGGCAAACTTCTGCTGGTTCTTGCTCGGTGAGGACGATCTAGAGCACGCAGGAGAGCGTGAGGCGCAGGTGATGCGTGGGCTGCAGGAGCAGGGTGTGCTCGTGCGCGGAGGCGGTGCGCTCGGCAAGCCGGGAGCGCTGCGCGTCACGTACGGAACCTCCGAGGAGAACGAGATCTTCCTCACAGCGCTTGATCGGGCGCTCTGAGCTTGCTACAAAGCATCCAGACGATCATGCAGACGACCGCTTCTAGAACAGCACCCGCCCGCGCAGCCGCGTGTGCTCCCGCGTCGTATTGGTCGTTTCGCTACGCCTGGCGATTTAGCTAGGCGCTCCGACCTGTCCTCCTTGTGTGAGCGGAGGCAACTTCAGGTCGCAAAGGTCCCCCGGACGAGCGCCGCTTCCGCCGCTGCTCACAAAACCAACCCAGACTTGAAAGGATCGAGCAGATGATGATCGTCATGAAGGAGGACGCGACCGAGTCGGAGATCGGCGCGGTGATCGAGAAGATCGAGAGCGCGGGCGCGCTTGCGCACCCGATCAAAGGCGCGCGCCTGACCGTGATCGGCGCGATCGGCGACGTCGAGCAGGATGTGAAGGTCGCCAACCTGGGCTTGGAGGCGCAGGCGGGAGTGGATCGCGTGATGCCGATCCTCAAGCCCTACAAGCTCGCCTCCGCTCAGATTCGCCACGGCGAGCCGAGCACGCTGGAAATCCAGGGGCGCAAGATCGGTGGCGGGCACTTCGCGCTGATCGCAGGCCCGTGCACGGTCGAATCGCGCGAGCAACTCCTGGAGACCGCCGAGGTGGTCAAGGATGCCGGCGTGGCGATGCTGCGTGGCGGCGCCTACAAGCCGCGAACGAGCCCGTACGCCTTCCAAGGCCTCGGCACAGAGGGCCTGAAGCTGCTGGCGGAGGCCAAGCAGCAGACAGGCCTACCGATCGTCACCGAGCTGATGGACGCTCGCGATCTGGAGCCCGTGCTCGAGGTCGCCGACGTGATTCAGGTCGGGGCGCGCAACATGCAGAACTTCCCGCTGCTTGCCGAGCTTGGACGCGCCGGGCGACCGGTGCTGCTCAAGCGTGGGCTCTCGGCGACGCTCGATGAGCTGCTGATGGCGGCCGAGTACGTGCTCAAGGAAGGCAACCCGAACGTGATGCTCTGCGAGCGCGGCATCCGCACGTTTGAGACCAACTACCGCACGACGCTCGACCTGCAGGCGGTGCCGGTTCTCAAAGAGCTCACGCACCTGCCGATCGTGGTCGATCCGAGCCACGCGGCGGGCCGGCGCTCGCTGGTGCGCCCGATGTCGCTGGCCGCCGCGGCCGCCGGGGCCGACGGGATCATCGTCGAGGTGCATCCGAACCCCGACGAGGCTCTCTGCGACGGCCCGCAGGCGCTGCTTGCCGACGAGTTCGCCGATTACGCAGCCGCGGTCGAGCAGGTGGCCGCGATCGCTGGGAAGGCGTTCAGCCCCGCGTGAGCGATCGAGCGCCCGCCCGACCCGGGCGCAGCAGATCGCAGGCGTCCCGCCCCCTGCAGGTGGCGGTCATCGGCGTCGGACTGATCGGCGGCTCGATCGGGATGGCCGCACGTAGGCGCCTGGGTGCGCACGTGCTCGGCTATGACCAGGACGCGCAGGCACTCTCGCGGGCGAGACGGTTGGGCGCGATCGACCAGCCGTGCGAGCAACTCGCGTCCGCTGTCGGTGCGGCCGACTATGCGTTCGTGTCGGTGCCCGTCGGCGCGAGCGTGAGCACGGTCCGTGAGGTTCTGGCGGCGTGCGGGCCGGACTGCGTGGTCAGCGACGTCTGTTCGACCAAGCGCCACATCACGCGTGAGGTCATCGACCCCCGTTTCCTCGGCGGTCATCCCCTGGCGGGCGCGGAGAGCGCCGGCGTGCAGAGCGCGCGCGAGGATCTGTTCGACAGCGCCGTCTGGTACCTGACACCGGTATCGGCCGAGGAGGCTCCCGCGCTTGCGCGCGTGGACGCCCTGGTGCAGCAGCTCGGCGCCAGGCCGGTCGTGCTCGACGCCGACTCTCACGATCGCCTGATGGCAAGCGTGTCTCATTTGCCTCACGTGTTGGCGAATGTTCTCGTCACCCAGGCGTTGCGAGCTGAGCCGCCGCGCGACGGCGATCCCCGTGCGATCGCCTCGGTCGGCAGCAACCCAAGCTTTCGCGATGCGACCCGTGTGGCCGGCGCCAACACGGCGATCTGGAAGGACATCTACATGTCAAACGGCGATCTGCTGGCGGAGGCGATCGACGAGGCGATCAGGGAGCTCAGCGGCGTGCGCGACGCGCTTGACGCCGAAGACGCCGACGCGCTCGGGGCATGGCAGGAGCAGGCTCGCGAAGGCCGCGAGCGCCTGGCGCCCAAAGACTCATAGGGTTCGCTGCATGGATATCCGCTTCGAGCCCTCGACGGGCCTGCAAGGTGAGCTGAGGGCTCCCGCCGACAAGTCGATCTCCCACCGGGCGGCGCTGCTCGGCGCGATGGCCTCCGAGCCGACACGGATAGAGAACTATCTGCACGCGGCCGACACGGACTCCACGCTGGCGGCGGTACAGGCGCTGGGAGCGCTGGTGGACGAGCGCGACGGTGTAATCACGGTCCGGGGCACAGGTCTGCGTGAGGCGCGCGATCCGGGCGGCCCGATCGACGTCGGCAACGCCGGCACTCTGCTGCGCCTGCTGCCGGGCTGGCTGGCCGCCCAGGAGGGACGCTCGTTCACGCTGGACGGCGACGAGTCGATTCGCCGGCGCCCGGTCGATCGTGTCGCCGAGCCGCTGCGGCTGATGGGCGCGCGCATCGAGGCGCGTGAGGATCGCTTGCCGCCGATGACGATCCACGGCGAGCGCCTGCGCTCCATCTCCTACGAGCTGCCGGTCGCCAGCGCCCAGATCAAGTCGTGCGTGCTGCTTGCGGCGCTTGCGGCCGACGGCGCCACGACGGTCGGCGAGCCCGCCCGCAGTCGCGACCACACCGAGCGGATGCTCGCGCGCGCCGGCGTGAACATCCATCGCCACGGCAAGCATGTGACGGTGCTCAACGCCGATGAGCTCGTGCTCGAGCATGTCCTCGTGCCCAGCGATCCCAGCTCGGCCGCCTTTGCGATCGCCGCGGCGGTGCTGGTGCCCGGCTCGCGCCTGCTGGTGCGCGACATCGGCGCCAACTGGACGCGCACGGGCTTCCTTCGCATTCTGCAGCGCATGCGCGGCATCGTCCTCGGCGACCTGGAGAGCGAGCACGGCGAGCTGTTGGCCGACGAGCCGACCTGCGACCTGGACGTCGCTCACGGCGCCCTGGAGGGAACCTATGTCGAACCGGAGGAGGTGCCGCTTGCGATCGACGAGCTGCCGCTGGTGGCCCTGCTTGGCTGTTTTGCCGAGGGGGAGACCGTCGTGCGCGGCGCCCAGGAGTTGAGGCTAAAGGAGTCCGACCGTATCTCTACGGTGGTGGACGGCCTGCGTGGCCTAGGTGCTGACATCGACGCGCTGCAGGACGGGTTCGCCGTCACCGGCACGGGGGGTTTGCGCGGCGGCGTGATCGACGCGGTTGGCGATCATCGCATGGCGATGATGGGCGCCGTGGCCGGCCTTGCCTCGCGCGAGGGAGTCACAGTGCTCGGGATGGAGGCGGCGGACGTGTCCTATCCGGGCTTCGTGGAGGACATCGCCGCGCTGGCTTGACCGCTTCACAGTGCCGACGCCGATGTGCCGCCCGGTACCGAACTGTCAGCAACGGCAGCAACAGACCGGCCGGAGAGTCTCAAGTTTTTGTGGAAGGCGCGTCAGCCAAGCAGATCGAGAACACGCGAGCGCCGGTCGCGCGTGGGGCCCCAATGCGTGGAGCCTCACGGGGCGCGGCTGGGATGTGCAGAGGGCGATAGCGGGACAGCAGCCAGCCGGGTAGCTCACTCCCCAACCGGCCAGTGCTCGACATCGAGCTCGGGCATCGGGAAGTGCTTTGGATTGCCGGTCGCCAGTCGCGCGCCGGCCCCGACGGCCGCGGCGGCGATCAAGCAGTCGGCTTGGCTGAGGGTGACACCCTTCTCTGCGTACTCCCTGCGCCAGCGTCCTGCCCTTTCCCCCTCAGAGAGGTCGAGTGCAGCCAAGCGCATCCCGCTCAGGAAACGTGTAACGACCGTCTCCTCGTCGATTCTGGCTCCACGCAGCACCTCCTCGGCGTTGACCGCGCAAATCCAGGGGGTCTGGCCGATATCGCGCAGAGCTCGCACGCGCTCAGCCGCTGGGCGACCCCTAAGCACATCGATCAGGACGGTTGTGTCGAGCAGCAGCCGCAAGCGCTAACCGACACGACTCGGGTCGGCGTGGCGTTGCGCTGTCACCCAGGCAGCGGGGTCGGCATCCCACTCGTGCTCATGCCCAGCAAGGCTGCCGATCCCGGCTTCGATGTCCTCCCAGCGCTGCTCGTCCTCGAGGGCTTGGCGAACGGTCGCGGAGATGAACACACTGCGACGTCGTCTTCCGACACGCTTGTCGAGCCTCTGCACGAGGTCATTGTCCAAAGTAATGTGCAGACGCATGGCCACAACTTAGCACACACATGGTTGGCGCGCGCTATCGTCCAGCGCCAATGCTGATCGCGATCGACGGCCCCGCCGGAGCCGGCAAGTCCACCGTGGCGCGCGCGCTCTCCGAGCGGCTCGGCTTCACCTATCTCGACAGTGGCGCCATGTACCGCTGCGTGGGGCTGCTCGCGCTGGATTCGCCGGAGGTGGCGCTCGCTACGCTCGCGTCCTCCGCTCGGATCGAGTTCGTCACGGCCGAGGCGGTGGTGCACGGATCCGGCCGGCGCGTGCTGCTCGACGATCGCGATGTGACTGACGCGATTCGCGCGCCCGAGATCTCCGAGGTCGCCTCGCGCGTCGCCGCGCACCCGGGCGTCCGCGAGGCGCTGGTCGCCAAGCAGCGGGAGTTGATCTCAGAGGGCGACTGGGTGGCCGAGGGTCGCGACATCGGCACCGTCGTGGCGCCCGGCGCCGAGCTGAAGGTCTACCTCACGGCCGATCCAGCTGAGCGCGCGCGTCGCCGCGCGGCCGAGCTGGGGGGTGACGAGGCCGTCGTCCTGGCCGAGCAGACCATGCGCGACGAGCGCGACTCCACGCGCGCGCACAGCCCCCTCGAAGCCGCCCCTGGGGCCGTCCTGCTCGACACGACCGGGATGAGCGTCGAGCAGGTGGTCGAGCACATCGTCGGGCTCGCACACGCGGCGCGCGCGTCGGCCTGAGCATCCCGCCCGGGCCGACCCTCCACGCCGGTCATACTCCCCCCATGCAAAAGGTCGCGATAGTCGGGTATCCGAACGTCGGCAAGTCATCGCTGGTCAACCGCCTGGCCGGCTCGCGCGAGGCGGTCGTGCACGAGCGGCCGGGCATCACGCGCGATCGCAACGAGATCGAGTGCGAGTGGAACGGGCGTACGTTCACGCTGATCGACACCGGCGGGGTCGACTTCGCCGACGAGGACCCGCTGGCCGGCTCGATCCGCGAGCAGGCGCGCGTCGGGCTGGCCGATGCGCTGGTGGCGGTGCTGGTGGTCGACGCACGCGCGGGTGTGCGCCCCGGAGATGAGGAGATGGCCGAGCTGCTGCGCCGCGCGCCGCTGCCTGCGATCGTCGCCGCAAACAAGTGCGACGGCGTCGCCGATCTGCCGCTCGCCGCCGACTTTCATCGTCTCGGCCTCGGCGAGCCGATCGCGGTCTCCGCGGCTCAGGGCCTCGGGTCGGGAGATCTGCTCGATCGCATCGTCGAGTTGTTGCCGGCCCAGGAGTCAACCGAGGCCGACGAGGACACGATCCGCCTGGCGCTGATCGGGCGCCCGAACGTCGGCAAGTCCTCGCTGGTCAACCGCTTCCTCGGCGAAGACCGGGTGATCGTCTCCGAGCTGGCGGGCACCACGCGCGATGCGATCGACACGCCGCTGCAGGTCGATGGACGACAGTTGATCCTGGTCGATACCGCCGGGATGCGCCGCCAGTCGAAGGTCTCAGACTCGGTCGAGTACTACACGACCTTGCGCTCCCAGCGCGCCGCCGAGCGCGCCGATGTGGCGCTCGTGGTCTGCGATGCCGCGGACGGTGTCACGGCTCAGGACCTGCGCATCGCCGAGCTGGCGATGAAGACAGGCTGCGCGACGGCGCTGGTGCTCAACAAGTGGGACCTCAACGAAGGAACCGAGGCCGACCTCGACCGCGAGCGCGCCCGTGTCGCCGAAAAGCTGCGCCTGCGCCCGCGCGTGCTGACCGCCAGCGCCAAGACGGGACGAAACGTCTCGCGCTTGACCGCCGAGGCGTTGGCGCTCGGCGATCGCCGCCGTGGACGCATCCCGACCTCAGAGCTCAACCGCTTCCTGGCCGAGGTGGTGCAGGCGCGCCAACCGCCCGTTGGCACGAGGCGGGGATCGAGCCAACACCGCCTGAAGCTGATCTATATGGCCCAGATCGACACGGCGCCGCCACGTTTTGCCATCCAGGTCAATTCGCGCACTCGCGTGACCCGCGACTACGCCTATTTCGTCGAGAACCGTCTGCGTGCGCGCTACGGCATGGACGGGGTGCCGCTGGTGATCGACTTCGTCGAGCGGGGCGCGCGCGCGGGCCGCTTGAGGACGATGCCGTCACGTCCGATGAATGCCGCCACGTCCGATGAGGGTTGAGTTTGTGCATTTAATTGCATAAAAGAGGGGGTCTTTTGGGGAATTAGACGCTAATATGACCCATTATGTTGCTGAACGACGAGCAGATCCATCGCTACAACCCCTGGTGGGCGCGTGAGGGGTGGGAGTTCGACGATCCGCATCTGCGCCGCCTGGGTGCACGACCCGTGCGGCTGCCCGCGCCACAGATAGAGCAAATCGACCTGACACGCGCTGCGGTCCACATCCTGCGAGGGCCGCGACAGGTCGGTAAGTCAACAGACCTGAAGCTGCTCGTTCGACGAGCGCTCGATGCGGGCGTTGCGGCACGCCAGATCGTCTACCTATCGCTCGATCTATCCGAGGATCAGCCGGCCGCCGAGCTGGTGGCAAGCGTTTCGCGTGCGCTCGAGCTGGCCGGCGGTGCGCCGCGGGACCCGCGGCTGATCCTGCTCGACGAGGTCACAGCCGCGCGCGGCTGGAGAACGTCGATCAAGGTGCTGTGGGACGACGGGCGGATCGACAGGGACGTCGTCGTCTGCACGGGGTCCTCCGCGATCGACCTGGCTCAGGGCGCCGCCGAGCGACTGCCGGGACGGCGCGGCGCGGGACGCGACATCCTGGTTCTGCCCCAAGGCTTCGCCTCCTTCGCGCGCGCTCTGGATCCGGGCCTCCCGCCGGGTCCCGGTATGACGATCGCCGAGATACTGAGCCGCGACGGTCGTGCGACGATTCTCGACACGCGCGTGCACTCGGCTTCGCTGCGCTTGGCGCTTGAGCGCTACCTGACTTTCGGGGGCCTGCCCGCCGCGGTGGCCGAGGCGGCGTCGGGTCTTTCGCAGCCGAGCGAGGAAGTTCTGCGCGTGCTCTGGGACTCGCTCGCGCGCGAGTTGCAACGTCGCGGGGCAAGCGTCTCCGCCGCGCATTCCCTGATGGAGCGGATCGCGCGCTCGCTCGGATCCAAGCTCAGCTGGTCGCGCCTCGCGCGCGAGCTCGACGTCCCGCTCGGGCGCGCGAGAGGCCCCAACGCGCGGGGCGTCCCGGACGGCCGCACCGTCCAGAGCTACGTCGAGTTGCTGGCGGTCAACTACTTCGCCCTCATCCTCTACTTCTGGAAGCCCGACTCCGGCGCCGGCGAACTGGCCAAGGACAAGAAGGTCTACTTCGGCGACCCACTGCTGCACACGATCGCTCATCGGCGTGCCACCTTCGCGCACAACCCGCACGCCCTTGTCGAGAACGCCCTCGCTCTAGCCCTCTACCGCCGCTACGAGCCGTCTGAGCGCAGCGCTGAGGCGTTCCCGTGCCCCGAGCGCCTGCACGTATGGGGTACCCGCAAAGGCGGTGAGGTGGATTTCGTCTGTGGTCCGCGCAGTGCGATCGATGCGGTCGAGGTCGCCGACTGGACCAGCGTCTCGCGCCAGAAGGCCACCGCCCCGATGCGCGCCCTCCCCGGTCGTCCCGCGATCGTCGCCACGCGCGAGGAGCTCGACTTCGGCCCGACAGCCAACCTCGTGCCCGCCTCGCTGCTGCTCTGGGCGCTGTCTGACTAATAGACTGCGTGCCAATCCTTCAAGCGATACCTGTGGAGTCGAGCCTAAAGTCATGAGCCATCATTCCGATAGCGAGTTCCTATTTACCTCCGAGTCGGTCACGGAGGGCCACCCCGACAAGATCGCCGATCAGATCTCAGACGGCGTGCTGGACGCCGTGCTCACAGACGACCCTTACGGTCGCGTCGCCTGCGAGACGCTGGTCAACACCGGCTTGATCGTCGTCTCCGGTGAGATCTCCACCAACACCTATGTCGATATCCAGGAAATCGCGCGCGAGACGGTGCGCAAGATCGGCTACGACAACGCCGCCTACGGTTTCGATTGCGACACCTGCGCGGTCATCAACGCGATCGACAAGCAGTCTCCGGACATCGCCCAGGGCGTCGATGCCGCCTATGAGACGCGCCACGATCCGGCCGACGAGGACGAGCTCGATGTCGCCGGCGCGGGCGACCAGGGGATGATGTTCGGCTACGCCTCAAACGAGACCGACGAGCTGATGCCGCTGCCGATCTCTCTCGCGCACAAGCTCTCCAAGCGTCTGGCGGAGGTGCGCAAGGGCGACGTGCTGCCCTACCTGCGCCCGGACGGAAAGACGCAGGTGACCGTTCGCTACAAGGACGGCCGGCCGGTGGAGATCGAAAAGATCCTGATCTCAACCCAGCACGCCGATGGGATCGACTCCGAGACGCTGATCAAGCCCGACCTGTTCGAGCACGTCCTTCATCCGGTGCTGCCAAGCGATCTCTACGACGAGAAGAAGCTTCAGAAGAACTTCCTCGTCAACCCGACCGGCCGCTTCGTGATCGGTGGCCCGATGGGCGATTGCGGGCTCACGGGCCGCAAGATTATCGTCGACACCTACGGTGGCATGGCTCGCCACGGCGGCGGCGCCTTCTCGGGCAAGGACCCCTCAAAGGTCGATCGCTCCGCCGCCTACGCGGCGCGCTGGGTGGCCAAGAACATCGTCGCGGCGGGCCTTGCCGACCGCGCCGAGGTGCAGGTCGCCTATGCGATCGGAGTCGCGCACCCAGTCTCGGTGATGGTCGAGACGTTCGGCACCGAGAAGATCGGCCGTGGCGACATCGCTCGGCTGGTCGACGAGCACTTCGACCTGCGCCCCGGCGCGTTTCGCGAGGAGCTCAAACTGCACCGGCCGATCTACCAGAAGACCGCCGCATACGGTCATTTCGGACGCGACGACCACGACTTCACATGGGAGAAGACCGACAAGGCCGAGGCGCTGCGCACCGCCGCGGGGCTGGCCGCCGGCGCAGCTGTCTGAACATCGGAGGCCCGCAAGCCTTCCCCAGATGCCTCGCCGGCGGCGCGGTCCGGCGGCGGCTCTACGCTTCGTCGGTGTCAGCGATCGTCCAGATAGAGCCGATGACAACGGCCCGCGCACTGCGCGGGCCGTTTGATTACCGGCTGCCGGAGGAGCTGCGCGCGCAGGTGGCGCTCGGCTCGATGCTGGTCGTCCCGTTCGGGCGGCGCGAGATCCTAGGCGTCGTCACCGGCTTGCGCGATCGCAGTGAGATAGCCGAAGAGAAGCTGCTCGCTCCGCTGCGAGCGCTGGAGCTCGGCGTACCGGGAGATCTACTGGCCCTGGCCCAGTGGTTGGCGCTGGAGTACTGCTCGACGCTTGCGCGTGCGCTCTCGCTGGTACTGCCGCCGGCGGCGACGCGAAGGCTGAGTGGGCGCAAAGCGCGTGTGCACAAGCGCGCCGAGCACGTGAGCGTCGGCGCGGTCGGTCCCGCTCCGCGATTGACCGACGAACAGGCGCGGGCCGTGTCCGACCTGCATGAGGCGCTGGCCGGCGAGGGTTCGAGCACGCGCCTGCTCGCCGGGATCACCGGCTCGGGCAAGACCGAGGTGTACCTGCAGGTCGCCTCCGAGGCGCTGCGTCAGGGCCGTGGCGCGATCGTGCTGGTACCAGAGATCGGGCTCACGCCGCAAATGGTCTCGCGCTTCCTGGAGCGCTTCGGGGACACGGTCGCGGTGCTTCACTCCGGTCTGACGATCGCTCAGCGACGCGAGGAGTGGCGGCGGCTGCGCACGGGTGAGGCGCGCCTGTGCGTCGGTCCGCGCTCGGCTGTGTTCGCCCCGATCGAGCGGCTCGGCCTGATCGTCGTCGACGAGGAGCACGACTCTTCCTACAAGCACGAAGGCGATCCGCGCTATGACGCGCGCACCGTCGCTGCCCGTCGCGCCCACGACTGCGGGGCGCTGCTGCTGCTTGGCAGCGCAACGCCGAGACCGGAGAGCGTGCATGAGGCGGCGGCCGCTTTCACGGACGAGGATGACGGTGGCGATGTCGACGCCGATGTTTGCACGGGCGGGGTTCTGCGATTGAGCCGCCGGGTCAAAGGGGGCCCTTTGCCGCACGTGGATGTGCTCGATATGCGCGATCGCGCATATGGCCTGCATCCGCTCACCGCACAGGCATTGGCTGAGGTGAGGGCAAGACAGGGCAAGGCGATCGTCCTGCTCAATCGCCGCGGCTGGTCGAACTTCCTGACCTGCCGTTCCTGCGGAACGGTGTGGACGTGCCCGCAGTGCGACGTCGCGTTGGTCCTTCATCGGGCGCAGGAGACCGTCGCTTGCCATCACTGTGGCCATCGCGAGGCGGCGCCGCGCCGTTGCGCCTGCGGCTCGACCTCGGTGGCGCGCCACGGGGCAGGTACCGAGCGCGTCCAGCACGAGCTGGCGAGCACCCTGGAAGACGAGAGATTCCCTGTTTTTCGCCTGGACGCCGACACGGTTACACAGACGGCGGCGGCCGACGGCGGCGTGGGCACGCTCCTGCGCAGCTTTGAGCGCGCGCCGGCCGGGGTGCTGATCGGAACCCAGATGGTCGCCAAGGGCCACGATTTCCCCGACGTGTCTCTCGGCGTCGTGCTCGACGCCGACGCGACGCTGCGCTTTCCCGATTTCCGCGCCGAGGAGCGGACGTTCGCGCTGGTCGCTCAGCTGGCCGGACGGGTGGGGCGTGGTGGCGAAGGCAAGGTGCTCGTGCAAACGATGGCGCCCCAGGCCCGCTCGATCGTGCACGCGGCGCGACACGACAGCGACGGATTCCTGGCTGGCGAGCTGCAGCGCCGCGAGGCGCTGTCCTATCCGCCCTACGCGAGCCTGATTCGGATCGTCTGTGCGGCCGAGCGTGGTGAGCGTGCCCGCGCGGCGGCTGGAGAGATCTGCGAGCGGTTGCGATCGGCGGCCCCGAGAGGAACCGCCGTGCTCGGGCCGGCCGCACTGTTTCGCCTGCGCGGGCGCGAGCGCCAGGCGATCGTGATCAAGGCGATGCCGGCCGAGCGTACAGTGGCGATCGGCA
This sequence comes from Solirubrobacteraceae bacterium, assembly GCA_050696495.1. Taxonomy (GTDB): domain Bacteria; phylum Actinomycetota; class Thermoleophilia; order Solirubrobacterales; family Solirubrobacteraceae; genus Palsa-744. Next base: position 23,887 of record JBOGXY010000160.1, read on the forward strand.
AGGTGGGGGAGGCGGTGCAGAGGATCGCCGCCGAGCGAGCGCATGCGGGCGTGGCTCTCAGCGTGGACGTCGATCCACAATAAGACGGCGTAGCGCTCACAACTAAACTTCTGGACCGATGAGCGACGAGCAGATCATGGACGCGGAGGTCGAGCCCGAGGAGGGCGCGCCACTCCCAGCCGAACTGGACGCCGAGACGCGGGCCCGGCGCGATCTCGCGCTGCGCCACGTGCGCAAGTTCGGTGACCCGGTCTTGCGAACCAAGGCGCTGCCGGTGGAGCACTTCGACACGGCACTGCAGGCGGAGGTGGCGCGGATGGGGGAGTTGATGCACGACGCGCTCGGCGTCGGTCTGGCGGCCACCCAGCTTGGAGTGCTGCACCGCGTGCTGGTCTATCGCGCCCATGTCGAGGATCCCCTCACCGCGCTTGTCAATCCGCGGATCGAGTGGCTCAGCGATGATCTCGATCTCGCCGAAGAGGGCTGCCTGAGCCTGCCCGGGGTGCACCTGGAGGTGCAGCGCGCGCAGGCCCTGCGCGTCAAGGCCAGCGATGAGGGTGGTCAGGAGATCGTCGTTGAGGCAGATGGTCTGCCGGCGCGGATAATCCAGCACGAGATCGACCATCTCGACGGCATCCTGATCCTCGACCGCGTCACGCGCGAGCAGCGCAAGCAGGCGATGCGCGCGATGCGCGAAGCCGTCGCAGCGATCGTTTAGCGTCGCCCGAGGCAGCCGTGCGGACCGTTTTTCTGGGCACCTCGGACTTCGCCGCGGCCTTGCTAGGCGATCTCGCCGGTGGCGCCCATCGCCCCGCCCTGGTGCTCACGCGCCCCGATCGCCCCGCCGGTCGCGGACGCAAGCTGAGCTCCCCGCCGGTCGCCGAGACCGCGCGCGAGCTCGGCCTGGAGCTCGCTCAGCCAGAGAACGTCAACGAGCGTGGCGCGCGTGAGCTGATAGCCGCGGTACAACCGCAGGCTGTGATCGTGTGTGCGTTTGGCGCATTGATCAAGGAGCCGTTGCTATCCGAATACGAGCTGCTCAACGTCCACCCGTCGCTGCTGCCGCGCTGGCGCGGTGCGGCGCCGGTGGAGCGCGCCATTCTCGCCGGGGATGCCGAAACCGGCGTGGCCGTCATGCGCATGGAAGCGGGGCTCGACACCGGGCCGGTGTATCGCAGCGAACGGGTGGCGATCGGCGCGGACGAGACCGCCGGAGAACTCCTGGCACGCCTTGCCGCACTCGGCGCCGAACTTCTGCTCGAGGTGCTGGCAGCGCTTGCCGAGGGTCGCGCGCGGGCCACGGCGCAGCAGGGCGAAGCGACTTATGCCGAGCGGCTTTCCGT
>JBOGXY010000161.1:0-8092 GCA_050696495.1 Solirubrobacteraceae bacterium
ATATCGACGTCGCCAAGGTGCCCCTGCGCGAGGCCGACATGGAGCCGTTCGAGGTGATGGTCTCAGAGTCCCAGGAGCGGATGCTCTGCGTTGTCGAGCCGGCCAACGTCGAGCGGGTGCTGGCGCTGTGTGAGAAGTGGGAGGTCGGCGGCGCCGCGATCGGCACGGTCACCGACACGAGCAGCATGCGCGTGTTCGACGGCGGCGAGCTGGTCGGGGAGATGCCGGTGCGGGCGCTGGTGGACGACTGTCCGCTGTATGACCTTGAGCCCGTGAAGCCGACCCGCACGCCATACGCGGCGCCGAAGGCGACGCCCCTCCCCCCCAAAGAAGAGCCGCGAGAGATTCTGCTCGCCCTGTTGGCCAGTCCCAACATCGCGTCTCGCCGCCCGCTCTTCGAGCAGTACGACTCGGTCGTCCAGTCGCGCACTGTCCGCCGCCCCGAGCAGGCCGACGCGGCGGTGCTCGCAGTCAGACCCCTCGACGGCAGCGAGCACGGAGCGATCCCGGGCATCGCCGTCTCGATCGACTGCAACGGCCGCCGCGTCGCCGCCGACCCTTACACCGGCACGATCGCGGCGGCGCTGGAGTGCGCGTCCAACCTCGCCTGCGTCGGGGCGCAACCGCTGGGCACGACCAACAATCTCAACTTCGGCAACCCCGAGAAGCCGCACATCGCCTGGCAGTTGACCGAATCCGTTCGCGGCCTGGGCGATGCCTGCCGGGCACTCCAGGCGCCGATCGTCGGCGGCAACGTTTCGCTCTATAACGAGGGCGCGAGCGCGGGCCCGATCTACCCGACGCCGGTGGTCGGCATGGTCGGCAAGCTCCCCGATGTGCGCCGCGCGGGCCGCAGCGGTTTCGCACGCGCGGGCGATGCGATCGCGATCGTCGGTCCGTTCTCCCCCTCGCTGCTCGCGGGCGAGCTGGCCAAGCTGCGCGGCGAGCAGCTGCCAGACGGTCTGCCGCCGATCGACATCGAAGCGGTCCTGGCCTCGCAGGCGGCGGTGCGCGACGGCGTGCGCCGCGGAGCGATCGCGAGCGCCCACGACATCGCCGAGGGGGGCCTTGCGGTCGGGTTGGCGGAGTGCTGCCTGGGTGGCGGCCTTGGGGCGCAAGTAGATCTGCCACTGGACATCGATCGCTTGTTCGGTGAGTGCTCAGGCACATTCATAGTCAGTGGTGAGGAGGCAGCGCTGCGGACGCTTGGAGAGCGCACCAGTGTGGAGCTGATCGGCACGGTGCAGGGCGAGTCGCTGATCCTCGGCGAGATCGAAATCTCCTTGGCGGAGCTGCGCCATGCCCACGGCGCGCTGGCGGAGCTGTTCGCATGACTGCTAGCGTGAACTGAACGATGCCCTGCGACCCTCGGCCGGAGGACCGCGACGGGCCGCGCGACGAGTGCGGCGTGTTTGGCATATACGCGCCCGGGCACGAGGTCTCGCGCCTCTCCTACTTCGCGCTGTACGCGTTGCAGCACCGCGGCCAGGAGTCGGCCGGCATCGCCGCAGCCGACCGTGGCGGGAACATCATGACCCGCCGCGAGCTGGGGCTCGTCAACCAGGTCTTCGACGAGAACGACCTGCGCACGCTCGCGGGCGAGCTTGCGATCGGCCACGTGCGCTACTCGACGACCGGCTCTAACGCCTGGGAGAACTCCCAGCCCGTGCACCGCTCGCAGGGCACGAACGGCTCGAGCACGGAGCTGGCGCTCGCCCACAACGGCAACCTGATCAACGCGGTCGAGTTGCACGAGGAGCTCTCCGCTCGCGGCGTCTCCTTCAGCTCGACCTCTGACTCGGAGATCGTCGCCGCCCTGATCGCCACCCATCCCGCGCAGCGAATCGAGGACGCCGTCGCCGATGTGCTGCCACGCCTGAACGGCGCTTTCTCGATCGTCGTGATGACCCGCGACCGTGTGGTCGCCTTCCGCGACCCGCATGGCCTGCGCCCGCTGTCGATCGGCCGGCTCCCCGCGAGCGCGGGCGACGTCGGCGAGGGCCCCCCATCGCGAGGGGCAGGCGAGCCCGAGCGCTACTGCGTCGCTTCGGAGTCGTGCGCGTTTGACATTATCGGCGCAAAGCTCGTGCGCGATGTGCAGCCGGGTGAGATCGTTACTCTCGGCGAGGAGGGGATCGAGAGCCGGGTCGTGCTGCCCGAGGAGCGCAAGGCGTTCTGCGTGTTCGAGTACATCTACTTCGCGCGGCCGGACTCGCGCATGAACGGCAACGTCCTGCAGGTCGCGCGCGGGCGGATGGGGGAGATCCTCGCGCGCGAGGCGCCCGTGCAGGCCGACCTGGTCATCCCCGTGCCCGACTCCGGCAACCCGGCCGCGCGAGGTTATGCACGCGCGAGCGGCCTGCCCCAGGACGACGGCTTCGTCAAGAACCGCTACGTCGCCCGCACCTTCATCGCACCCGGGCAGGAGCTGCGCAAGCACGGCCTGCGCCTGAAGTTCAACCCGCTGCCGGAGGTAGTCGGCGGCAAGCGCCTGGTGGTCGTAGACGACTCGATCGTGCGCGGCAACACCACCCGTCAGATCGTGCAGATGCTGCGCGACGCCGGCGCCCTGGAGGTACACATGCGCATCTCCGCCCCGCCGATCAAGCACCCTTGCCACTACGGCATCGACATGTCAACGCGCGAGGAGATGATCGCCCACGAGCGCTCGGTCGATGAGATCGCCGCCGAGCTTGGTTGCGACTCGCTTGCCTACATCTCCCTGGAGGGTGTGTATGAGGCCGTCGGCGGCGAGCGCGCGACCCACTGCGACGCGTGTTTCACGGGCGAGTACCCGGTCAAGGGCTCAGACGGGGCGCAGGGGAAGTACGCGCTCGAGGTGGCGCCGGTCTGAGCTGTTCGGTGCGTGTGCTCGCGGGCGCCGGTAGGGTGGCCGCTCGATGAGCGACAGGCTGCCAATCGCCGTGCTCGCCTCCGGTGGCGGCACCAACCTGCAGGCGCTGCTCGACACGGTTCACGGCCATGAGGCCGAGGTGGTGGCTGTTGCCTCGGGAACGCCGGATGCGCGTGCCCTTGAGCGAGCGCGCGTGCGCGGAGTCGAGACCGAGTTCTTCGAGCGCGCCCACTACGCCGACCGCGCGGCACGTGACCAGGCGATGGCCGACTGGCTGACCGAGCGCGGCGCGCGGCTGGTCGTGCTCGCCGGCTACATGGAGCTGCTCACGCCAACATTCCTGGCGCGCTTTGCAGGGGCGGTCATCAACGTGCATCCCTCGCTGCTGCCGGCGTTCCCGGGTCTGCGCGCGATCGAGCAGGCGCTCGCCTACGGCGTGAAGGTCTTCGGCGTCACCGTTCACTTCGTCGACGAGGGCTGCGACACCGGCCCGGTGATCGCCCAGCGAGCGATCGAGCTGCCCGACGCGCGCGATCCCGACGAGGTGCTGGCGGCATTGCGCCCACTCGAGCACGCGCTGCTGCCGGAGGCGGTTCGTCTCTTCGCGCGCGGTGCGCTCGCGCCCGACTCGCGGAACGCGCGGCGGATAGTGTGCGCGCCGTGAGCGAGCGGTCCGCAAGCGCGATCGAGCCGGCCGAGCCGGGCGCCGGCTATGTGCGCCGCGCGCTGATCTCGGTATCCGATAAGACCGGCGTGGTCGAGTTGGCCGCCGGCCTTGCCGAGCTTGGCGTCGAGATCGTCTCCACCGGCGGGACCGCCCGCGCGCTGGCCGAGGCCGGCGTGCCGGTGCGCGCGATCGAGGATTTCACCGGTTTCCCCGAGATGATGGACGGGCGCGTAAAGACGCTGCATCCGCGCCTGTACGCAGGGTTGCTTGCTGTGCGCAGCGACTCCTCACACCTGGCGGCCGCCGCCGAGCACTCGATCGAGCCGGTCGATCTGGTGTGCGTGAATCTGTACCCGTTCGAGCAGACGCTCGCGCGCGGCGATGCCTCCGACGCGGAGATCGTCGAGAACATCGACATCGGCGGCCCAACGATGATCCGCGCCGCCGCCAAGAACCATGCCTACGCGGCGGTGCTCGTCGACCCGGCCGACTACGCGCCGGTGCTCACCGAGTTGCGCGAGTCCGGCGGTCGCCTGGCGATGGGCACACGCGAGCGGCTGGCCGGCAAGGCCTACGCCTGCACGGCCCGCTACGACGCCGCCATCTCCGGCTGGTTCGCACAGCGCGCCGAGGAGGACTTTCCCGCCCAGCGCGCCTACGCCTACGAGAAGGCGGCCGAGCTTCGCTACGGCGAGAACCCCCACCAGCGCGCCGCCTACTACGCGCAGGTGGGGGCGCCTACGCACCTGCTCGCCGGCGTCAACCAGCTGCACGGCAAGGAGCTGTCCTTCAACAACCTGCTCGATCTCTCGAGCGCCCGTGAGCTGGTCGAGGACTTCTCAGAGCCCGCCTGCGCGATCGTCAAGCACAACAACCCGTGCGGCTGCGCGCTCGGGCGCGACGCCACGGCGGCCTACGAGCGAGCTTTCGCCTGTGACCCGGTCAGCGCCTTCGGCGGCGTGATCGCGCTGAACCGTCCGGTGGACCTGGCCTGCGCGCAGGCGATCTCCGGCCAGTTCGTGGAGGTGCTGCTGGCGCCCGGTTTCGAGCCAGAGGCACTCGAGCTGCTCACACAGAAGAAGAATGTGCGCCTGCTGGAGTTGGGAGAATGGCCCGAGCCGACAGGCGGCCTGGAAGCAAAGCCTGTGATCGGCGGGCTGCTGGTGCAGGACCGCGACGAGGTCTCCGAGAGCGCCGAGCAGATGAGCGTGACGAGCGCCCGCGAGCCAAGCGAGGCCGAGTGGCAGGACATGCGCTTTGCCTGGCAGGTCTGCCGCCATGTTCGCTCCAACGCGATCGTGATCGCGCGCGAGGGGGCGACGATCGGCATCGGCGCCGGTCAGATGAGCCGGGTCGACGCGGTGCGAATCGCGATCGAGAAGGCGCAGGCCGGAGACGCAGCTCGCACCGAGGGCGCTTCGGAGGGCAGCAGAGCCGGTCTGCTGGCCGGCTCCTCGCTCGCCTCAGACGCCTTCTTCCCATTCGCCGACGGCCCGCGGCTTGCTATCGACGCGGGCGTGGCCGCGATCATCCAGCCGGGCGGCTCCGTGCGCGACGAGGAGGTCGTTGCGGCCGTCGATGCGGGTGGCGCGGCGATGGTCGCCACTCACACCCGCCACTTTCGCCACTGACGATCCAACAGCCGCAGGGGCGCCGACGGCAAAGCAGCTAGGCGGCCTACTCGGTGGTCAGTGACCCCGTCGTTTCTTGGGGCAGGCCACGCTCGTATGTGCGCTCAGGCGGCTGCCGTCGGTGAAGCTGAAACGCGCGGCGAACGGGAAACCGCCGCGCGGGCAGCGTTTGGGCAGCAGGATGCCGAGCGGCTGGTAGGCAAGCGTACGGCCTGAGACCCGTTCGTAGTAGACGACCTTCTTGGGCCCGATACTCGAGCGTAGGCGCATCACCGACACGTACGGCGCGCCCGGCAGCGTTTCGACCAGCGGTACTCCGATGTTCACGACGCCGCCAAACGGCGCGGTCGAGGAGAGCAGTAGACCGGGGAAGATGATGCGCGCATCGACCGGCGTGGTGCCCTCGGCGTAGAAGAGGACGGCCAGCCGCCCTTCCTGGTCGGGCGCGCGCACGATCGTGATCGGCGCCGTCTCGCGTACCGTTTCGGTGCCGAACACGACACCGGTGAAGACTTCGCCGAACCCCATCACCGCGTTAGGTGAGCACCCGCGTGGACCTCTCGCTTCCAGCGTCGGCACGTCGCAGCCGGCCAGCCCCAGCCCGCTCAGCCCGAGGCCGAGATTGCTCGGATAGTGAAGTTCGATCCCGCTCAGCGGTGGCGGCACCATGCCTCCCGGCACGACGAAGCGAAAGCCGAATTCGAGCGTCGTGCGCTTGCCGAGCGAGAGTGGACTGAAGGCCGCGCTCAGCTTGACTGCGCTCGCGTCGATCGGCGTCACAGTCGTCCTGCTCGTGGCGCTCGCCGCCATCGACCCCCCCGCGCACGCGAGGCTCGCCACCGACGCCCATACGCACAGCGCCGTCAAACGGGCGAGCCATCCTCTTCGATTTGTGTATGCCCCGTTCATCAGCCCCCTGGCCTACTAGTAATGCAGCGTGCCCTCCGTCTGGATCAACAGTGCATAGGTATTGCGATTGAAGGTGCCGTACAACTTCGCGCTGCCGGTGGCGTGCCGGAAGCGCCCGCTGCCGCCGGTGAGTGTGACCGAGCCCGCGAAGCTTTCATAGACACCGACACCGTGGGGTGTCGCCGTTCCGTGCCCGGCGATCGTGCCGCCGGAGGCGTAGATCGTGAAGCTGCCGCTGAAGGTGGGACCGATGGTCATATGCGCCCGCATCGAGCCGGGCAGGGTTCCGGTTGCGCGTCCGGTCTCATACAGCGTCGAGCCCGATGCGGACACGTAGCGAAGGTGCGCTTCGTCGCTGGCGCGCAGGGAGCGGGCTGAGTGCGCAAGGAACGTAACCGCGACGAGCGCCGCCGGTTGGGTGAACCGCCAGGCGCGTCTCGCCGCCGGCACACCGAGGCTTCGCGCTCGCTTCGCGGCTCGCCAGGCGCGCATGATCGCAAGCGTTGGGCGCAGGCTCGCACCAAGCTCGCGGAACACCGCAGCGAACACGGCCCGCGCGCGCGGCGAGCGCGCCTGTGGTGCGCAGGCGTAGTAGGCGACGATTCCGCCCAGCGTCATCGCGTGGTGAGCGCCACCGGGCGCCAGCCTGGCGGCTTCCAACGCATCCTTCGCAACGGCCGCCAAGCGCTCGCCCATCTGCTCGTCGCTCTCATACCAGCGTCGGTAGTCGAGCTCGCGCTCATGCGCCCCGCGGTCGCGATCGATCACGCTGTCGAGCATCGTCAGCGCACCGATCGAGAGATAGGCCCGATCGAGCGTCACGGCCTGCTCACAGGTGGTCCGCTCGTCGGCCGCGAGCGCCACCAACGCATGTCCCCCAAGCACCGATGCCTGTGCCCCGGCCAGCCACTCCGGCCAGCCAAGTCCCGTAGCTGAGGCTTCGCGGGTAGCCCACCTGCGCAGCTCCACGTCCTGGCCGTCGATGGCCGCATGCCCGAGTCGTTGCGCCTGCAGCCAGCGCGCGGTGTTGGTGCGGGCGACGTCCGCGACGGCGGGCCAGCCGGGCAGTCGCAGCCGTGCGCGGCGCGAGATCTCGGCCAGCTCGCGCGTGTACTCGTCCTCGTCCTGTAGCGACTGCTCGCCGAGCGCATCGCGGTAGTCGTAGGCGACCTGAGCGGCCACGATCGCTTCGGCGACAGCGCGTCTGAGGGCGCGTGGCGCCTGAGTGGCAAGCGTCGCGGCCAGCTGTGGGTTGAAGCGCTCTTCCCGCAGCTTGGCCAGCGCCAACGCGCGCCTGCGCGGGTCCTCGAGCGCCGTGGCGCGCTCGCGCCAGTACGCGAGCTGCGTACGCACGAATGCAGCGAGCCCGAACCAGTAGCGCAGATTGGCGCGAGCGAGTACGAGCACGCTACTCATTGAACGCGAGGGTGGGGGACACGCGCGAGGCCAAGTAGCCGGGGATCGCGACGATCGTGAGCACCAGCGCCAAGACCAGCGCGAAGATCTCGATCGGGCGCAGGCTGGCGCCGAGGTTTGCCACCGGGAAGCCGGTGACGTGCTGGAGGTAGCCGTCGATCGTCAGCTGTCCATATATGCCCGCGAGCGCGCCGGTGATGCAGCCGGCCCCCAGCATCAGCGCCGATTCGCACAGCAGGATCTGACGCAGCCGTCCGGGCCTGACGCCCGCCAAGCGAAGGCCGGCCAGCGCGCCGCGCCGCGACCAGATCGCCGAGGTCAGCGCCGCCGCCATCGCCAGGATCGCCGCCACCAGCAGTATCAGCGAGATCTGGCGAAGTTGGTCGAGCCCTTCGCCTGTAAGGGAATCGATGCTGGCTTGGCGCGCTTGCGCCGTGACCGCGCTCAGCCCGCTGTTCGGCCCGAGCGTGCGCTCGATCGCCCGGTTGACCGCGGTTGGGTCGGCGCTGCGACGGAGCGTTACCGCCAGCGCCGTCGGCAGCGCGCTCGAGAACAGCCGGCGGTAGTCGCCCGCGCCGAGGAAAACGACCCCCGGGCTCCACGCCAGGTTGGTGG
>JBOGXY010000162.1:0-11266 GCA_050696495.1 Solirubrobacteraceae bacterium
GTGTACTGCTGTTCGCACTGTGTCTTCAGCGCGGCCGCGGTGGGCTTGGACTGGCCCGTGGCCGGCTTGGGCGCGGTCGCTTCAAGGTGCGCGCTGCAGTTTTTGTAGCTGGGCGGATCGGGGACGACCGGTTTGGCCGCCGCGCCTGTGGTGCTCGCGGCCGAGCTCGACCCGGCGGCGACCTGCATCCAGTGGTTGAAGGTGCTGGTCGTGACCGGCGTCCCGTTGACGCTTACGACGGCGTTGCCGGGAATGCCGCCGCCGCAGGCGGATAGTCCCGCGCAGACGGCGAGGGCGGCAAGCACCGCGAAATGAGCTTTGAACCTAGCCATGCAATGAACTCCTCTGGGCATCAACGGATCCTCTTTAGATGTATCGCTACTGCTTGTTAGTCGTGTTTGTCTGGGCGTCGTGAGTATCAGGTGCCGAGTAGGTCGACCACGAACACCAGCGGCGCGTTCGGCGGGATCGTGGGCGGCGAACCGGTCTTGCCGTAGGCCAGTTCTGAGGGAATGATCAACTCACGCCGACCACCGACCTTCATGCCCGCCACACCCTGATCCCAACCCTTGATGACCTGACTCTTGCCCAGTTCAAACGCAAACGGTTCGCTGCGCTTCCAAGACGAGTCGAATTCCTTGCCGTTCTTGTACAGCACACCAACATAGTTGACCGTGACCTTCTCACCAGCCTTGGCTTCAGGGCCCGTGCCTTTGATCAATTCCTTGGTCACAAGCGCCGTGGGTGCCGCGCCGCTTGGCACCGTCACCTTCGGCTTGGAAGCCAGCGGACCACTGGTGGGCGTCTTGACGGAGGGGGTTGGTGTCGTGGGCGTGGTGCTCGTCGGCGTCGTTTCGCCGGCGACGTGTGGAACCGAAGTGATGTCGGACTCGTTTCCGACAGTGATGGTGCTCGAGCCACTCGAGCCGCAGCCGGAAACAAGGACTGCCACACCAAGCACAGCAAGTACGGCAATGGTGGGGGGAGAACGAAAGATGGTGAAGTTCATGGCCGGGCAGACTACCGAACGAGGTAAGCGAGCGCTACGATCGACTCGGACCGTGCTAGGCGGGGAGGTAGCGGTGCCCTGAACCCGTAATCCGCTCTAGCGGGGCTGAAATCCCTTCTGAGGGGTTTCGCTCTGTTCGCTCCGTTGTCCGGGGCGTCGATGGCTCGGGTCCCGCGCGGTGACGGCTCGTGAACCAGGTCAGGTCCGGAAGGAAGCAGCCTTAAGCGATAACCGGCAGGCGCAGCGGGCGCTCCCGATCCGGAGCTTCGGATGACGATCCGACGAACAGTGGCGAATATCTCGAGGCGGGGTGCACGGTCCATCTGCGCAACGCATCGCAGACTCTGAAGAAGTCCGCGTCTGCCTCAGCACTTTTCGAAAATAAGCCAGGAACGGCTGGTCTTGCTCGCCTGAAACCCGGGCGGAATGCTCACTTCGCGCGGCGGCGGATCGTGTGGATCCAGGATGTAGTCTTCTTCGACTTCCTTGTCGGCGGGCTCTACGTAGGTGCCACTCGCGATTGGCGGATGAGACTGGGCGCTCGGCACCAGCGCGGGACTCGCTTTCAGATATAGAGCCAGCAGCGGTATGGGGGCGTGGTTTGTGACCTCCACCGGACCGCAGCGCAGGGTGATAGCGCGCTGGCCGACCAGCCCCAGCAGTTCATTCTGAATGCGCTGTTGCCGAGCGAGGCTCTGCATTTGCCTGTGCGCGGAGCGATACTGGGACGGCAGGTAGGCGATCATCGCAACCAGCACCACTAGGCTGCCCACCATCCACCAGCGCCGGCGTCGGTCTTCGGGTTTCAGCGCGGTCCAGCCGAAGACCCCGGCGCCCGCGAAGACCGCAAGAATCGCGCTGGCCAGGAACGCGTAGCGCGTGTTTATCGGCAGGCCCACGGTGGCGAAAGCCGCGAACACAAGCACCGCCACGACACCCACGATTGCCCCCAGCCGTGCACGCTCACGCAACCACGCCAGTGACAGCACACCGCCCAGGACCGCGCCCACAAGCGCCGGCGGACCCAGGATCGACCCAATCCGTCGCGGGATGTACTCGGGCACGTTCGTGATCCCGCTAACCCGATCGAGGGTTTCAGCGGTGTGACGGGTGTTGGTCAGCGACCACAGCGGATGCCCGGTGATGAGCCAGTCGCTGGCGATCCAGATCGCCGGCGCCGAGACCCCCAGCACCGCCAGCCAGGCAAGCTCGGCGGGCGCTCGAGGCGGTTTGTAGTCGAGCTGGTCCGAACGCAGGCGCCGTGGCACCCACCCCACCAGATACAGCCAATACAGCCCCGAGAACGCCCACGCCTCTGGACGCAACAGTCCGGCCAGTGCCAGCAGGATCAGCACGGGGGCTCCCGCCCGACGCCGGCGAGTCTCCACCAGCAGCGCTGAGAGCACCAGCAGTAGGTAGGGGATGTCGATGTAGGCGCGGGTTCCGTAGGAGAGCACTTCCCCGCGCGTCAGCAGGATCAGGACCGCCAGCGCCCCGACCGCTCGGCCGAACCACTCGGTCCCGAGCCGGTAGATGACCCAGCCGCAGCCGGCCAGCGCCAGAAAGCCGAGCGCCACCACCAGGTTCTCGATCGTGCGAGGTGAGAGCGGCGAGAGAATCAACCCGAGCGCCTCGATCAGAGGATGTGGGGTGGGGGCGATGGGAACTCCGTAGGCGGGAGTCTGGCCGCGCGAGAGCTGCCCCCCCCAGGCCAACGCATAGAAGGTGTCGTAGTTGGCAAAGCCCACCCCGCAGATCAGACGCAGCACGAGCGCTCCGGCGGCTATCGCCACCGGCGTCCCTAGGCGGGCCATCAAACGGTTGATCCTGGCTGTCATTTCGGGGCAGACGCTATCCGGCGATCGATCGGCACGCCGCGCCAGCACGTTTTTTGGCGAGCCGCTGGTCGCGAGTGCGTATACGTGAGCTCACCGAAGCCCCGGGTAGACTCGGTGCTGCTGTGTCCAGTGTGCCCTCGCTATATCGCCGTCACCGCCCTCGCACATTTGCCGAGATGGTCGGCCAAGACCCGGTCGTGCGCACGCTGCGCAATGCCGTGACCCAGGGCAAGGTCCACCACGCCTACCTGTTCGTGGGCTCGCGTGGAACCGGTAAGACATCGACCGCGAAGATCCTCGCCGCCTGTCTGAACTGTGAGCATGGACCCACCGTCGAGCCATGCGGCCAGTGCGACTCCTGCCGCTCGATCGCCCAGGCGACCTCGCTGGATGTGATCGAGATGGACGCGGCATCGAACAACTCGGTGGATGACATTCGTGAGCTGCGGGAGTCGGTCGTCTTCGCCCCGGTCTCCGGACGCCACAAGGTCTACATCCTCGACGAGGCGCACATGCTCTCCCAGGCCGCCTGGAACGCCTTCTTGAAGACTTTGGAGGAGCCGCCGCCGGGGACGGTGTTCGTGCTTGCCACGACCGAGGCGCAAAAGGTCCCGGCGACGGTCGTCGATCGTTGTCATCGCTTTGATTTCCACCGTCCAACCGTCGAGCAGATATCCAGCGTGCTGAGGCGTACCGCCGAGTCTGAGCAGATCGAGATTCCGCCGGAGGCGATCGCCGCGATCGCCCGCTCTGCCACCGGCAGCTTTCGCGACGCGCTCGGCACGCTCGAGCAGCTGGTCACCTACAGCGGCCAGAGGATCGAGCTTGCCGACGTGCTGGCCGTGCTCGGCGTCGCCGACGAGCAGTTGCTGGCGGCTGCCTTTGACGCCGTCCACGCGGGCGATGCGCGCGAGACGCTGCTTACAGTGGCGCGCTGTTTGCAGGGCGGCCGCGACGCCTCCTCGTTCATGCGCGATCTGGAGGCTCGCGCCCGCGAACTGCTGGTCGTGCAGACGCTTGGCGAGGTTCCGCTCGAGCTCTCGCTGACACCGGAGATCAACGCGCGCCTGGGTGAGCAAGCGGCGCGAGTCAGCACCGCTGAGGTGGTGCGGGTGCTCGATCTGATCGGTGCGGCTCTTGAGAGCGTGCGCGCTGGAGCCGAGCCGCGCACACAGTTGGAGCTGGCGTTGGTCAAGGCGGCCTCGCCGCGAGTGGATGGTTCGACCCCGGCGCTTATGGCGCGGATCGCGCGTTTGGAGCAGGCGCTGACGGGCGGGGCGCCTAAGTCGGCCCCCGCGGAGCCGCTGTCGATCGAGCCGTTACTCGCTGAGCCCACGCCTGCCGAGCCGCCGGCTGAGCCCACGCCGGCTGAGCCCACGCCGGCTGAGCCGACGGAAACGGTCGCCGCGAGCGTGGGCGCGGATCTCGACACACTGTGGCCGGCGGTGCTCGACTCGATTCGCGAGGAGCATAAGCTGCTGCGGGCCTTCTTCAACGAAGCTCAGGCGACGAGCGTCACCGACGAGGAGCTGGTGGTCAGCTTCTCCCCGTCGGCGTCCTTTAACAAGCGAAAAGCCGAAGAACCCGACAATCGCAAGATCCTGCTGGACACCCTGCATCGGCTGACGGGTAGGCGCTATCGCGTCTTCTTCGAGCTCGGCGACGTGGAGATCGATGCCGTCGATGCGCCCGGTCGCTCGGGGCTCAGTGAGGAGGAGCTGCTCGAGCGGTTGATGAGCGAGCTCGACGCCGAGGAGCTGCCCGAGGGGCAGCTTGCACAACAGAAAGGCGGCGACTGATGGCAAAGCCCAAGCAGCAGCGTCCCAACATGCAGCAGATGCTCGGACAGGTGCAGAAGATGCAGCAGGACATGGAGGTCGCCCAGCGCGAGCTCGAGAACGAGACGGTGGAAGCCTCTGCCGGCGGCGGCATGGTGACGGTGACGGTGACGGGCGGCCTGGAGGTGCGAGCGGTAAAGATCTCCCCGGAGGCCGTTGACCCCGAGGACGTCGAGATGCTCTGCGACCTGGTGCTCGCGGCCACCAACGAGGCGCTGCGGGCCGCCCAGGAGCTGGCGGCCGGCCGGATGGGGGCGCTGACCGGCGGGCTTGACCTCGGATCGCTCGGTGGGCTCGGGCTGCCGGGGCTGTGAGCACATTCGCGCCGCCGATCCAGCGGCTGGTCACGGAGCTCTCAAAGCTGCCCGGGATCGGCAACCGCACAGCGCAGAGACTGGCCTTTCACATCCTGCGCGCCTCAGATGAGGACGCGCTCGGACTGGCTGAGGCGATCAAGGAAGTCAAGGAGAAGGTTGGGTTGTGTGAGCTGTGCTTCAACCTTGCCGATGAACCGCGCTGTCGTATCTGCCTGGACACGCGACGCGACGCAACGCTTATCTGTGTCGTCGAGGAGCCCGGCGACGTGATCCCGATGGAGCGCACCCACGAATACCACGGCCTCTACCACGTGCTCGGCGGCGCCCTGTCTCCGATCGACGGCGTCGAGCCGGAGGACCTGAAGATCGCTGAGCTCTACGCGCGCATTGAGGGCGCCCAGACGCCGGTGCGCGAGGTGGTGCTAGCGACCAACCCCACCACCACGGGCGAGGCGACCGCACTGCATCTGGCCGAGGAGCTGCGCGCCCGTGCGCCGGTGTTGAGCGTGACGCGACTTGCCTCCGGGTTGCCGGTCGGATCGGACCTGGAGTACGCGGATGAGGTCACGCTCGGCAAGGCTTTGGCCGGTCGTCGCTCCCTGTAGCCTCAGCTGTATGCCCGAGATCGTCGTAATGAAGTTCGGCGGCACCTCCGTTGCCGATGCCGAGCGGATCAAGCGTGCCGCGCGACGGATCGTCGAGAAGCGCGAGGCGGGCTATGGGGTCGTCGCTGTGCTCTCAGCGCGCGGCAAGACAACCGATGAGCTGATCGCGATGGCCGAGGAGGTCTCTGAGCATCCTGACGCGCGCGAGATGGACATGCTGCTCTCGACCGGCGAGCGGATCTCCTGCGCGCTGTGCGCGATGGCGATCAACGATCTGGGCCATCGCGCGATCTCGCTGACCGGCTCTCAGGCGGGGATCGTCACCGACACGTCTCACACCAAGGCGCGAATCCTCGACGTGCGGGCCGATCGCGTGCGCACCGCCTTGGAGCAGGACCACATCGTGCTCGTGGCCGGCTTTCAGGGCGTATCGACCGCCGACGACGTCACCACGCTCGGGCGGGGAGGATCGGATACGACGGCGGTGGCGGTCGCCGCCGCTTTGGGCGCGTCCGAATGTGAGATCTACACGGACGTGGCGGGCGTTTTCAGCGCCGATCCGCGGATCGTGCCCGACGCGCGCAAGCTCGATTTCGTCTCCTTCGAGGAGATGCTCGAGATGGCCGCCTCGGGCGCCGGGGTACTGCAGCTGCGCTCGGTCGAGTACGCCCGAAACCATGGTGTGCGCATCCACTGCCGCTCTTCCTTCGAAGATGGTCCTGGTACAATTGTCGTCACCGAAGAAGAGCGAGAAGGAGCCCTGAAGGCATGGATCACCCCGAGCGACCCCTGATCACGGCGGTCACCCACTCCACCTCGGAGGCGCGGCTTACGCTGGTGGGTGTGCCTGACGAGCCCGGCGCGGCCGCAAGCATCTTCAGTGCCCTCGCCGCGGCGAGTGTAGACGTGGACATGATCGTCCAGAACGAGCCCACCTCCGCGGGCGGTCGCGCGGAGATTTCTTTCACGGTTCCACGCGAGGATCTGCGCACCGCGCGTGCGGCGCTCGAGCCGCTCATGGGCGAGACCCTCTCGGAGCTGATCGCCCACGAGGAGATGGGCAAGGTTTCGATCGTCGGAGCGGGAATGCGCTCTCATCCGGGTGTGGCGGCCAAGGTGTTCAAGGTTCTCGCCGACGAGCAGATCAACATCGAGATGATCTCCACCTCTCCGATCAAGATCTCCTGCGTGATCGCGCGTGATCGCGTCGAGGCGGCGGTGCGCGCCCTGCACGGCGCCTTCGAGCTCGCCGGCGAGGGGACGATCGCCGTGGAGCAGCCGTTCGGGGCGGCCTCGCAGTAGGGCGGCTCCAGGGCGACGACTGAGCAGTCAAGCTCCGGCCGGAGCCGGCGAAGATCGCCAAGGCAGATTTGTTCGCGGATAGCAGATTGCAATCTGGCCGACCCGGTTGTCGCCTGCGTAAGCGTTGCGATCGTCGTCGTGGCGGTCGAGCGATTGATAGGCCCGCGTCATGCCCTCCTTGTGCTCGCCGCCATTGCCGCGGTCGCCCTCAATGCGCTCGTAAAGACGATCGTCGGGCCGACCCCCCTTCAGGTGCTCAAGGGGGGCCTTTCGCTTCCAGCAACTTCCCCAGCGGCCACGTCGTCTATGCCACCACTCTGTTCGGGACGCTCGCGTGGTTCGCGCTCGCGAGGGGCCGGCGCGGCCTCTTCGTCGCGATGCTCGCACTGGTGATCGGCATGGGCCCATTTCGGATCATCGACGGCGCGCACTGGCCGAGCGACGTGCTCGCCGGCTATGCGCTCGGCCTTGCCTGGGCGATTGTTGTGCTGGTGCTCGGCACCCGTTGGGCAGCCGGCGAAGAGAGCAGCGCGCTGCCTCACGAACACGACAAGCGGCGCGAGCCGGCGGGTGCGGCGCGATGCCATCGAGCGCCCTTGCGTCCTGGCGAAAACGCCGCGGCGAACGTCTGGATGACCTCCTGCATGCCCATCGCAGCGTCGGCGGGTCGGCTCGCGGACGACGCTGGCGGACGGCCACTCTGAACGAGGCGCTCCTGCTGCGTCTGGCCGCCGAGTTCCAAGGCTTCGCACGGGACCTCCACCAAGAGGCGTGCGACATCTTCGCGGCGTGGACAGCACCATCGAATCTGGCGGTCCGGCAGGTGGTGCGTGCGCAGCTGATGGAAGGCAGAGAGCTCGAACGAGGCAACGCCCGCGGGTTGAGCACCCCAACCGCCGCCGCTATTCGATCTTCCCGCCCACCCGCGACGGCGCCTTTACGCTGCTGCTCTACGACAGTCGCTGACCGTGCGGCGCGACACTACGCTTGCGCCGGCGAGCGGTCGATGGCCTCTCGAAATGTCCAGCTTGCGGTTCGTCTTGACGATTGCCGCGCTTGCGGTCTGCTGCTCGATGTGGGCGGCGGGATCGGCCGGCGCGGCCACGTCCTGCGCTGAGGTGCCGACCGTCTACGGCATCCCCCCGTGGGGCTTTCACACCGGCTCCTACACGGGTGAAAGCAGCTTCGCCAAGGGCCACGGAGACATCAATCTCGAAGCCAACACGGTGTCGGGTGTCATGTGCCAGCAGGACCACGCCGGCACGATCATCATGTCCGTGGCTCATCATCTGCGCTACCACTCGCACTACGCGACGATGTGGGGCTACGAAGGCAACGTGATGAAGATCAAGCTGCGCGTGACGCGCAGCACCGACCCGCGATGCCCGGCCGGCACGATCGGTCACGCGACGCTTTTTGCCAGCTACAACGGCGTGCGCAGCGACAGCGTCCAGTTCTTCTTCCCGTCTGCGTGCAGGGACCAAGACCGCCTCTACCACGGCACGCAGGTAAACAACCAGGTCCCGCCGCTCTAGAAGTCGCGGTCGATCGTGCCGATCGCCGCAACGCAGCGCTCGGCGGCTTTGCCGTCGCCATAGAGCTGTGGATGCTCCGCCGGCGCCGGCCGCTGCAGCGCCGCCAGCGCCCGCTCGGCGTCGAGGTCCACGAGGGTGTTCCAGCCCGCATCGACCGTCTCCACCCACTCGGTGTTCGCCCGCAGCGTCACGCAGGGAACTTCGGCCAGGTAGGCCTCCTTCTGCACGCCTCCCGAGTCGGTGAGCACGGCCCGCGCCCCATGCACGAGCGCGGCGAACTCCACGTAGCCGAGGGGCTCGGTGACGTTCAAGCCGTGCGTCTGGCTCAGCTGGGCGAGCATGCCGGTGGCGTCCATGCGCGCGCGGGCGCGCGGGTGCATCGGGAAGATCACCGGCGATGGCAGAGCCTCGATCAGCTCGACCAGCAAGCGCAGCCGCTCGGGATCGTCCACGTTGCCGGCCCGGTGGGCGGTGAGCAGCAGATAGGCGCCCCTTTGCAGCTTGTGTCTGCTGAGCGTCTCCTCCAGCGCCCCGCCACGCCGGCTCCACGACAGCGCCACATCGACCATCACGTCGCCGACCACCTCGATCGTGCCGTAGGCCGACTCCGCACGCAGGTTCTCCGCGGCTGTCTCCGAGGCGCACAGCAGCAGTGTGCTCATGTGATCGCACAGCACCCGGTTGAGCTCCTCGGGCATCGAGCGATCGAAAGAGCGCATGCCGGCCTCGACATGCACGACCGGCACGCGCCGCTGCGCCGCCGCGAGCGCTCCCGCAAGGGTCGAGTTGGTGTCGCCGTAGACGAGTACCGCGTCGGGTGCGATCTCGTCCGCCAGCGGCTCGATCGCGCTCAGCATGCGCGCGGTCTGCAGCGTGTTGGAGCCGCCGCCGATGCCCAATTCATGGTCGGGCCGCGCCAGTCCGAGCTCGCGGAAGAACACGTCAGAGAGCGCGTCGTCGTAGTGCTGCCCGGTATGCACGAGGATCTCCTCGTGCTCGGCACGCAACGGCCCGGAGACAGCGGCTGCCTTGATGAACTGTGGGCGGTTGCCCACGACTGTGAAAATCTTCATTGGTCGTCGACGCCGGCGATCGGCTCGATGGGCAGTTCGCCGTGGATTTCCTCGAGCGCGGCCAGGTCATTGCGGTCTCGAGGACGATCGGCCAGGCGCTTGAAGCCGACGATGCTCGACAGGCTTGCGACCGGGAACGACACTTCGCCGTAGTCGGCGGCCGTCGATCGATCCATGACGGTCGCGTAATCTAGTGGCGGTAGCCCACCTCGAATGATGTCGATCAGGCCCGCGTCAGTCTTCGCTCGCAGGTGCGTACGGCCGATCAGATGGTCTTCGAGGAGGGGAGCATCGTCGCGGAGTCGCACGCCCTGCAGAGCATTCAGAGCCGCGATCACACGGCGATCGTTCTCATCGTCGTCTGGAACCAGGAAGTCGATGTCCTCGGTCGCGCGCACGAACCTGTTCGCAATCACGGCGAAACCCCCGATTACGACAAATCGCGCTCCGGCGCCAACCATCGCTCTCGCCGCGACGTCAAGCTCAGGGTCGATTGGGCTCACGGCCTCGCTCGACGGCCCGCAGAAGGGCTGCCGCCTGTGCCGAGAGGTGCTGTCCACGACGCAGAAGCTCGCCAACAGGGGTGTCGGCCCTCGGCGTCAGATACCGATGCTTCTCAGCATTCAACCGCTGCCACTCAGCCTCGTGGCCAGGCTCCAGCAAAGTTCTCCGAGCTATCTCGGACATAGTTTGGATCTTAAGCGTTTGGGCAGACGGGGCCAGGCGTGGGGCTCAAGCCGCGGCGCTCAAGCAGCGGCGCCGACGACCGAGCTCGACCAGTCGATCACCGACGTCGGCCGCACGACGTGCCGCGAGAGACCCAGCTCCTTGGGCTCAAGGCCCAGTGCGAGCCCCACCAGCTGGGGCAGGTGCAGAACCGGCATCTCGAGCTCGCGGCCGACGACTTTCTCGGCCAGCGGCTGCTGCATGTCGAGGTTCAGGTGGCACAGCGGGCAAGGTGTGACCAGGCAGTCCGCTTCGGCGTCCTTAGCGTCGCCCAGGTGGCGTCCGGCCTGCTTGAGCGAGGCCTCCTTGTTCATCGTGATGATCGGGAAGCCGCAGCACTTGCGCATGCCGGCATACTCGATCACGGTGCCGCCGAGCGTCTCGATCAGCTGCTCGAGGTAATGGTCGCGCGGATGCTCGTCGTCGATGCCCAGCCGTTTGCGCGGGCGCACGATGTAGCAGCCGTAGAAGGGTCCGACCTTCAGGTTGGTGAGCGGACGCTTGACCATGCCGGCGAGCTTCTCAAGCCCGATCTCCTCGATCAGCAGCCACAAGAAGTTCTTGTTGGTAAGCCCCTTCTCGTAGGAGAGCCCCTCGTCGGCCAACGTCTCGTTGACGTGCGCGCGGTATTCGGCGTTGGCGTCCAGGCGCTCCTGGCACTCGCCCTGGGCGCCTTGGCAGGTCGAGCAGATGTTCATCATCAGCTCCGCGCCGTGCACCTGCTGGGCCAGCGCGAAGGTGCGGGCGTTCAGCGTGTCGGCCAGCTCCTGGTTGTGCTCGGCGATCACGCCGCAGCCGGTGCAGTTGCCGCGGTCAAGCTCCACCAGCTCGATGTCGAGCAGCGGCGCGACCTTGGCCATCGAGCCGTGCAGCTCCGGGGTGAAGCCGCGGCTGACGCAGCCGGGCCAGTAGGCGACCTTCATCAGCTCTCGCTTCCTTTCTCGGTGTCCTCGGCGCTGTCCTCGCCGGGGCCGGCGGCTTCGGCCTCTCCGCCTGGACCGACGGCGTCGGCCTCCTCGCCGG
>JBOGXY010000163.1:0-8424 GCA_050696495.1 Solirubrobacteraceae bacterium
CAGGACGTTGAACACCCCGTGGATTCGAGGAAGCCGCCGGTGCCCCTCTTGCTATCCCCCCGCTACACAGCCCTCGACGCTACCGCCCGATCCCCTGCAAAACGACTCGAAATGCCGAAACTCAAGAGAAGCCCGCACGCGCTCGTATGCGGATCGCGTTGTGCGAGCAGAAGCAGCCATGCCTCTTCTTGCCAAGCGTGGTGCGATTCAGGTCGTCGTGGGCCGGTGCGTCGCACCAACCGCTCGCGCTCGCGGGCCACTCTACGGCTACGCCGTATTTCTCTGTCTTTCGAGGTTGTGGCGGTCCCCTGAGCGCTCCAAGCCGGCTACCGAGCGTGCAAACGTGCTTCTATCCTCTCCGTGGCAAGTCAGCCAATCGACACAGTGTCCGAGTTCAAGGACCATACGGAGCTCTTCGTCGCACTCGTGGCGGCGGTCGGCACCGATCAGGCGATGGTGATTGAAGAGCTCGGAACGCTGCTCACGTCATATGGCTACACGTCGGAGACCTTGAGGCTTAGCGACTATCTGGCGGAGCAGGTCGAGCATACGTTTCGCGGCAGACCTCTAGATGAGGAAATCTGGGAGGCCATGACCGCCGGCGATGAGTTGCGGCAGAAGTGGGATCGCAACGATGCGCTTGCGCTTCACGCTATCAGCGATGTCGTTGCTATTCGTGAAGAGAAGGCCGATGCTCTGAACGAGGCCGAGCCGGGCAAGGGTGAGTTGGCCCCCAACCTTGATCGCCATGCGTTCGTCATGCGGTCGCTGAAGACGCCCGGAGAGTTGGAAACCCTCCGATCGGTCTACGGCTCGCGTCTAGTCGTGATCGGTGTCTACAGCCCACGTGACAAGCGGGCAGCGCATCTCGAGGAACGGATCAAGAGTTCTAGGAAGAACGCGGATCGAAAGACCTGGGCACATCAGGCGCCGGAGCTGATCGAGCGGGACGAAAAGGAGGAGATGAAGGGTGGTCAGGACCTGAGAGGGACATTCCATCGAGCCGACTTCTTCATTCGGGGCTGGGATAGGGAGGTTGCGCAATGCGACCTCGATCGAATTCTCGAGCTTCTCTTCGGCTCGCCCTTCCGGACTCCCACGCGCGACGAGCATGCTCAGTTCTTGGCGGCGGGAGCTGCGTTGCGGTCATCAGAGTTCGGCCGTCAGGTCGGCGCTGCAATCGCGACGCCCGATGGTTCGGTCATCGCTGTCGGCGCCAACGAGGCTCCTATCGCGGGGGGAGGCTCTCATTGGGAGGAGGATGGACCAGGAAATCGGGACTTCGAGATCGGCGACACGGACACGAACCGACGCAACTTGAATCAGCTTGCGGAGCAGGTTGCTGAAGAAATCGATACCGAACTCTCTGGGCTGTTCGATGAGGTCGACGGGAGCGATGGTGCCGCAGAGCGAATTCAAGCAGCGATCCGGACCGAGTTGCCTGAGGTCCTGCGCACCAGCAGCATCAAGCATCTCACGGAGTTCGGGCGCTCCGTTCACGCCGAGATGAATGCGCTCCTAGATGCGGCGCGACGTGGCGTCCCCGTTATCGGTGCGACGCTATACACGACGACATTTCCCTGCCACAACTGTGCGCGGCATATTGTCGGGGCCGGGATCAAGCGGGTCGTATATATCGAGCCATATCCGAAGAGTCGTGCAGCCGATCTTCACGAAGACGCGGTGAGGGTAGACGAGTCAAGTCCCCCGGGGGAGGACGATGACCGCGTGGCGTTCGAACCTTTCGTAGGGGTCGCTCCGCGTCGCTACCTCGACCTATTTGACGCCGAGTTACGGGATCGTCTACAGCGAGTCCGCCGGAAGGATGACGATGGGAAGAAGGAGAAGTTTCTTAAGGAGAAGGCCGCTCCGATTCTTTCCGAGTCCGGACTGCCAGACTTCATTCCGGAGTTTAGCGAGTATCGGGTCAAGGAGCTTGCGGCCCTGGACTACTTCGTAGAACATGCCGGCAAAGAGTAGATTCCGTCCGGCTCATAGGGCATCATCGTTCTCGGGAAGACCCTGATCTTGACGAGAGGAGGACAGGATGGCCGACGCACAAGCTCGTAGACATGCGATACAGAAGGCAAGTGGCCAGGTCAGGTCTGGTGGAGCCTTCTTCCGTCGCGCTACGACTACTTCGGTCCAGCGCCCGCGCGATGCTTCCGGTGGGGCAAGCGCGCCGCATGAGCCAACAAAAAAGCCCCCCCGAGCCTAGTCATTAGTCAGCCGCTCGGTGGAGCCGTCGGCGATTTTGGTTGCTGCACGTAGCGCTCATCGGCGAGTCAGCCATGATCGCGAGACGATCTCAGCAATCATCTCAAGGTGCCGGCCAATTCCCTCAACCTAGCCCTAGCTTGAGCGCAGTTGCGGCTTTGCGTCGTCTCTCAAGTCCCACCGGCTCCATCAGCGTCTCCAGAAGCCTCTCTATGGCCGTTTCTCGGTTTGAAACGCGTCCCGAACTCCCCGCTCGAATGCCGCAGTCTGACCCACGGCTCGCAGTCGTCGCGCGAGTTCGGCAGTAGCTGAGACGTTTGCGCTCTCGTGCGAAGCGCGTGTCCTCGGTGGCCTTGGGTTGCCGCTCGCGCCTACGTTGGTTCGCGAAGCAACTCCTCGACGCGCTTCGCCAGTTCGGGGCCAACGACGACCAGAGGCTTGCCGGTATCGTGGTCAAGCCGTTGGGCTTGTGCGGGTAACTACGCGTGGCTATCGCGAGCGCGGGCACTTTCCTTTAAGGATGGTGGCCTGCGCTCAACGACCGATTGGCCGGCCGTGACCGCGCGACCTTCATGGCCTCGCCGCGCCGCGGCGGCCGTAGCGCTGCTCGCACCGGTCGCTATGGCGGTTGTGCTCGCCCTCGCTCTGGCCGGCAAAGTCGCAACAGCCGTGCTGGCGGTCGCGCTCGTGTCGATCGCCGGTTCCGCCGTGTGGTTTGCCTTGACCCGACAGGGTGCGAGCCGCGCTATCGGTGCGGCGGTCGTGGTACTCGCGGGAGCCGGTCTGGTGGTTGTGCTGCTGAGCAACAAGGAAGGGTGGGTCGCGCTGGTCGCGCTGGCCTTGCTGGTTGGGTTGTTCGGCCTGGCGGCGCGCTACGCGCTAGGCCGCGGCGCCCCGGCGGCGGTGGGACCTATTGCCGCCACCGTTGTGCTGGGGAGCGTCGGCGATTGCGCCGTGCTGTTGATCAACCCGAAGTCAGGCGGTGGGAAGGCCGAGCGTTTCGATCTCGCCTCACAAGCCAGGAAGCGTGGCGTCGAGCCGATCCTCTTGCGTCGCGGCGACGATCTGCTGGCGCTTGCCGAGGATGCCGTGGCACGCGGCGCGCAGGTCATCGGGATGGCCGGGGGTGACGGATCGCAGGCACTGGTGGCGAGCGTTGCGGCGGACCACGACATCGCCCACGTCTGTGTTCCGGCCGGCACGCGCAATCACTTCGCGCTCGATCTCGGGCTCGACCGCGACGATGTCATCGGGGCGCTCGAGGCGTACTCCGACGGCGTTGAGAGGCGCATAGACCTGGCGCGCGTGAACGGTCGCGTGTTCGTCAACAACGCCTCGCTCGGCGTCTACGCCAAGGTCGTCCAGTCGGATGCCTATCGCGACGCCAAGCTGAAGACCTGGACAGCCCTGCTGCCCGATCTGCTCGGCCCTCAGGCTGAGTCGCTTGACTTGGAGTTCGCTGCTCCGGATGGAAGCAGCTGTAAAGACGCTCCGCTCGTGCTCGTCTCGAACAACCCATATGAGCTCACCCATCTGGCTGGCGCGGGCACGCGTGCGCGGATCGACACGGGCCTGCTCGGTGTCGTCGCCGCTCGTCTGAGCACTGCCGCCGAGGTCTCTGAGCTGGTGGCGCTGGAGCTGGTGGGCCAGGTCGCTCGCTTCCCGGGCCTGATGTCGTTCTGCACGCGCGAGTTCGACGTTCGCTCGGGCGCTCCCGTCGAGGTCGGCCTTGACGGTGAGGCGCTGATCCTCGATCCGCCGCTGCATTTCGAATCGATGCCCGGTGCGCTGCGTGTGCGACTACCGCCGGGCGTCGGAGTCGCGCCCGCCGCTCGCGCGGTCACGCTCACAGGCGCCAACCTCGGCTCGCTCGTGCGCGTCGCCGCCGGCAGGTGAGGCCTCTCGCCGCACGCCTGGCGCTCGGCTTTATCGCCTTTGTGCTGGTCGGTTCGGGCATCGGCGGGCTGTGGGTGGCGATCGCCGGCTCATACGACTACGAAGCCCCTCGTGAGCTCGCCGACCAGCGCACGGCGGCCCTGACTTCAGCGGCGCGGGTGCTGACCTGGGCGGGCAGCGCGTGGGTGTTGGTGCCGCTCGCGCTGCTCTGCTGCGCGTTGTTGATCCGGGCGGGTCTGCGGCGCGATGCCGTCGCCGTAGCTGTCAGCCTCGGCGGCGCGATGCTGCTGTCAAATATCGTCAAGCTGCTCGTTTCCCGGCCGCGCCCTTCGGTGCCGCGACTGCAAGCGGTCAACGGTTCGAGCTTTCCCTCGGGACACGCCACCCAGGCGAGCGCGTTCTGGTTTTCGCTCGTGCTCGTCTTGCAGGCGTTGCCGGTTGGGCCACGACTGCTTCGTGTGGCGTGGACGCTCGCCGCGATGCTCGTCGCTGCCGTCGCCGTTTCGCGCGTCTACCTGGGAGTGCACTATCCCAGCGACGTGCTCGCGGGTGTGTTGCTCGGGGCCGGCTGGGCGGTCTTCGTCTCGCGCTGCACGAGACAGCCCCGCTCACCGTGAAGGTGTGGCCCCACATGCGGCGCGTGGAGGAGCGTCTGATGCGAGGCGCGGCGCGTGGACGCTCACCGGCGCTGGACGCCGCACTGGTGCGGATCACGATTGCGGCGAGCTATTCCCGGCTGTGGCTTCTGATCGCCTTGGCTCTGATGGTGTTTGGAGGCCCCACAGAGCGCAGGGCCGCCAGGCGCGGGCTGCTGGCAGTCGCGATCGCCGCGATCTTCTCAAACGGTCCCGCCAAGCTCTTGGTGCGCCGTCGCCGGCCGTCGAGTTCGCCGGCGCCGCTGATCCGCATGCCGCGCTCCAGCTCTTTTCCGTCGGGCCACAGCGCCGGCGCGTTCGCCTTCGCCACGGCCGTCTGCGCCGAGTGCCCGAAACTGGCGCCCGCGCTCTTCCCGCTCGCTGGGGCGGTCGCATACTCGCGCGTGCACGCGGGCGTTCACTACCCAAGCGACGTGGCGGCGGGAATCGCGATCGGGATCGCCTGCGGCCTGTTCGGCGCGGCTAACCGGCGACGGACTCCTTCTCGGCCTCTTTGAGTTCGCGCTCGAGCTCCTTGGCATCGGCGTCGATTTCCTTCTCGATCGACTTTTCGGCGCGGGTCAGCGCCTTGTCCAGCTGCTCTTCCACGCGCGACTCGCCGATCACGACCAGCGCGCTTTGCCCGCCTTCGAGCAGCTCGCCGAGCTCCTTGGCGTCATCGCGCGACATTCCCTTTCTGAAATGCCCGCCGATGCCGCCGGTCAGCCCGCCGACGGCGGCCGCCCCGAGCACCGAGGGCGGGAACAGCACGCCGACGAGCGCGCCGACGGCGATGCCGCCCCAGGCGCCGTGCTGTGTGGGCTTCTCGTGCTTCTCGACGTGGATCTTGCCGTCCTGGCCCTTCCTGATCAGGGCAACGTCATAGGTGCCCACGAGCTTTGCCGCATGAGCGTCGAGCAGCAGCTCGTAATCGGCGAGGCAGTCCTCGTAGCCGGCGTAGAGAGCCGCGTAGATGAAAACCGGTCTGTCGCTCATCTTCTCTCCTCCTGTAGATCGCCGGCGCATGGCTCGGCGCGCTGTAAGCCTGTGAGCAGGAGTCTTCTCGGCATGCCGCGGTGTGGCATCCGCACGGTGCCGCGCCCACGCTGCGGACTTCTACTGCCCCGGGCGCGAGGGGTCACCAGTAGTGGCAGCTAGACTCCGCCGCGTTCGCCGCGATGCCGAATATCACCGTCTACGAAAAGCCAACCTGCACGACCTGCCGCAACCTGTATGCGCTGCTTACCGAACGCGGCGTTGACTTCGATTCGGTCGACTATCACGTGACGGGCATCGAGGAGCCCGAGTTGCGGCAGCTGTTGCGCAAGCTGGGCACGGGCCCGCGCGAGATCCTGCGCACGCGCGAGCCGCTGGTCAAGGAGCTGGGTCTCGATGACCCGGAGGTGACAGACGAGCAGTTGATCGCACAGATGGCCGCCCACCCCCAACTCGTCCAGCGACCGATCGTCGTCGTGGGCGATCGCGCCGTGCTCGCCCGCCCGGTCGAGCGTGCGCTCGAGCTGCTCTGAAAGGCAGGCCCTCCAGGGCAGCCTGCGATACCCTCTAGTGGTGGCCATCGCCGCAGACAAGAGAGAATTGCAAGCCGTGCTCGAAGACGCCGTGATTGTGATCGACGCTGACGAGCTGGAGCGTTCACGACGCGATCCGAGGGTTCGCGCTTTCCACGCAAGCTCCGACGAGCTGATGGCCGAACTCGAAGCCGAAGGCGCAGACTTCTCCTAGAGGCTGGACCACATTCTGTATAGCTCGGGCTTGCCGGGAACAGGGTGCTTGGAGGCTCTGAAGCCAAATTGATTACGCCACATAGTGGCGGTCGCTGCGTCGAACGGATCGACGACCAGGACGCTGGCTCCGACGTAACGCAGCGCCTTGCGCGCCGTGGCATTGGCGTGGCGCAGAAGCCAATCCGCTGCTGTCGGCCGCGGTTAGGCGAACGTCTTTGAGAATTGGCTGTGTAGCGTCTCAAACGTTCGAGGCGGGCTCGCTCGCCGCCACCACGTACACCACATGGGCGCGGGCGACGGCGAGGAACTCATGGCGCTCGGCGGGTCCTCCGTCAAGCGGCTGCAGCGTCACGTCGGTGAGCGTCAGGAAATCGCGCTCGGAGGCGTTCAGGACATCTGAGACCCGGCTGCGATAACCGTCGGCGGCGATCACGATCAGGCCCTCGATGCGGTGGCGCGCGGTCTCCAGACGGATGCGCTCGCGGCGCTCCTCGCCGGAATGCAGAACAGACTCCTCGGCCCCCGTTGCGCTCATCGCAACGGCATTATCGACGATCAGGGCACGATCACGGTGAACGCGTAGTTGCTGGACAGTTTGGCGCTGCTCGGTTCGTATGTGTCGATCTCGAAGTCCGTTGGGGCGCATTTGCCCGTGCGTTGCGCGTTGACCGCGATCAGCCCCGGCAGTTTGGTGGAGCTGTAGCTGACCTCGGGCGATACGGCGACCGTCTCTTCAGTCGCATTGATGGGCGCCGCGGGCGCCACGCAGTAAACGCCTTCTTGTGGCTCGCTGACGCCCGTGATGTTGTGCGCTCCGATCAGCGTCGCCTGTGTGGGTGAGTTGGGTGCCACCACGGCGTAGCCACGGGCTGTCCCGGTGGCCCCGGCAGGGCCCTGCAGCCCGGTATTGCCCGTCGCGCCGGTTTTGCCCGTCGCTCCCGTTTTCCCTGTCCTGCCCGTGAACCCGCGCGGTCCGGGAGGGCCGGGCAAACCGCGCGGTCCCCGCGGGCCCGGGATCAGACACTCGCGCACCCTGTGTTTGTGGATGCGCACGACGAAGCAGGTCGTGCGGGCCGTGTGAGCGGCGGGGTCGAGCGAGATCCCCGCCAGCGCCGGCACGGCGACTGTCGTCGCGGCGAGCACGGCGGGCGTTGCGAGCAGGGTCAGTGTGCGGCGGCGCATGGTCTCGATCCTCCCGGTAGCGGTTTCGATGGCCGTGCTACTCGTAACCGGCGAGATCACACGAAGGAGCGGTGTCGCGTATCGCCGCTTCGGCGGCGCGGCACGACAGGCCCGTGTAGCCGGCCTTCAGCCGACGTGCTCGGGCTCGCGCGCGGGCAGGCCCGCCCGCACCGAGGCGGCCCGCACCGGGCCCTGCACCGGGCGGTTTCGCTCCTCGCGCACGATGTACAGCGGGCGGTGCTTGACCTCCTCGTAGATGCGCCCGATGTACTCGCCGATCACGCCCAGCGCGATCAGCTGGATGCCGCCGAGCAGCAGGATCAGGATCGTGATCGTGCCGAAGCCCGGCAGGTAGGAGTCGGCGAAGTGCAGGCCGATCACGACCGGGATCGCGATGAACGCGACGCCCGCCGAGAGCAGGCCCGCATAGGTGGCCAGCTGCAGCGGCAGGTGCGAAAACGAAGCGATCGCATCCAAGGAGAAGCGCAGCATCTTGCGCAGCGTGTACTTCGTCTCTCCGGCCGCTCGAGCGTCGCGCTCGTATGGCACGGCGGTCTGCGTGAAGCCGACCCACACGGTCATCCCGCGCAAGAAGCGCGAGCGCTCGGTCATCGAGAGCAGCGCGTCGAGCGCGCGGCGGTCGAGCAGGCGGAAGTCGCCGGAGTTGGGCTCCAGGTCCACCTGGGCGAGCTTGTCGAAGAGCTTGTAGAACCACGAGGCGGTGGCGAGCTTGAAGGCGGTCTCGCCTT
>JBOGXY010000164.1:0-4068 GCA_050696495.1 Solirubrobacteraceae bacterium
GTCCAGATCACTCTGATCGACAAGAGCGACTCCTTTGTCTTCGGCTACTCAAAGCTCGATGTCCTGTTCGGCCGCAGCACGCTCGATGCCGTGCAGGTGCCCTACGGCGCGATCGCCAAGCCCGGCGTGCGCGTCCTCAAAGAGACGATCACCTCGATTGACCCGGCCGAGCGCCGCGTAGGCACCGACGCGGGCGTCCACGAGGCCGACTACCTCGTGATCGCGCTCGGAGCCGACTATGACCTCGATGCCACTCCCGGGCTCGCTGACGGCGACAACGAGTTCTACTCGGTCGCGGGCGCCACGCGCATGGCGAAGCTGCTGCCGTCGTTTACCAAAGGCCGTGCGGTGATCGGCGTCTGTGGCACGCCGTTCAAGTGCCCGCCTGCCCCCAGCGAGTGCGCGCTGCTGCTGCACGATCATCTCGTCGAGAAGGGGGTGCGCGGCGATTGTGAGATCGAGTTCGTGATCCCGTTCAACACGCCGGTGCCGCCATCGCCGGATACCTCTGCGGCGCTGGTCGAGGCGTTTGCCGAGCGCGACATCTTCTTTCGTCCCGGACGTCGTCCGGTGTCACTTGATACGTCACAGCGCGTCGTGGCGCTCGACGACGGCAGCGAGCTCTCCTATGACCTGTTCTTCGGTGTGCCTAAGCACCGGGCGCCGGATGTTGTGATCGAGAGCGGCATGAGCGAGGACGGCTACATACCGGTGAAGCCCGGCACCCTGGAGACCAGCTTCCCCGGCGTCTACGCCTGCGGCGACGTGGCAACCGTCGGCGTGCCCAAGGCGGGCGTGTTCGCCGAGGGCGCCGCGCGCGTGGTCGCAAACGAGTTGATCGCCAAACTGCAGGGCGGCGATCAGCCAGAGGGTTACGGTGGCAAGGGTTCCTGTTACATCGAGTTCGGCGCCGGGCGAGTCGGTCGTGTCGACGTCGACTTCTTCTCAGGCCCCAAACCGACCGGCGCCTACCAGGCCCCCTCGAAGGAGATGGTGGCCGAGAAGCAGCTCTTCGGCTCCTCTCGCCGCGCCCGCTGGTTCGGCCTGTAGAAGCTCTGTACGGTGTGCGTTCTCGTGATGCCGTCATGCTCAGGCTTCCGCTAGCTTTCGAGCATGGTCCTCTACACCTGTCAGGTCGGAAAGGCGATGGGCGATCTGCCCACGCCGTTTGCCCATCCGTGCGGTCGCGCCGCCAAAGCGCTCGACCGGGCCGGCTATGAGTACGGGCACAAGAAGGTCGACGGCGGCACGATGAAGTTCTGGACGTGGCCAAAGCGTGCCAAAGACCGCGCCGAGGTACAGCGTCTCAGCGGTCAGCGTGCAGTGCCGATCCTCGTGGTCGACGGCGGCGATGTGATCTCCGGTTCAGGAGAGATCGTGCGCTGGGTGAAGGCTCACCCGAGGTCCTGATCCGTCTGCGTTGGGCGGCGCTCAGATGTCCTCGAAGCGGTGGCGCTCGCCGGTCATCTCGCCGCGGATACGGCGGATGCGGCGGTACTCGCGGACGTCGTCGTCCATCGCCGGGGCGAGCTGTCCATGTGCGCCCAGCAGGTCGGGCTCGATTCGCTTGCGCACGAGCTCGCCTTCGACGGCGTCGACGCGCTGCGCGCCGGCCCCGGGGCGGGAGGAGACCACGCGCTCGAGCCGGGTATCGCGAAACAGCAGTCCGACGCCGTCATCGGCGGCCCAGCCGCCGGGCAGCGTGCCGGAGCGCACGCAGGCAAGCCAGACGGGCAGTCGCTCGGGCTCACCGTCGGCATGCACGGTAAGCGAACCCTGCAGTAGTCCAAGCCCGCCAAAGGGCTCCGGCGTGCCGCCCGAGCGGGTGATTCCGCCTTCAAACCAGCACATCGCCCCGGCGCTCAGGCCGGCCATCACGATCCCGCGCCGCCACGCCCGCACGAGGATGCGGTCCAGCTCGTGCGCGTGCCAGATCGCCAGAAGGTTGCGCATCGAGCCCCCGCCGACGTAGAGGATGTCCTGTTCGAGCACGACATCCTCCAGTGGGCCGTCCAGCTCGTCGATGCGAAACAGCGACACGTGTTTAGCGCAGCAGGCGCGCCCGCCGTAGCGGTCGTAGAACGAGTTGATCTGGGCGGTCGTGTCACCCGAGGCGGTGGGCAGGAACAGGATCTTTGGCTCGGCGGTGCTGCTGAGCGTCAGCAGATAGTCATCGAGCAGGGGATTGCTCGGCTCCATCGTGAAGCCGCCGCCGCCCATCGCCAGGATCGTCCGCCGCCGCGGCGCCACGTCGCGCTCTGGCGGCACGCTCACGCGAGCGCCACCGCTCGCGTGCTCGCGACGCTTGCTCTGCCGCCTCGTTTGGCGCCGGCCTTTATGTGCTCGCCCAGGTAGGAGACCTCGAGTGCCCTCTCCATCACCTCGTCGCCGACGCGCTGAACCTGAAAGGCGCCGCCGTGCTCGCGTGAGCTGACGACGCAATCGAGTCGTGTGCCCTTGAAGTGAAGCGCCACGCCGTCATCGACGGCATATCCCGAGCACATCCCCTCGGCCACCAGCGAGTGGTACTCCGCCCGCCGCGCCGGCTCGGCGTCGTAGTGCACGCAGTTGGAGTAGGGCAGCAGCCCCAGCCCGCTCACGCGCTTGGGTGGCCCGTGAAAGGCGCTCAGCACCTCAGAGAACCAGCACAGCGAGCCGGCGGAGGGTCCACACATCACGATCCCGCGCCGCCAGCACTCGCGCAGCACATCGTCGAGCCCGTGGGCGCGCCAGACGCCGAGCATGCTGACCACGTTACCCCCGCCGACATAGATCAGATCCTGGGCGAGCAGATGTGAGGCCAGGTCGTCCTCCACGCCGCGACCGCCCTGATCGCGGCGGAACATCGAGATATGGCTAGCCTCGCAGAAGGCCGAGAAGCGCCGGTAGAAACGTACGACGTAGTGGTCGGCGTCGCCGGAGGCTGTCGGCAGAAAGCAGACGCGTGGCCGGCGCACTCGCGTCAGCGCCAGGATGTAGTCATCGAGCAGCGAGCTCTCTTTCTCCATCGAGAACCCGCCTCCGCCGAGGGCCACGATCTGCGGTGTTCGCGCACGCATCCGCCTTGCACCTCCACCTCGACTCGAAGGGGTACCTTGACGAGCATGGTGCCCGGTTCGGGCCGATGGGACTATGGACTCGCGCACAAAGATCGGCGTGCCTGTTCTGGACATCCATACAAACTAGACTTCGCGATCACATGTCCAGCGAGCACGTAGACGTCCTGATCGTCGGCGCCGGCCTCTCGGGCATTGGTGCTGCCTGCCACCTGCAGCAGCGCTGTCCCTCCAAGAGCTACGCGATCGTCGAGTCGCGCTCGAGCATCGGGGGGACCTGGGATCTGTTTCGCTATCCCGGGATTCGCTCGGACTCGGACATGTACACGCTCGGCTATGTCTTCAAGCCCTGGCGCGAGGCCAAGTCGATCGCCGACGGCGACTCGATCCTCAGCTACATCCGCGAGACGGCTGAGGAGCACGGCATCCAGAGCAAGATCCGTTTGGGCCGGCGCGCCGTGCGCGCCGAGTACTCCAGCGAGACTGCCCGCTGGACGGTGCGGATCCAGCATGGCGAGACGGGGGAGAGCAGCGAGATGAGCTGCTCGTTCCTGTTCACGTGCACGGGCTATTACCGCTACGAGGAAGGCTTCACCCCGCACTTCGAGGGCCAGGAGCGCTTCGCGGGGGAGATCGTCCACCCGCAGCACTGGCCCGAGGCGCTCGATTACACCGGTAAGCGCGTCGTCGTGATCGGCAGCGGCGCTACCGCGATCACGCTCGTGCCGGCGATGGCCGAGCGAGCCGAGCACGTGACGATGATTAATCGCTCGCCCAGCTACGTCGTCTCGCTGCCGGCTGAAGACCCGATCGCGCAGGCGCTGCGGCGCTTTCTGCCCGATCGGGTCGTCTATCCGATCGTGCGCTGGAAGAACGTGCTGCTGACGATGGCAAGCTTCCAACTCTCGCGCCGGCGACCGGCGCTGATGAAGAAGCTCGTGCGCAAGCGCCAGGAGGGCATGCTGCCGCCCGGCTATGACATCGCCACCCACTTCACCCCGGACTACGACCC
>JBOGXY010000165.1:0-3303 GCA_050696495.1 Solirubrobacteraceae bacterium
ATGTACCGCATCCTCGACGAGAACCGTCAGCTCCGGGAGCGCAGAAACCAGATCCGCCACCCCCGCTACGTGGCTCCCGAGCTCATGGCGCAGAAGCCCAATCAACTGTGGAGCTGGGACATCACCAAGCTCAAGACCTTCGTCAAGAGCCAGTACCTGCACCTGTACGTCATCCTCGACGTGTACTCGCGTTACGTTGTGGGCTGGATGGTCGCCGAGCGTGAGGCCGGCGAACTGGCCAAGGCGCTCATCGACGACACGTGCGAGCGCCAGGCCATCCAGCCGGGCGAGCTCACCTTCCACGCCGATAATGGCTCGGCCATGATCTCCCAGCCCGTCGCCTTCCTGCTCGCCAGCCTCGGCATTACCAAGAGCCACTCGCGCCCCTACGTCTCCGACGACAACCCGTTCTCCGAGGCGCACTTCAAGACGCTAAAGTACCGCCCCGACTTCCCCGAACGCTTCGCCTCTCTTGAGCACGCCCGCGCCTTCCTGCGCGATTTCTTCGCCTGGTACAACACCCAGCATCGCCATGACGCCCTCGCGCTGCTGACCCCATACGATGTGCACCACGGCCTCGTCCAAGAGCGCCTGGCCCAGCGCAGGCGTGTCCTCGACGCCGCCTATGCCGCACACCCTGAGCGCTTCGTGCGCAACCCACCGTCGCCCCCCGCACCGCCAGACACCGTCTGGATCAACCCTCCGAAGCCCCCATCGGCGACAAAGGAGGCGCAAGCGTAAATCCGACCATCGGCTGTCTCAAAAACGTTGACAGGTTCCGGCGAGACTGGTCCTCGCTTCCACCGTACTGGCGCGGTCTCTCGCATTCGCGGAAGTGCGGGTTTCGGCGCATCGTGAACGCGCGGATCGGTCCATCGTGAACGCGCGGATCGGTTCATCGTGAACGCCTAGATCGGTCATCGTGAACACTCCGGTTTACAGCCGGGGTGGACGCGGCGAGTGTGCCGCCCGGGGCGCGGGCGGGCGCGGGAAGGGAGCGACGCTGGATGGTCCTGACGGCCCACCGGCCTCCAACAAGGAGGACCGATGGCCACGGAGCGACTGTCCATGACGAAGACGCGAGAGATCCTGAGGCAGAAATGGAAGCTGGAGCTGAGCTACCGCGAGATCGGGCTCAGCGTGGGAAGCGCCGTGGGCGCGGTGTGGCTGGCGGTGAAGCGCGCCACCGATGCGGGCCTGGACTGGGCGGCTGTGGAGGCGCTCGACGACGTGACCCTCGACGCGCGCCTTTACGCGAGGGAGCCGACGACAGGGCGCGTACGTCCACTGCCGGACTGCGCGTGGATCGATACGGAGCGGCGGCGCGTGGGCGTGACGCTGGAGCTTCTGCATCTCGAGTACCTCGAGCGGCAGCCCGATGGGTATCGCTACACGCAGTTCTGCGAAATCTACAGGCAGTGGCTGCGGCGGCAGCGGCTGTCGATGCGGCAGGTGTACCTCGCCGGCGACAAGCTCTTCGTCGACTACTCGGGCAAGCGGCCGTGCATCTGGGACGAGAAGACCGGAGAGCGGATCCCTGTCGAGCTCTTCGTCGCCGTGCTGGGTGCGTCGAGCTTCACCTACGCCGAGGCGTCGATGACGCAGCGGTCGCCCGAGTGGATCGCGAGCCACGTGCGGGCGCTGGAGTATTTCGGCGGAGCGCCGTCGCTGCTGGTGCCTGATCAGCTGCGCAGCGGCGTGACGGTGCCGGGGTGGTACGAGCCCGTCGTGCAGCGCACCTACGACGAGATGGCGCAGCACTACGGCGCGGCGGTGATGCCGGCGCGGCCGCGCCATCCACGCGACAAGCCGAAGGCGGAAGTCGGCGTGCAGGTGTGCCAGCGGTGGATCGTGGCCCGGCTGCGCAACGAGACGCACTTCTCGCTGGCGTCGCTCAACGAGCGGATCGCCGAGCTACTCGAGGAGCTGAACGATCGCATGATGCGCCGGTACGGCGAGAGCCGACGTCAGCTGTTCGAGCGGATCGATCGCCCAGCGCTGCGGTCGCTGCCGACGACACGCTTCGTCTTCGGGCAGTGGAAGAACGCCGGCGTCAACCTCGACTACCACGTCGACATCGAGGGGCACTACTACTCGGTCCCCTTCCAGCTCGCGAACGAGCGCGGCGTCCGTGTCGATGTCCGTTACACGGCGACAACGGTGGAGATCTTCCGGAAGGGGCGCCGGGTGGCGTCTGCCGCGCGCAGTTACGTGCGGGGCGGCTACAGCACGAACCCCGAGCACATGCCGAAGGCGCACCGCGATCACGCCGAGTGGACGCCGACGCGAATGATCAAGTGGGCCGGCACCGTGGGAGCGAAGGCCGCAGAGCTCGTCACGGCGATCATGGAGGAGCGCCCGCACCCCGAGCAGGGCTATCGCGCCTCACTCGGGATCCTGCGGCTCGAACGCCGCTACGGCGGCGCGCGGCTCGAAGCTGCGTGCGCGCGGGCGGTCCGCTTCCGCATGCGCTCCGTCGAGAACGTGCGCTCGATCCTGCAGAAGGGAACCGATCGGTTGCCGCTTCCTGCGGCCGTCACAGAGCCGCCGTCGGCGCACGCGCAGCTTGTCCACGAGAACCTCCGAGGCCCCGGGTACTACGACAACTAGAACAAGGAGATCACGATGCTGAACGAACCGACGATGGAGAAGCTCAAGTCACTCAAGCTGGACGCGATGGCGACAGGCTGGGCGGAGCAGCAGAAGTCTACCGACATGGCCAAGCTCGCCTTCGACGAGCGATTCGGCCTGCTCGTCGACGCTGAGTGCCTCTTTCGCGAGAACCGTCGCCTCGGGCGCCTGCTCAAGGAGGCCAAGCTCAAGATCGGCGAGGCGTGCGTCGAGGACATCGACTACCCGCCGCGCCGCGAGCTCGACAAGGCGGTCGTCCGCCAACTCGCCACCTGCCGCTGGGTGCAGGAGCACCAGAACGTCACGATCACCGGCGCGACCGGCGTCGGCAAAACGTACGTCGCATGCGCGCTCGCGCAATACGCTTGCCGACGCGGCCACAGCGCGATCTACCGCCGCGCCTCGCGCCTCTTCGACGAGCTGACGATGGCACGTGCCGACGGCAGCTATGCGCGGCTCCTAGGCAAGCTGGCCCGCACCGACATTCTCGTCATCGACGACTGGGGACTCACGCCGTCGCGCGACACCGAGCGACAGGACCTGCTTGAGATCCTCGAGGACAGGTACGGCAGCCGCTCGACGATCATGAGCAGCCAGATCCCGAGGGACAAATGGCACGACTACCTCGGTGACGCCACCGTGGCCGACGCCATCCTCGACCGCATCATTCAC
>JBOGXY010000166.1:0-6389 GCA_050696495.1 Solirubrobacteraceae bacterium
GCAGCTTGCGGATGATCTGCTCCGGCGTGTGCCTGCGTCGCTTCATCGTGGAGTTCCTTCCTCGCCCATGATCGTGGGCGCGAGAAACTCTCACAAGGGCCGGACCGAACCCGGGGGGTCAGGCCACTGCAGCTCGGCCACTTCGCTGCGTGCCCTGACCGCCACCCCGTAGCGCTCCAGCTCCTCGATCAGATACTGCGACATCGTCTCGCTCAGATCCGCACGGCGATGCAGCAGGGTGACCAGGGCGCCGCCACGGGCAAGCCACACAGCGGCCTGTCCGGCAGAGTTACCGCCGCCGACGATCCCCGCCCGCTGCCCGGCGCACAGCTGACCCTCCAGCGGGCCCGCCGCATAGAACACGCTGACGCCCTCATAGCTTTCGAGATCCTCGACCGGCAACCGCCGGTATTCGGCACCCGTGGCAAGCAGCACGGAGCGTGCTCGCACCTCGACGCCCTCCTCGAGCTTGACGAGGTGACAATCCTCGCCGGGTTCGAGCGCCTGCACACGGTAGGGGCTTGCGATCCTCGCGCCGAACTTGCGCGCCTGGGTGACGGCGCGGGTGGTCAACTCACCGCCGCTGATACCCGCCGGGAAACCGAGGTAGTTCTCGATCCGCCGCGAGGTGCCAGCCTGACCACCCAGCGCGGTGCTCTCCACCACCAGCGTGTCCAGCCCCTCAGAGGCCCCATACACCGCAGCGCCCAGGCCCGCCGGGCCGGCGCCGATCACGAGCAGATCGACCTCCTCGCGCGGTGCGAGCCGCAGGCCGACTCCAAGCGTGCGCGAGAGCTCACCGTTGCTTGGGTTGGCAAGCTCCTCTCCCCCCGGCAGTCGAACGACCGGCGAACCGTCGCCCTCGATCCACGAATGCGGCAGCTTCTGGCGTCGCGCAAACTCGAGTAGGCGCCGGCAATCGGCGTCTGTTCGCGAGCCGACGATCTCAACGCCGATGCCCTGACGCTGCTGCAAGAGCTCGCGTCGCTCCACGAATGCGGTCAGCAGCAGGTCGGAGAGGGAGCCGTCCTCGAAGAGCAATCCCCGCAGCGCCTCGCGCTCGACGGCGATGTAGCGCATCGGCGCACCGTTCGCTCCTCACCGCAGGCGGCGAGCGTCTCGAGTTGAGAACTCGAGAGCACTCGGCTGAGAGGAGCCGCCACGCGCTCAGCCCAGCGGCGAAGGTGGAATGCGGGTTTGGCCGTGCACCCTGTCGATCATCAGCCCGGCATCGTCAACGAAACACCACGACCACCGCTCGCCGGGCTCCAGCGAATGGATCAACGGGTGAGCGGCCTGCTGCGCGTGTGCGCGAGCGTGACGGTTGGGCGAATCGTCGCAACAGCCGACCTTGCCGCACTCCAGGCAGATCCGCAGGTGCAGCCACAGGCCGCCGGTTGCCAGACAGTCCTCGCAACCCTGCACCGACTCGGGCAGTTCGGTGATCCGCACGCTGTCGAGGTGGGTACACGAGGGCATCTGTGCAACCCAGCCTAGCTGTGAGTCAGTCCGGGCGCGAATGCGTCGCGTGCACTTGGTGTTCGGCCGAGACGTGTACCGCCGCGATGTGCTCCTCGGTGATCTTCCCGTCGGAGGGCACGCACGGATGGTGCACATGACAGAGCCGGTAGTGCCCGTGGCGAAAGCGCCCCCAGCGAAAGCAGCCCGAGCGATGGCAGACGAGGTTCGAGAGGATCCCACCGATCCCGATCAGGCTGATCACACCCACGATCAGGCCGATCCATTCCGCGTGCGAGGTGGTAAACGGCAGCGTGGCGATCGACACGCCGCGAGAGATTACTAGCCGAGCCGCGCGTTCACGCGCGCTCAGATCACGAGGAGTGCGCCGTTGTGCTGACCTGCACGATCGGCACGTCGAGCTCCGCGCGCAAGCGCCGCAGCTGGTCGCGCTCCTGCCACTGGCCGTCCTCGCCGTCAGCGGAGGTAACGACGATCACCTCGTCGGCGCCAAACGCGCGCAGCTCGTCCTCGATCGAGGCGGTCGGGCTCATGTCGCCGATGCGACCGTGCGCGAGAAAACCCTGTGTCCGCGCCCATGAGAGCGAGCGCTCCAAGCGCTCCCTGGCCCGGCTCATCTCCCGGTCGATGTCGGTGTAGGCCAAATGCGTGCGCGAGCTGAGCACCGGTGCGAGCACATCGAGCTCGACTCGACCTTCCTGCCCACCGACGATCCGCGCGCGCAGCTCCTCGCCGCGCAGAGGCTCGTTGGCGACCACGAGCACATGCCTCGCACCCGGGACGCCGCTGTGAGGGTGCGGAGCCTCGGCCGCTTCTTGCAGCGGCCGACGCCGCTCGCTGTCAGTCGAGGCGAGATAGGCGCCCAGGGCCAGCGCCGCCAGAACTACGAAGGAGATCAGACCCGCCAGTGGGGTGCTCAGAGCGCCGATGAGAACCGCAACGCCCGCCAGCAGGGCGGTCGCGATGGCGAAGTGAAAGGCGTCTGCCTCTGATCTGATCGGGAAGCGCATCGTCTGAACCCCTTTGTCGACCGGCACTTCTTGACTACCCGCGCCGACAGCCCGCAAAACCGCCTTCCCGCCCGCACCGAGCCGCGACTTTCAATGCCGCTACGGTTCCCTCCGTGCGAGTCGTCACCTGGAACGTCAACTCGGTCAAGCAGCGCGTGCCGCGACTGCTGCCCTGGCTAGACGAACGCCAACCTGATGTCCTCTGCCTGCAGGAGACCAAGCTCACCGACGAGGCCTTCGAGCAGATGCTCGGCGCCGATCTCGCCGAGCGTGGCTACACGGCTGCCTCACACGGCCAGGCGCAATGGAACGGCGTGGCGATCCTCTCGCGAGTGGGGCTCGAGGATGTCGTGGCCGGCATCCCAGGCGCACCAGGCTTCCCCGACCCCGAGGCGCGCGCCGTGTCCGCAACCTGTGGGGGGATCCGCGTTCACTGCGTGTACGTGCCTAACGGACGCACTCCCGACTCAGAGCACTACCGCTACAAGCTCGACTGGTTGGCGGCGCTGCGAGAGGCGGTTAGCGGCGGCCCGACGGACGCGATTCTCTGCGGCGACATGAACATCGCGCCCACCGACGCCGATGTGTTCGATCCGGGAGCCTATGTTGGACAGACCCACGTCACGCCCCCTGAGCGAGCCGCGCTGGCCGAATTGGAGGCGGTCGGCCTGCACGACGTCATGCGCGAGCACTGGCCGGACGAGCGGATCTTCACCTATTGGGACTATCGCGCGGGCATGTTCCACCAGGATTTCGGCATGCGCATCGACCTGCTGCTCGGCACCGCCCCGGTGGCGCGGCGCGTCAAGGCGGCGTGGGTCGATCGCCAGGCTCGCAAGGGGCCGGGGCCGAGCGATCACGCTCCGGTGATCGTCGACCTGGACGAGGCGCCCGACGGGAATATCGGGCCGGTGGTGCCGCCGCCCTCGGCGCGCTCGGGCAAGCGAAAGAGCTCAAAGCTGCCGCAGTCCTGAGCCTCAGCCGGCGTCGACCGGCTGGCTCGGGGCGCCCCCAATCGCGTTGATCACCCGCCGGCGGCGATCGCGTACGCGCTTGAAACGCGTCTTCGAGCGCTCCATGCGCCGACCGTCAGGCGGATAGCGCCGGCGCGCCCACGGCGATGTCGGTGATGCCAAACGCACGCTTCCCACGATCGAGATCGGCGGCAGGAACACGCCGAGCAGACCAAGCATCGGCTTGCCCTTGAGGATCGCGATCGTGGAGAAGAACAGGTCGATCGCGATCGCGACCACCAGCGAGGAGATCGGCGCGGCGCGGTTGGTGATGTCAAACGGTGCAATACCGAGCACGACCAGGCCGCCGAGCAGGG
The DNA here is from genome assembly GCA_050696495.1 of Solirubrobacteraceae bacterium. GTDB lineage: Bacteria > Actinomycetota > Thermoleophilia > Solirubrobacterales > Solirubrobacteraceae > Palsa-744. The sequence continues at coordinate 3,820 of JBOGXY010000166.1, forward strand.
CGGCGACGACGACCGCGTCGATCGAGGAGCGGCCCTCGCTTGACCAGTAGACATCTTCGAGGTGGATCCACAGCGCGAACTCGTCAAGCGTCAGGCCGGCGCCGATGCCGAACATCGCCGCCAGTATCTCCTCGCCGGGACTGCCGGGCTTGAGCACGAAGTTCAGAAAGCCCGAGACCATCAACAGCACGATGCCCCACACCAGGTGGTGCAGGTGTAGCCCTCCTTTCGTTTCCACGCTGCCCGGCCACCAGGTGATCTTCGGGTTGCGGATCAGGCGCGCGCTCGTGCGGATGAACAGAAACGAGGCAAGGAACGCTCCGAGCAGGATGAAGCCCGAGCGCTGCCCGCGATCGTCGAGGAAGTGCTGGGAGATCGCGAAGTTCAGTTCGGCCGCGGCGAGCATCAAGAGCGCATTGTTGCGCGTGCCCAGTGCCGCCATTCGTGTCAGCGGACCCCACGTTCGTGAACTTCGTCGCGAGATAGGCGATTGCTCGCACTAAAAGGCGGGGCTTGGTCGTCCACCTGCGCCAACAGGCCCTGCATGAACACGCCGATCATCTTCGGGTACAGAGCCTCATCCAGGTCCGGCTCGATCAGGCGGTTCATCAGGAAGCCGTCGGCCATGAAGAACGTCATCGCCGCCACCTCTTGCGGCTCTAGCGCCGGTTTGACGCCGTAGGACTCCGCCCAGTGCTCGAACACCGTCGCCATCCGCTCGCGTAGCTCGCGTACGCGCAGCGCCATCTGTTCGCGGAAGTGGACGTCGCGGGCCGCCAGTGCCGTGAACTCTTGGTGCAGGCGCGACCACTCGGGGTCGGAGTTGGCATAGGCCAGGAAGCGCTCGGCCGCCGTGTGGGCTTCCTCGGCGGGGATGCCGGCGCCGGGCATGGCCGCTTCCAGGTCGGCCAGAGCCGTCGCGAACTTGTCCTCGAGCATCGTCAGGAACAGGTCCTGCTTGGAAGCGAAGTTGGCGTAGAAGGCGCCCTTGGTGTAGCCCGCGTCAGAGGCGATCGCATCGATCGAGGCGCCGTGCATGCCGTGGCGGCAGATCAGATGAGAGGCCGAGCGCAACAGCGCGGCGCGCGTGGAGGCCTGCCGCTCTGCGCGCGTGAGAGGCGGGCGGGTCCCGGGCGGGCGGGTCCCCTTCCGGGGGCCGCGCGAAATGTTCAAGCGACGAGCACTCCGGCCTCGCGCCCAGCCACGGGCGATGCGTCATCGCCGTCGTTCGCCGCACTTGCGGCGCTAGGCCCGCCGGAGCGCGCGGATACGACCACCTCGGTGTCGCGCTGCGGGGTCTCGGTGATCGCGCGGCGCTTGACCGCCTCAGAAGCGGGGCGCACCGGGGCCAGGTCGCGACGCAAGACCAGCTCGCGCAGGACCGTCTCCATCTCAAACTGCGCGAAGGCGGCGCCCAGGCAACGGCGCACACCGCCGCCGAAGGGGATCCAGGTGTAGGTGCCCGGCGCTTTGCCGCCCTCGGCCTCAAGGAAACGCTCGGGTATGAACTCCTCCGGGCGCTCGTAGATGTCGGCGCGGCGCTGCACAAGGTAGATCGAGGGCACGATCGAGACGCCGGCCGGCAACATCCGGCCGCCGATCTCCATCGGCTCGACCAGTTTGCGCAGCACGATCGAGATCACCGGGCGCAGACGCAGCGTCTCCTGCACGACCGCTTTCAGATACGGAGTCTCGCCACCGGCAATGGCCTCCGCGCGCAGACGCTCGAGCTTCTGCGGATGGCGACACAGGCGCTCGATCGCCCACGAGAGCGCGTTGGCGGTCGTCTCGTGACCGGCCACCAGCAAGGTCATCAGCTCGTCGCGAACCTCGACATCGCTCATCGGCGAGCCGTCCTCGTGTGTGGCCTGCAGCAGCAAGGACATGATGTCCTCGCGCCCGGCCAGGTCGCCGGCGCCGCGACGCTCGGAGATCTCCTCGTAGATGGGAGCGTCGACGGCATCCATCTCGCGGCGATACAGCGGGAAGCGCTGAAAGCGATCGGGGCCCAGCACGCCGAGAACGGCCATGTTCACCGGGCTGGTGGACAGATCGAGGAAGTGCCGCAAGCGCTCGCGCAGCAGCGCCATGCGCGGACCCTCGGTGACACCGAAGACGGCGCGCAGGATGATCTCGAGCGTCAGCTCCTGCATGCGCGGGCGCAGCGGATAGGTCTCCCCCAACGGCCAGTGCTCGATCTCCTCGCCTGCTACTTCGCCCATCAGCTCGCCGTAGCGCTGCATGCGAGCGCCGTGGAAGGGCGGCAACAACAACTTGCGCTGAGAGAGATGACGCTCGTCGTCGAGCAGCAGCACCGAGTTGTCTCCGAGCACCGGCAGCAGGATGCGGTTGGCCTCGCCCGCGTGCAGAAGGCGCGGATCGCCGGTGAACACCTGCTTGATCGCGTCGGGATCGGAGGTGAACACCCATGTGCCTTCGTTGGCGATCTTCAACGTGAACATGTCGCCAAAGCGAGCCTGGCAGGTGTCCATCAACCACTGCGCCTTGCGCATCCAGATGGCTGTCTGCAGCGCTCGCGGCATCCGCGGCCCCGGGGGCAGTTGCAGGGC